>NZ_JBIAVO010000017.1:0-166776 GCF_042894345.1 Kitasatospora sp. NPDC001540
CCCAAGCGCCCCGAACTCGACCGGATCGTCGCCGACGCCTGGGAGTTCACCCTCGCCCACCGCGCCTGACCAGCACCCCACCCCGACCCGACCCCCACCGTCGAAGACCCTGTGTACAGGAACTTCACCAAACCCCCACGCCGTGCGGGCAGGCGCCCGTAGGCTGAGTGAGGGACCGGTGGGGGTCGGCCCACGAGCAGGGGGGCAAGGACGAATGGGGCGTACACGCGTCCTGGTGGTCGACGGCCACCGGATCTTCGCCGAGGCGCTCGCCACGGCGCTGGCCGCCGAACCCGACGTGGACGTCGGGGCGGCGGGCAGCGCGGCGGCGGCCGAACGGGCACTGGAGCGCGCGGCGGGCGAGCACCGCCCGTACGACGTGGTGCTGGTCGACGTCGACCTGGGCGTCGTGCCGGTGCCGCCGCCCCGCGGCCCGGCCGCCGTGCCGGTGCCCCGGCGGGCCCCGCAGCCCCCCGGCGGGCAGCCGCCGCTGACCGACGGGATCGCCCTGGTGGCCCGGATCCGGCGGGCCCACCCGCAGGTGCGGGCCGTCCTGCTGGCCGCCGCGGACGACCCGCAGCGGGCCGCCCGCGCCCTGCAGGCCGGGGCCAACGGCTGGGTGGCGCGCGAGAGTTCGCTCGGCGCGCTGATGGCGGTGGTGCGCGGCGTCCGGCGCGACGAGACGCACCTGCCGCCCGCGCTGCTCACCGGTGTGGTCCGCGAACTGACCTCGGCCCGCCGGGACCGCTCGGAGAGCGAGCGGCTGGTGGCCGCGCTCACCCCCCGCGAGGAGGAGGTGCTGCGCTGCATGGTGGCCGGTCTCGGCCGGCAGGCCGTCGCGGAGCGGCTGTTCCTCTCCCCGCACACCGTCCGCACCCACATGCAGAACGTCCTGGGCAAGCTGGGGGTGCACTCCACGCTGGCGGCGGTCGCGGTCGCCCGCCGGGCCGGGGTCGCCCCCCTGGAACCGCCCGGGCCGCCCGCCGCGCCCGCCCCGGCCACCGCCCCCGTCCCTCCGCCGACCGTCGCCTCTGCCGCAGGCCCCGGCCCGGGCTGAACGAGCCCGCGCCCTTCCGCACGTTCCACTCCGTGAGTCAGGTAGACCGGAGGTCAGATGTCGCCGCACCCCACTGCCGCACGCCCGTACCGGGCCCGCATCCCGCTGCCCGCCCAGCGGGCCGGTTCGCCCGGCCTGCGCACCCTGGTCGTCGGGGGCGGCGCCGCCGGGACCGCGCTGGTCCGCGACCTGGACCGGACCCCGGACTTCGGCCTCCATCCGGTCGGCGTCCTGGACGACGATCCGGCCAAGGCCGGGCTGGACGTCTCCGGCAGCCCCGTCCTCGGCCCGCTCGCCGACCTCACCGACCTGGCCCTCACCCACGCCGCCCAGGTGGTGGTCCTCGCCATCCCCGGCCTCCCGCACCAGCGGGTGCGCGAGCTCGCCACCGCCGCGGCCGCGGCCGGTGCGTCCGTCCGTTACCTGCCGTCCTTCCTGTCCGCGCTGCGCCGCGAGGTGGTCGGCTCCGACATGCGCACCCTGGACGTCAACCGGCTGATCGGCCGGCACGAGGTCCACGTGGTCTCCCCGGACGTCCGCACCGTCATCGAGGGCCGCCGGGTCCTGGTCACCGGCGCCGGTGGTTCGATCGGCAGCGAACTGTGCCGGCAGGTCCAGGCGTTCGGGCCCGCCGCGCTCTACATGCTCGACCACGACGAGTCCAACCTGCACCGGCTGCAGCTCGACATCTGGGGCGAGGCGCTGCTCACCGACGAGTCCCTGGTGATCGCCGACATCCGGGACCGCCCCCGGATCCAGCAGATCTTCCGCGACCTGCGCCCCGACGTGGTCTTCCACGCCGCCGCGCACAAGCACCTCCCGCTGCTGGAGCGCCACCCCAGCGAGGCGGTGAAGTCCAACGTGCTGGGCACCGACCACCTGGTCGAGGCGGCGCTGGCCACCGGCGTCGAACGCTTCGTGCTGATCTCCACCGACAAGGCCGCCGACCCGACCTCGGTGCTGGGCGCGAGCAAGCGGCTGGCCGAGCTGATCGTCCAGGCCAACGCCCGCGACGCCCGCAACCTGGGCACCGGCGTCTTCACCGCCGTCCGCTTCGGCAACGTCCTCGGCTCGCGCGGCTCGCTGCTGTCGGTGCTGGAGGAGCAGTTGCGCAGCGGCGGCCCGGTGACGGTCACCCACCCCGACGTCACCCGCTTCTTCATGACCATCGAGGAGGCCGTCGGCCTGGTCCTGGAGGCCGGACGGATGGCCGAGGGCGGCGAGGTGTTCGTCCTCGACATGGGCGAGCCGGTCCGGATCGTCGACCTGGTCCACAACTTCGCCGAACAGGTGCAGCTGGGCGCGGACGAGGTGGAGATCCGCTACACCGGCCTGCGGGCCGGGGAGAAGCTCAACGAGGCGCTGTTCTCCGACAGCGAGGAGCGCCTCCCCACCGCCCACCCCCGGATCTTCGCCACCGTCGCCGACCACGCCACCGTCCCCGAGGACCTGGCCGGCGGCCTCACCGGCCTCTACGGCGCGGCCACCGTCAACTCCGACCCCGAGGTCCGCGACCGCCTGGCGGCGCTGCTCCCCGGCTACCAGACCGCCCACGCCAGGACCCCGGCCCTCGCGACCCCGTACCCGGACGGTTTCTAGGGGAGTCCCGTCAGGGGCTCGGGAGGAACGGCGGGATGCGTATTCAGGGGCTCGGGGAACGGCGAGTCCGAGCTGCTGCTGGCCGGAGCCCACCGGAGGTCCGTGCTGCTTCGGGCCGCGGTGACAGAACCCGAAGCCGACGCGCGCTCCGGCAGTGCACCGTGAGCAGACCCGTGCCCGCCGTTCCCCGGGCCCCTGATGGGGCCCTCGTGACGGGGCCCTCGTGCGGGGCCTCTCAGCTGCTGCGGTCGAAGGGGGCCACCAGGTTGCGGAGCAGGGCGGCGAGTTCGGTCTGCTGGGCGGGGGCGAGCTGGGCGAGGATCTCGCGTTCGTGGGCGAGGAGGCCGGCCAGGGCCTGGTCGGCCTTGTCGCGGCCGGCGTCGGTGAGGCGGACCAGGACGCCGCGGCGGTCGTCGGGGTCGGGGAGGCGCACGACCAGGCCCTTGGCGGTGAGGCGGTCGATCCGGTTGGTCATGGTGCCGGAGGTGACCAGGGTCTGGGTGAGGAGCTGGCCGGGGGAGAGCTGGTAGGGGGAGCCGGCCCGGCGCAGGGCGGTGAGGACGTCGAACTCCCAGGGTTCGAGGCCGTGCTCGGCGAAGGCGGTGCGGCGGGCGCGGTCGAGGTGGCGGGCGAGCCGACTCACCCGACTGAGGACCTCAAGCGGTTCCACGTCGAGGTCGGGGCGCTCTCGGCGCCATGCTGCGACCAGCCGGTCGACCTCGTCCTCCATGTCGATCAGTGTATCGGGGGGTGTGTCGATGTGAAGTCTCTTGACATCAAGAGATAACAAAGGGAGTCTCGTCGTTACAGAGATATCTTGATGTCGAGATACTTTCGGGAGCCGCACCATGCCCGCCCACTGGGACGCCGACCAGTACCTCCGCTACGCCGACCTGCGGAACCGCCCCTTCGAGGACCTGCTCGCCCGCGTCCCGGAGCTGCCGCCCGCCCCCACCGTGCTCGACCTCGGCTGCGGCCCGGGCAACTCCACCGCCGCGCTGCGCCGCCGCTGGCCGGACGCCCGGCTGCTCGGCCTGGACTCCTCGCCCGAGCTGCTGGCGAAGGCCCGCGGCGCCGACGGCGAACCCACCGCCGTGTACCGGCAGCAGGACGTCACGCAGTACGACCCGGCGCCCGAGCGGCCCGACCTGATCGCCTCCAACGCCGCCCTGCACTGGATGGACACCGACACCGCCGACCACCTGGACCTGTTGCCGCGCTGGGCGGCCGCACTGCGCCCCGGCGGGGTGATCGCCTTCCAGCTGCCCGGCAACTTCGCCGCCCCCAGCCACACCCTGCTCGCCGAACTGCGCCGCGCCCCGCACTGGCGCGAGCGGCTGGGCACCGTCCGCCCGGACGCCTCCTGCCACCAACCGGAGCGCTACGCACGGACGTTGATGGCGGCGGGCTGCACCGCGGACGTCTGGGAGAGCACGTACACGATGGTGCTGCCGGGCCCCGACCCGGTGCTGGAGTGGGTCAAGGGCTCCACCCTGCGCCCGGTGCTGGACCGGCTGCCCGAGGAGCGGGAGCGCGCCGAGTTCCTGGCCGAGTACGGGGCGCTGCTGCGCGCGGCGTACCCGGCCACCGAGCACGGCACGCTGTTCCCGTTCCGCCGGGTCTTCGCGGTGGCGGTCAAGCGGTGAGGCGCTGACGGCGCGTCACTTGGCGCCGGGCAGCGCCGGGTGGCGCCCCAGCACCACCACGCCGACCACGATCGCGGCCAGCCCGGCGCTCTGCCAGGCCAGCGCCCCCGGGGTGAGGCGCAGCCGGTCGCCGAGGAAGCCGACCGCGCAGGCGATCCCGGCCAGCGGCTGGGCCGCGGTGAGGGCGGGCAGCGACATCCGCAGCGGCGCGGCCTCGAACGCGGACTGCACCAGCAGCAGGCCGATCACGCCCAGCCCGACCACGGTGTACGGCGGCCAGGAGACCAGCGCGGCCGCCGCCCCGTCTCGGTCGATCCGGTCGAAGGTGGTGCGGGTGAGCGCGTCCTGCAGGCCGTAGAGCAGCCCGGCGGCCAGCGCCAGCAGGGTGGCCTCCTCGAACAGCGGCAGGCGGCGGGCCACCGTGACCAGCAGCAGGGCCAGGCCGGAGACGATCCCGAAGACCAGCCAGTAGCGCAGCGGTCCGGCCGCCGGGCCGCCGCCCCGAGGCTGTCCGGCGGCGATGAACGCGGTGACGCCGAGGGCGATCAGGGCGACGCCGATCCAGCCGGCGCGGCCCAGCCGGGTGCCGGTGATCCGGCGGGCCAGCAGCATCGCCCAGACCAGGTTGGTGGCCAGCAGCGGTTCGACCAGGGCGACTTCGCCCTGGCTGAGGGCCAGCGCGGAGAGCGCCTGGCCGCCGATCATGAAGGCGATGCCGAGCAGCCAGTCGGGCATCCGCATCAGGTCGAGCAGCAGCCGCCAGCGCAGCAGGTCGCCGCTGGGCGCGCGCTGGGCGGCGTGCTGCTGCAGGACGAATCCGGCGCCCAGGCAGCAGGCGGCGCCGAGGGACAGCAGGAAGACCGCCACGGGTGCTCCTGTCGCGGGGGCGGCCCGGGCCTCGGTGCGGGGCCGGGCCGGTCGGTGTCAGTTCTTGCGCTCGCCGACCAGCTTGGGGTGCCGCTCCAGGCCCTCCAGGCCGTGCCAGGCGAGGTTGACCAGGTGGGCGGCGACCTCCGCCTTGGCGGGCTTGCGGACCTCCAGCCACCACTGGCCGGTCAGCGCCACCATGCCGACCAGCATCTGCGAGTACATCGGCGCCAGCCTGGCGTCGAAGCCCCGGGACTTGAACTCCAGCCCGAGGATGTCCTCGACCTGGGTGGCGATGTCGCCGATCAGCGAGGCGAACGAGCCGGTGGACTGGGCCACCGGCGAGTCCCGGACGAGGATCTTGAAGCCGTCGGTGGAGGTGTCGATGTAGTCCATCAGCGCGAACGCGGCCTGCTCCAGCAGCTCGCGGGAGTGCCCGCCGGTGAGGGCGCCGGTGACCATGTCGAGCAGCAGCTGCATCTCGCGGTCGACCACCACCGCGTACAGGCCCTCCTTGCCGCCGAAGTGCTCGTACACGACGGGCTTGGAGACCCCGGCGCGCTCGGCGATCTCCTCGACCGAGGTGCCGTCGTAGCCGCGTTCGGCGAAGACCGTCCGGCCGATCTCCAGCAGCTGCTCGCGGCGCTGCTTGCCGGTCATCCGCACCCGGCCGCTGCCCTTGCCCCCGCCGCGGCGCGGGGGCTGCCGATGGCCGGCGCTGTCTCCGTTGGTCCCGTTCACCCCTCCATCATGCTGTAGGCGCCGGGTCATGCGGCGCGGCGGGCGGCGATCCGCTCCGCGCCGGGCCAGCGGACGTCGTGCGCCCAGCCCGCCCGCTCGAACCAGCGGATGACCCGGGCGGAGGAGTCGACCTGCCCGCGGAGCACGCCGTGCCGGGCCGAGGTGGGGTCGGCGTGGTGCAGGTTGTGCCAGGACTCGCCGCAGGACAGCACGGCCAGCCACCAGACGTTGCCGGAGCGGTCGCGGGACTTGAAGGGCCGCGAACCCACCGCGTGGCAGATCGAGTTGATCGACCAGGTGACGTGGTGCAGCAGCGCGACCCGGACCAGCGAGCCCCAGAAGAAGGCGCTCAGCGCGCCCTGCCAGCTCCAGGTGGCCAGGCCGCCGACCAGCGGGGGCAGGCCGAGCGAGATCAGCGTCCACAGCCAGAACAGCCGGGAGACGCGCCTTATGGCCGGGTCGCGGACCAGGTCGGGCGCGTAGGTGAGCTGCGGGGTCTGCTCCTCGTCGAACATCCAGCCCATGTGCGCCCACCACAGGCCCTTGAGCAGGGCGGGCAGGCTCTCGCCGTAGCGCCACGGCGAGTGCGGGTCGCCGTCCTTGTCGGAGTAGCGGTGGTGCTTGCGGTGGTCGGCGACCCAGCGCACCAGCGGGCCCTCGACGGCCAGCGAGCCGAGCACCGCCAGGCCCACGCGCAGCGGGCGGTTGGCCTTGAACGCGCCGTGGGTGAAGTAGCGGTGGTAGCCGACGGTGATGCCGTGGCAGGTGAGGAAGTACATGCCGACGGCGAGCCCGGCGTCCAGCCAGGACAGGCCCCGGCCCCAGGCCAGCGGGACGGCGGCGAGCAGGGCCAGGAACGGCACGGCGATGAACAGGGCCAGGGTGGTGCGCTCCAGCGCGCCCTGCTTCTCGCCGCCCCTGGTGGCGGACAGTCCGGTGGCGCTGCGCTCGGCGGTGGTGGGTTCGTCCTCGGCGGCGCGCGGCGGCGCCTGCCCGGTCTGGATGGTCATGGCGCTCCCTTGGGTGAGGGGGAGGAGCTGGTACCTACGTTTCCGTAACTTACGGCATCGTAGGTAACGCCGCCGGGCAAGCGGAAGAGGCCCGCACGGGTGTGTCGCACTGTTCGCCCGCCGGTCGGCGCGCCGTTCGCGCGGCGTCGTTCGTGTGCCTTCGCGGAAGGTGGTGGAGCTACGGGCCGTCAACCCGTAGGCTGTGCTGGGCGCGCGACGCGCCCTTTCCGCCGTGGTGTAATGGCAGCACAGGGCCCTTTGGAGGCCTTTGTCTGGGTTCGAATCCTAGCGGCGGAGCCCTTCGCGGAGCCCCGGCCTGCCGGTTTCGGGCCGCCCCGACCGTTTCGGACGGTTTCCGTTCCTTTTCTCTCGGTATCCTCGGTGCGCCCTCCATCCGCATCGACCGAGGAGTCTCCCCGCGTGAGTGCCAACCAGCCCGCCGCCGTGATCGTGCTCGCCGCCGGGGGCGGCACCCGGATGAAGTCCAGGGCCCTGCCGAAGGTGCTGCACGAGATCTGCGGGCGCTCCCTGGTGGGCCACGCGGTCAGCGCGGCCCAGGAGTTGACGCCCGCTCAGCTGGTCGTGGTGGTCGGCCACCTGCGCGAGCTGGTCCAGGCGCACCTGGCCGAGCACTACCCGGCCGCCCGCCCGGTCGTGCAGAGCGAGCAGAACGGCACCGGCCACGCCGTGCGCACCGCGCTGCGGGCGCTGGCCGCCGACGGCGTGGAGCTGGACGGCACCGTGCTGGTCACCACCGGCGACGCCCCGCTGCTCACCGGCGCCACCCTGGCCGCGCTGGCCGCCGCCCACGCCGAGCAGGGCAACGGCGTCACCGTGCTGACCGCCCGGGTCCCCGACCCGACCGGCTACGGCCGGATCCTGCGCGGCCCGGACGGCGCGGTCGCCGCGATCGTCGAGCACAAGGACGCCACCGCCGAGCAGTTGGCCGTGGACGAGATCAACTCCGGGGTGTTCGCCTTCGACGCCAAGCTGCTGGCGCTGGCCCTGTCGCTGGTCGGCACCGACAACGTGCAGGGTGAGGAGTACCTGACCGACACCCTGGAGATCCTGCGCCGCGAGGGCCACCGGGTCGGCGCGGTGGTGGCCGCCGACCACCGGGAGATCGTCGGCATCAACGACCGGGTGCAGCTGGCCGAGGCCCGCCGGCTGCTCAACGACCGGCTGCTGGAGGACGCGATGCGGGCCGGGGTCACCGTGGTCGACCCGGCCTCCACCTGGTTCGACGTGCAGGTGACCTACGAGCCGGACGCGCTGGTCCACCCGAACACCCAGCTGCGCGGCGCCAGCCACCTCGGCGAGGGCTGCGAGGTCGGCCCGAACACCACGCTGACCGCCACCGCGGTCGGCGCGGGCGCCCGTGTGAGCAACACCACGGCCGAGCGCGCCGAGATCGGCCCGGAGGCCAGCGTCGGCCCGTACGCGTACCTGCGGCCCGGCACGACGCTGGCCCGGGGGGCGAAGGCCGGCACCTACGTCGAGATCAAGAACTCGGAGCTCGGCGAGGGGGCGAAGGTCCCGCACCTGTCGTACATCGGGGACGCGACGATCGGCGAGGGCACCAACGTCGGTGCGGCGTCCGTCACAGTCAACTACGACGGGGTGAACAAGCACCGCACGGTCATCGGGGCCCACTGCCGCACGGGTTCCGACAACATGTTCATCGCCCCGGTGACGGTGGGCGACGGCGCCTACACGGCCGCCGGATCGGTGATCACCAACGACGTCCCGGCCGGTTCGCTGGGCGTCGCGCGGGCCCAGCAGCGCAACATCGCGGGCTGGGTTGAGCGGAAGCGGCCGGGTTCGGCCTCCGCCCGCGCGGCCGCCGAGGCGGGTGGGGCGCAGTAGTCCGGAGGGGGCGGCCGGGGATCTTGAGGAGTGGTCCCCGGCCACCGGTCCGGCAGCGGGGCGCGTAACCTGAAGTACATACGTGCGCCATCGGGCCTGTTCGGCCGTGCCTCGGCGTACTCACCCAGAGTGGCAATACATCGAGGAGACGGTGCAGTGAGCGGGATCACGACCTCCGGTGAGAAGAAGCTCAAACTCTTTTCCGGCCGTGCCCACCCCGAACTTGCCGAGGAGGTCGCCCGCGAGCTGGGCACCGAACTCGTCCCGACCAAGGCCCTGGACTTCGCCAACGGCGAGATCTACGTCCGGTTCCTGGACTCCGCCCGCGGCGCGGACTGCTTCGTGATCCAGAGCCACACGGCTCCGATCAACCAGTGGATCATGGAGCAGCTGATCATGATCGACGCGCTCAAGCGCGCGTCGGCCCGCAGCATCACCGCGATCCTCCCGTTCTACGGCTACGCCCGGCAGGACAAGAAGCACCTCGGTCGCGAGCCCATCTCGGCCCGCCTGATCGCCGACCTGCTGCGCCAGGCCGGGGCCGACCGGCTGATGGCCGTGGACCTGCACACCGCGCAGATCCAGGGCTTCTTCGACGGCCCGGTGGACCACCTGTTCGCGCTGCCGATGCTGGCCGACTACATCGGCGCCCGCGTCCCGGACCGCTCCAAGCTGACCGTCGTCTCCCCGGACGCGGGCCGGGTGAAGGTCGCCGACCAGTGGTGCGACCGCCTCGGCGCCCCGCTGGCGATCATCCACAAGCGCCGCGACATGTCGCAGGCCAACACCATCATGTCCGCCGAGGTGGTCGGTGACGTCAGGGACCGGGTCTGCGTCCTGGTCGACGACATGATCGACACCGCGGGCACCATCTGCGCCGCCGCCGACGCGCTGTTCGACGCCGGGGCCTCCGACGTCCTGGTCGCCGCCACCCACGGCGTGCTCTCCGGGCCCGCCGCGGACCGGCTGAAGAACTCCCGGGTCAGCGAGTTCGTCTTCACCAACACCCTGCCGACCCCGGCCCAGCTCCAGCTGGACAAGATCACCACGCTGTCGATCGCCCCGTCGATCGCCGCCGCGGTGCGCGAGGTGTTCGAGGACGGCTCGGTCACCAGCCTCTTCGAGGGCGTGCACTGACCCCGTCCCACCCCTCGATCGGCCCCCGGCTCCGTCACGGAGCCGGGGGCCGATTTCACGTCCGCGCCACCCCCCGGTTAGTCTTGGGAGACTGCTCGGCGAGGGATGCCCATTCGGTGCTCCGTGATCGACGCGCGAGAACGATGCGCCTTGATCGAACCGCCGAGCGTCCCCCATTACGTACATGAGGGTGTGGCCCGGCGGTTCTGTCGTTCCTGCACCCCTTCGCTTCACGAGGAGTGCAGTCGTGTCCGAGATCCGCCTTGCCGCCGAAGCCCGCACCGAGTTCGGCAAGGGTGCCGCCCGCCGCGCCCGCCGCGCCGGCTTCGTCCCCGGTGTCGTGTACGGCCACGGCCACACCCCGGTGCACCTGAACCTGCCCGGCCACGACCTGATGATGGCCCTCAAGACCCCGAACGCCCTGCTGGTCGTCCCGATCGAGGGCAAGGACGAGTACGTGCTGCCGAAGGCCGTGCAGCGCGAGGCCATCAAGCGCTCCATCGAGCACGTCGACCTGCTGCTGGTCAAGCGCGGCGAGAAGGTCACCGTCGAGATCCCGGTCCACACCGAGGGCGAGCTGGCCCCCGGCGGCAACCTGATCGAGAACGTGCTGAACGCCCTCCCGGTCGAGGCCGAGGCCACCCACCTGCCCGAGTCGGTCACCGTCTCGATCGAGGGCCTGGAGGCCGGCGCCTCCATCACCGCCGGCGACATCACCCTGCCCTCCGGCACGACCCTGGCCGTCGAGGCCGACGCCGTCGTGCTGCAGGTCATCGGCGCCCAGGCCCCCGAGGCCAGTGAGACCGAGGAGGCCGCTGCTGAGGGTGCCGCCGAGGCCGCCGCCGACGAGGCCGTCGAGGCCTGATCGCGCCCCTTCGCTGCCCCGGCCGTCCCGCCCCGCGCGCGGACGGCCGGGGCAGCGGCGTGTCCGGGATGATGTGACGGTACGGAGAACACCCGCGTGAGGAGCGGCATGAGCGAGTACGACGGCCCCTGGCTGGTGGTGGGCCTCGGCAACCCGGGCAAGGAGTACGCCCGCAACCGGCACAACATCGGCTTCATGGTGGTCGAGCTGCTGGCCCAGCGCATCGGCGCCAGGTTCAAGGCCCACAAGAGCCGCGCCCAGGTCGCCGAGGGGCGGCTGGCGGGCAAGCGGGTCGTGCTCGCCGAGCCGATGAGCTTCATGAACCTCTCGGGCGGCCCGGTCACCGCGCTGCGCGACTTCTACAAGGTCCCGACCTCGGCGATCGTCGCCGTCCACGACGAACTCGACCTCGACTACGCGGCGTTGCGGCTGAAGGCCGGCGGCGGGGACAACGGCCACAACGGCCTCAAGTCGATCACCAAGTCGCTCGGCCCCGACTACCACCGGGTCCGCTGCGGCATCGGCCGCCCGCCCGGCCGGATGGAGGTCGCCGACTTCGTGCTCAAGGACTTCTCCTCCACCGAGCGCAAGGACCTGGACTGGTTCGTCGACCGGGCCGCCGACGCCGTCGAGGCGCTGCTCTCGGACGGCCTGGAACGGGCCCAGCAGAACTACAACTCCTGAACCCCCGCCTCCACTTGGCACCTGGTGCCGCGGCGGCACCGGATTCGACCACCCTCCGTACACAACGTTCATGCAACGCTTGCCCGGTGGAAGCTGACCTGGGGTCAGAAACGCCGACGGATCCGATAGCGTCAGGACCGGTACAGCAAGGATTGAAGTGCCGTCTATGGGGGTATGGACCGTGATCCGGTCGAAGCGCGTGGGCAAGGTCGTCGGAGGCACCGTCCTGTGCCTGGCCGCCGGGGGTTGGACCGCCGGGGTCGCCGCGGCCGCCGAAGCCAGCCCCGCCCCGGAGCCCGCCGCGGCCCGGCTCGCCCCGCCCACCGGCTCCGTCGGCTCGGCCGGCGTGTACGCGGTGGGCGGCGGCCTGGTGGTGGTGGCGGGCGGGGCGGCCGCCTGGCTGCGCAAGCGCAGGAAGGCCTGAACGGCCGGTAGGAGCGACGGCGGCGGCCCGCCCCCTCGTCCGAGCGAGGGGGCGGGCCGCCGTGCCGTCGGGGCGGGTCAGCCGGTGTTGCGCAGGCCCGCCGCGATGCCGTTCACGGTGAGCAGCAGCGCGCGGGCGCGCAGCGGGTCCTCCGGGCGGCCGGCCGCGACCTCCTCGCGCTGGCGGCGCAGCAGCGCGACCTGCAGGTAGGAGATCGGGTCGAGGTAGGCGTCGCGCACGGTGAAGGTCTGCTTGAGGACCGGATTGTGCTCCAGCAGCTCCGACTCGCCGGTCAGCCGCAGCACCTCGCGCAGGGTGAGGTCGTGCTCGGCGACGATCTGGTCGAAGATGTGGTGCAGTTCGGCCGGGACGAGCTGCTCGACGTAGTGGCGGGCGATCCGCAGGTCGGTCTTGGCCAGCGTCATGGCGACGTTGGACAGGAAGTTGCGGAAGAAGTGCCAGTTGCCGTGCATCTCGTCGAGCACGTCCGACAGCCCGGCCGCGCGGGCCGCCGCCAGGCCGGAGCCCACGCCGTACCAGCCGGGCACGATCTGCCGGGACTGCGTCCAGCCGAACACCCACGGGATGGCCCGCAGGCCGTCCAGGCCCGCGCCGCTGTCGGGGCGGCGGGACGGGCGGGAGCCCAGGTGCAGCGAGGCCAGCTGGTCGACCGGGGTCGCGGCGAAGAAGTACTTCGGCAGGTCCTCCTGCTCGACCAGGGCGCGGTACGCGGTGTGCGCGGCCTCGGAGACCCGGTCCATCGCGGCGTCCCAGCGGGCCAGCTCCTCGGGGGCCTGGCGGGGCGCGGTGTGCAGCGCGGAGGCGGCCAGCGTGGCGGAGAGGGTCAGCTCCAGGTTCTCCCGGGCCAGCGAGGGCAGCAGGTACTTGTCGCTGATCACCTCGCCCTGCTCGGTGACCTTGATCTCGCCCTCCAGGGTGCCCCACGGCTGGGCCAGGATCGCCTCGTGCGAGGGGCCGCCGCCGCGGCCGACGGTGCCGCCGCGGCCGTGGAAGAGCCGCAGCCGGATGCCGTAGCGGTGCGCGACGTCGCGCAGCCGGCGCTGGGCGCGGTGGATCTCCCACTGCGAGGTGGTGATGCCGCCGAACTTGGAGGAGTCCGAGTAGCCGAGCATGACCTCCTGGACGTCGCCGCGCAGCGACACCAGCAGCCGGTAGGAGGGGTCGGAGAGCATCTCGTCCAGGATCCGGTCGGCCTCCTGGAGCTCGTCGGTGGTCTCCAGCAGCGGCACGATGCCGATCTTGGCGATGCCCGCGTGCAGGTCGATCAGGCCGGCCTCGCGGGCCAGCACCGCGGCCGCGAACACGTCGTCGGCGCCCTGGCACATCGAGATGATGTACGACTCGACGATCTCGTCGCCGAAGCGCTCGAAGCCCTCGCGGATGGTGGTGAACACGCCCAGCGTCTTGGCGCCCGCGGCGTCCAGCGGCGCCGGGGTCGGGGCCAGCGGGCGGCGCGAGCGCATCTCCTTGGACAGCAGGCGCTGGCGGTACTCGCGCGGCATGTCGGTGTAGCGCCACGCCTCCTCGCCGAGCCGGTCGAAGAGCTGGCCCAGCGCGTGGTGGTGCGCCTCGGCGTGCTCGCGCACGTCCATGGTGGCCAGCTGCAGGCCGAACGCCTCGATGGTGCGGATCGCCCGGGCCAGGCGGCCGTCGGCGATCAGGCCGCCGCGGTGGGCGCGCAGCGAGTCCTGGATCAGCCGCAGGTCGGCGATCAGGTCGCGGGTGCCGACGTAGTCGCGGCCCGGGGTGGGCGGCGTCCCGGCGGCCAGCCGGTCGCGGGTGTTCTCCAGCTTGATCCGGATGCAGGTGGCCTTCAGCCGGTACGGCTCCTCGGCGTTCATCCGCTTGTAGCGCGGGCTCAGCTCCGGCAGGTGGGTCAGGTCGGCGTCCAGCGAGGCCAGCAGCTCCTCCGAGGCCCCGGCCAGGCGGACCGAGGTGGAGAGCGAGGCGCGCAGGTCGTCGATCGCCTCCAGGGCGTCCTTGATGCCGTACTCGTGCTGCAGGTTGAGGACGTCCCAGGTGACCCGCGGGGTGACGTTCGGGTTGCCGTCGCGGTCGCCGCCGATCCAGGTGCCGAAGGTCAGCGGGCGCACGCCCTCGGGCAGCGTCAGGCCGACCCGGGCCAGCTCCTCGTGCAGCTCCTCCAGCACCTCCGGGACGGCGTCGCGGTACAGCTCGTCCAGGTAGTAGACGGCGTTGCGGGCCTCGTCGGTGGGCTCCGGGCGGGCGATCCGCAGCTCGTCGGTCTGCCACAGCAGGTCGATCACCTCGGCCAGGCGGCGGTCGGCCTGGCGGCGGGCGGAGGTCTGCCGGGCGCTGTCGACCCGGCCGGTGGCGGCCTGCTCGCGGTGGATGCGCTCCAGCAGCTCGCCGACCCGGCGCAGCTTGTTCAGCACCGAGCGGCGGGCCGCCTCGGTGGGGTGCGCGGTGAAGACCGGGCGGACCGCGAGGTTGGCCAGGGTGTCGGCCAGGTGCTTCGGGTCGGCGTCCTTCAGCTGGTCCATGGTCTGCGACAGCAGCGAGCCCTCGCGGGCCCGGCGGGAGGCGAACTCCCGGCCGCGGTGCACCTGCTCGGTGACGTTGGCCAGGTGGAAGTAGGTCGAGAAGGCGCGCACCAGCTTCGCGGCGGTGTCCAGGTCGATCTCGGCCAGCAGCTGGGCCGTCGCCTCGCCGTCGGTGCGGCTCAGCAGGCGGACCTGCTCGACCAGGCCCAGCAGTTCGGGGCCCTCCTGGCGCACCAGGGTCTCCCCGAGCAGATCGCCGAGCCGGCGGATGTCCGCCCGCAGCGCGGCGTTGTCGTCCGCGTCGGCGATCACGGAGGGGCTGTCCGCCGGAGTGGGGACCGGAGCGGTCACGGCTGTCTCCCTGTGGTGGTGGGGTTCGGCAACGGCTCTGACATCACCGCGGTGCGGGTGACGGGTGCGGACCGCGCTGTCCGACGGGCAACAGCATAGGTGGCACGCGGTGCCAGGACGGAGAGGTGGCCGGATGGCGGACAGGTCGGGGCACCGGGCTGCGCCGGGGGTCCGGCCGCCGGGGCCGCTTGCGTATCGTGTCGGTCATGAGTGAGAAGCCGGCGGGGGACGGCGTGTGGTGGTGGGCGCGCAGGCGCAGCGCGGTGCTGGACGTGGGCCTGGCGGTGGCCTCGGGGCTGGAGTGCGCCGTCGGCGCGTACGGGCTGCTCCGGGACCGGCTGCACTGGGGGACGCCCGTCACGGTGGTGTGCGTGGTGCTGGGGGCGCTGGCCGGGGCGTCGCTGGTGGTGCGGCGGCGGTGGCCGGTGGTGCCGGTGGTGGTGGCGCTGGTGTTCGTGCCGGGCTTCTTCGGCGTGATGCTGCTGGTGGTCTCGCTGTACACGCTCGCCGCGACCTGGGAGTGGCCCTCGCGCCGGGCCCGGGTGGTGGTGCTGTCGGCGGTCGCGACGGTGGAGACCTTCGGCATGGTGCTGTTCGCGATGACGGCGCCCACGAAGGCCCCGCCCGCCGAACCGCTCCCGCCGACCTGGGTGTTCGTGCTGATCGCGGCCTTCGTCGCGGTCGGCATGGCCGTCGCCCCGATGGTGACCGGCCTGTACGTGGGGGCGCGGCGCCGCCTGGTGGAGTCGCTGAAGGACCGGGCCCAGGGCCTGGAGACCGAGCTGACGCTGCTGGCCGAGCAGGCCAGGGAACGGGCCTGGCGGGCCCGGGCCGAGGAGCGCACCCGGATCGCCCGGGAGATGCACGACGTGGTCGCGCACCGGGTCAGCCTGATGGTGGTGCACGCCGCCGCGGTGGAGCGGATCGTCCCCAAGGACCCGGCGAGGGCCCAGCAGTCGGCCCAGCTGATCGGCGAGACCGGACGGCAGGCGCTGGACGAGCTGCGGGAGATCCTCGGCGTGCTGCGGATGACCGAGCCGCAGGAGCAGGTGGAGGCCCCGGTCGGCGGCCTGGCCGAACTGCCGGAGCTGGTCGAGCAGTCCCGGGTGGCGGGCATGGCGGTGTCGCTGACGGTCAGCGGCGAGCGCCGGGCGTACGTCGCCGAGGCCGAGCAGACCGCGTACCGGGTGGTGCAGGAGGGCCTGACCAACGCGCACAAGTACGCGGGCGGGGCCCGGGTCTCGGTGCTGCTGGCGTACGTGCCCAACGGGGTGCGGGTGTCGGTGGTGAACGAGTGCCCGGGCGGGGCGGCGGTGCCGGTGGCGCTGCCCAGCGGGGGCAACGGGCTGGTGGGCATGCGCGAGCGGGTGGTGGCGCTCGGCGGGGCGTTCCACGCCGGGCCGGAGGGGGACGGCGGGTTCCGGGTGGAGGCGGTGCTGCCGTCCCGGCTGCGGCGCGCGGTGGCGCCCCCGGCCTGACGCGGCGCCGGGCCGGGCGGGCGTCAGCCGGGGTCGGACGCGGTGCGCAGCCGGTGCGGGGCGTGGCCGAGCACCAGGGTGCCGATCGCCCGGTCCACGCTGGCGCCCAGGTACCACTCGCCGGTGTGGTCGAGGCTGTACACCCGGCCCTGCTCGTCGATCGCCAGCAGCGCCTGCCCGTACAGCTCCTCGCCCAGCGGGGCCAGCCGGGTGTCGAGGGCGCGGCCGAGGTCGGCCAGGGTGCGCGGGGCGTGCAGGCCGCAGCGCGGGTCGAGCAGGAACGGGGTGCGGGCCAGGGTGGCGCCCGCGCCCGGGACGTCGAAGGCCAGGCCGCCGAACTCCGCCCAGGCCTCGATCGCGGCCGGGAACACCGCGTGCTGCGGCTCCTGCGGGCCGCCGTACGCGACCAGGGCGTCGGCCCACTGCTCGGCCTGCCGGATCTCCCAGCGGCCGGGGTGCCAGCCGGCCTGCTTGAGGGCGGCGGCCACGTCGGCCGGGAACCGGGGCTGGGTGCGGACGGTGCTGGCGTTCAGGGCGTGCTCCGGGAGTGCGGGGACGGGGGCGGGGTGCGCGGCGGAGGCGCGTGCGGGCGCGCGCTCGGCGGCGGCGCGCTCAGCGGCCGGGCGGGCCGACCGCGACGCTGGCCACGTTCAGGTGCTCCAGCAGCGGGGCGCAGGAGCGGCACGGCGGCGCGTGCGTGCCGTGCGCCGGGTCGCCCTCCTCGCGGATCCGCAGCGTGGTCATCCGGGCCCCCTTGAGCGCCTTGCGGGCCTCCTGCACCGTCATCGGCTTGCGCGCGGCCCGCTTCGAGCGGGACGCGTCGACCTGCCCCAGGTACTGGGACAGCAGCGCCGCCTCCGGGCAGCGGCCCACGAAGCGCTCGCGCTTCTCCACCGGCAGCCCCGCCAGGAACTCGCCGACCAGCGGGTGCAGCATCGGCGCCGGCTCCGACTTCTCCCCGGCCAGCGTGTGCACCTCGCCGCCGCGCAGCGACAGCGCGGCCGCGACCGCGGGCAGCAGGCTGTCGCGCTGGTGCCGCAGCACGGGCGGCGGGCCCGACTGGTCCATGACTGCTCCTCGGCATCGGTGCGGTGCGCCGGCAGTTCTCCGCTGCCGGGGGTCTGCTGACGGACGGTGGATCACGCAGGGTAGCGAACCCCACTGACAGGGGATCCTCACCCGAGAGCATCCAGCCTGCCAAACCGATTCGGGCCGCGCCGCGCCGGGGTACGGACACGGGGCGTGCGGAGGTGTACGGAGGGCCGAACTCCCGCCGCACGCGCCCCTGCTGGCCTTCACCGGTTTTGCCGATTGTGACCCGATGGGCCCGGCCGGGCCGGTACCGTTCGAGCGACGCGGCGGCAAGGGGGGTCTTGCGATGGGGTCGAACGTCGTGGCGCACGAGGCGCCCGGGGAACACGTGCCCACACCGGGCAGCACCGAACGCCCGCCCGACCGGCGGATCGGCCTGGCCGTCGTCGGCGCCGGGTACTGGGGACCGAACCTGGTCCGCAACGCGCAGCAGACCGCCGCCCTGCGGCTGCACTGGCTGTGCGACCTCGACGAACAGCGCTCCCGCAGGGTCCTCGGCGAGTACTCCACGGTCGCCGCCACCACCTCGTACGCGCAGGTGCTCGCCGACGAGCGGGTCCAGGCGGTGGCCATCGCCACCCCCGCCGGGGCGCACCACCGGCTGGCCCGGGCCGCCCTGGAGGCGGGCAAGCACGTCCTGGTCGAGAAGCCGATCACCACCACCGTCGAGGAGGCCGCCGACCTGGTCGCCCTCGCCGAGGAGCGCGGCCTCGTCCTGATGTGCGACCACACCTTCTGCTACACGCCGGTGGTGCGCCGGATCCGCGAGCTCGTGCACGGCGGCGAGATCGGCGACGTCCAGTTCTTCGACTCGGTGCGGATCAACCTCGGGCTGGTCCAGCCCGACGTCGACGTGCTGTGGGACCTCGCCCCGCACGACCTGTCCATCCTCGACTTCGTGCTGCCGCCGGGCGTCGAACCCGTCGGCGTCAGCGCCCAGGCCGCCGACCCGATCGGCGCCGGACGGGCCTGCGTGGCCTACCTGACGCTGCGCCTGTCCAACGGCGCGCTCGCCCACTGCCACGTCAACTGGCTCTCCCCGACCAAGGTCCGCACCACCCTGATCGGCGGCTCCCGCCGCACCCTGGTCTGGGACGACCTCAACCCGCAGGCCCGGCTCGCCGTCCACGACCGCGGCGTCGACCTCACCCCGCCCGACGAACTCACCGACGCCATCCGGCACCGCGCCCTGATCTCCTACCGGGTCGGCGACGTGGTCGCCCCCGCCCTGGTCGAGCAGGAGGCGCTGCGCAACGTCATGGGCGAGTTCGCCGCCGCCATCACCGAGGGCCGCGCCCCGCTCACCGACGGCCGCGCCGGACTGCGCGTGCTGCGCCTGCTGCACGCCGCCTCCCGCAGCCTCGAACTCGGCGGCGCGACCGTCCCCGTGGACACCGCCGCCGACGCCGGGCCGATCACCCGCCACCGCACCGCCGAACAGAAGGCCGCCGCCCGATGAACGCCGCCGTCCCCCTCGAGGGCTCCCGCTGCCTGGTCACCGGCGGCGCCGGAACCATCGGCTCCACCGTCGTCGACCAGCTGGTCGAGGCCGGGGCCCGCGAGGTCGTCGTCCTCGACAACTTCGTCCGCGGCCGCACCGCCAACCTGGCCCGCGCCCGCGAACTCGCCGCCCCCGGGCAGCTGCGGGTCGTCGACGGCGACATCCGCGACCGCGCCCTGCTGCGCGAACTGCTCGGCACCGGCACCGACCTGCTGTTCCACCTCGCCGCGATCCGGATCACCCAGTGCGCCGCCGAACCCCGGCTCGCCCTGGAGGTCATGGTCGACGGCACCTTCGACGTGGTCGAGGCCGCCGCGGAGACCGGCGTGCGCAAGGTGGTCGCCTCCTCCACCGCCTCGGTCTACGGCCTGGCGGACACCTTCCCCACGCCCGAGACCCAGCACCCGTACCACAACGACACCCTGTACGGGGCCGCCAAGGTCTTCAACGAGGGCCTGCTGCGCAGCTTCCACGCCATGCACGGCCTCGACTACGTCGCCCTGCGCTACTTCAACGTGTACGGCCCCCGGATGGACGTGCACGGCCGCTACACCGAGGTCTTCATCCGCTGGATGGAGCGGATCGCCGCCGGGCAGCCTCCGCTGATCTTCGGCGACGGCGCCCAGACCATGGACTTCGTCTACACCGAGGACATCGCCCGGGCCAACCTGCTGGCCGCCGCCGCCCCCGTCACCGACCGGGTCTACAACATCGCCTCCGGCACCGAGGTCTCGCTGCGCGGCCTCGCCGACGCCCTGCTCACCGCCATGGACTCCGACCTCGACGTCGAGCACGGCCCGGCCCGCGACACCGCGGGCGGCGTGGTCCGGCGGCTCGCCGACATCTCCGCGGCCGAGCGCGACCTCGGCTGGAAGCCCGAACTCGGGCTGGAGGACGGGCTGCGCAAGCTCGTCGCCTGGTGGCGCGAGCAGAGCTAGCGCGCAGCGCGCAGGACGCCCGCGGGAGCCGGCCGCGCCCGGGCGGGGGTGAACCGTCCACGGGCGCGGCCGCCCACCCTGCGCGATGCGAAGGAGCACCACCGTGTCCACCATCCCCGTCATGGTCCCCTGGCTCGGCGACGAGGAGGCCGAGGCCGCCGCCGAGGCGGTCCGCTCCGGCTGGGTCGCGCAGGGCCCCCGGGTGGCCGCCTTCGAGCGGGCGTTCGCCGAGCACCTCGGCGTCCCGCACGCCGTCGCGGTCTCCTCCTGCACCACCGCCCTGCACCTGGCGATGATCGGCGCGGGCGTCGGCCCCGGCGACGAGGTCGTGGTGCCCTCGCTGTCCTTCATCGCCACCGCCAACGCCGTCACCTACGTCGGCGCCACCCCGGTCTTCGCGGACGTCGACCCGGCCACCGGCAACCTCACCCCCGACACCGTCGCCCCGCTGCTCACCGACCGCACCCGGGCCGTCGTCGCCGTCGACCAGGGCGGCGTCCCGGTCGACCTGGACGCGATCCGGGCCCTGGTCGAACCGCGCGGCGCCGTCGTCGTCCAGGACGCCGCGTGCGCCGCCGGCTCCGTCTACCGCGGCCGACCGGCCGGCGCGGGCGCCGAGATCGCCGCCTACTCCTTCCACCCGCGCAAGCTCCTCACCACCGGCGAGGGCGGCATGGTCACCTGCCGGGACGCCGCGCTCGCCGCCCGGCTGCGGCGCCTGCGCGAGCACGGGATGAGCGTCTCGGCCGCCGACCGGCACGCCGGGGCGGCCGGGGCCGGCATCGTCGAGACCTACGACGAGATCGGCTTCAACCACCGGATGACCGACGTCCAGGCCGCGATCGGCCTGGTCCAGCTCGGCAAGCTCCCCGCGATGGTCGCCCGCCGCCGCGAACTCGCCGACCGCTACCGGGACCTGCTCGGCCCGGAACTCGCCGCCCGGCTGGTCGGCGACCCGGCGCACGGCACCTCCAACTTCCAGTCGCTGTGGCTGCTGCTCCCCGAGGACGCCCCCGACCGCGGCGAGGTCCTCGCCCGGCTGGCCGCGGACGGCGTCTCCGCCCGGCGCGGCATCATGGCCGCCCACCTGGAGGCCCCGTACAAGGGCACCGCCCGGGTGCCGCTCCCGGTGACCGAGACGATCACGTCGCGGACGCTGATCCTGCCGCTGTACCACTCGCTCACCCACGCGCAGCAGGACCACGTCGTCTCGGCGCTCAAGGCGGCCCTGGGCCGCTAGGGCCCGTCTTCAAACCCCCGCCTGCCCCACGATGCCTGGCACGCCCTCTCGCCGCACCGGGCGAAAGGCCAAGTACAGCCAGTACGAGGCCTTCCACCCGGCACGCCGAGAGCACGCACCAGACACCGCAGGGCTGCGACGGGGGTTTGAAGACGGACCCTAGGCCCCCCTACCCCCGAAAGGTTCTGCCCACATGACGAACATCCCCCTGGTCGACCTGCACGCCTCGCACGCCGAGATCGCCGACGAGGTCCGCGCGGGCTTCGACGCGGTGCTGGCGAGCGGGGCCTACATCAAGGGCCCGGACGTGGCCGCGTTCGAGCGGGAGTACGCGGCGTTCTCCGGGGTGGGGCACGCGGTGGGGACGGCGAACGGCACCGACGCGCTGGAACTGGCTCTGCGCGCACTGGAGTTGAAGCCCGGCGGCGGGGTGGTGCTGCCCGCGAACACCTTCGTGGCCACCGCCGAGGCGGTGGTCCGGGCCGGGCTGCGGCCGGTGCTGGTGGACGTGGACGAGGAGCACCTGCTGATCGACGTCGAGCAGGCCGCCGACCGGGTCACCCAGGCCGTCGCCCTGCTGCCCGTCCACCTCAACGGCCAACTCGCCCCGGTGGACCACCTGCTGGAGGTCGCCGACGGGCTGCCGGTGGTCGAGGACGGCGCCCAGTCGCAGGGCGCCACCCGGCACGGCCGCCCGTCCGGCAGCTGGGGGCGGATCTCGGCCACCAGCTTCTACCCGGGCAAGAACCTCGGCGCGTACGGCGACGCGGGCGCGGTGGTCACCGACGACGCCGAACTCGCCGACGCGGTCCGGCTGATCGGCGACCACGGCTCGGCCCGCAAGTACGTCCACGAGAAGTTCGGCTTCAACTCCCGGATGGACACCCTGCAGGCCGTGGTGCTGCGCGCCAAGCTCCGCCGCCTGCCCGCCTGGAACGAGGCCCGCCGGGCCGCCGCCGAACGCTACGACAAACTGCTCGGCGGCCTGGACGGCCTCACCCTGCCGCGCACCCTGCCCGGCAACGAGCACGTCTGGCACCTGTACGCGGTGCGGGTCGACCGCGACCGCGACGGCGTGCTGGCCGCCCTGCAGGAGGCCGGGATCGGCGCGGGCGTGCACTACCCCGTCCCCGTGCACCTGCAGCCCGCCTTCCGGCACCTCGGGTACGCCGAGGGCGCGTTCCCGGTCACCGAGCGGGCCGCCGGGCAACTGCTCACCCTGCCGCTGTTCCCGCAGCTCACCGAGGGCCAGCAGGCCCGGGTCGCCGAGGCGCTGGCCGCCGCGCTGCGCCGCCGCTGACCCGCGCCGGGCACCCGGTCGGCCCCCGGCCGTCCGGGCCGCCGGTCAGGGTGGGCCCGTGCCCCGAACGCGAACGGCCGTTGCCCTACGCTGGTCCCCGAGGAAATCGGCTTCTGCCAGTGGGGGACCACAGATGACGACAGGTCGGCCCGGCACCGCCGCCGTGCCCAACGCGGCGTACGCGGGCCAGGTGGTGCAGTTCCCGGACCCGGTCCGGGCCCAGCGGCACCCCCGGGGCGTGCGCGTCGACGAGAACGGCCACCCCGACTTCGCGCCGTACGCGGCCGCCGCCGCCGAGGTCGCCGACCCGCCGGAGGGCTTCGGCGTCGACGAACTGCGCCTGACCGACTACGTGTCGGCGAACGCCGCGCTGTACACCCAGGGCCACGAGCTCTGGGCCGACCTGGAGAGCGCCGTCGCCACCCCGCCCGGCTGGACGTGGCACCACGTGGTCGGCCGCGCCCCCGCGGGCTGGCGCCGGATGGAACTCGTCCCGGTCGAGGTCAAGGCCCTGCTGCGGCACCACGGCGGCCTGGCCAACTCCACCGCCGACCACACCCGCCGCGGCACCCGCCCGCTGCAGGACCGCCGCCCCGCGCACTTCGCCCTCGCCAAGGACGGCGGCGACCCGCTCGTCGTCACCGAGGACCTCGTCCAGCGCGCCGAACAGCGCCTCGGCCACCCGCTGCCCACCGCCTACCGGGACTTCCTGAAGCTCACCGGCGGCCGCGGCCCGGCCGGCGTCGCCCTCGACGTGGACCTCGGCCTGCTGGTCGACCAGCCGTTCCTCACCCTGAGCGAGGAGTACGGCACCCAGGACCTGGTGTACGCCAACAAGTGCCTGCGCGACCACCTCACCAAGGACCACCTCGCCGTCGCCTACCTGCAGGGCGGCCTGCTGACCGTCAAGGTCCGCGGCGAGGGCACCGGCTCGGTCGGCTTCCTGCCCCACGACGACGCCCGCGACGACGGCTCGGACGAGTCCGTCGAGCAGCGCGTGCAGCGCCTCCTGCTGCCCTGCGCCGACAGCTTCGACGCGTTCCTGCTGCGCCTCGCGGGCAGCCCCGCGGAGCTGGAGACCGTCGCCGAACTCATGGTGGACGGCGGCTTCGCCCGCGCCGTCCCGGTGAACTGACCAGAACGACGAGGGTGGGACGAGACGTGGTGACCACGTACGCGCAGGCGCAGGAGACCGCCGAGGACTGGATCAACGCCGGGGTGCCGCGCTCGCAGCACCGCGAGGTGAAGGTCCGCGAGTTCGACCTCGGCTACGTCTGCTGGGCCGTCGACGGCAGCGAGCACACCGGCGGCCCCGGCACCTCGCTGCGCCTGGTGATCGCCCGCGACGGCGGCGCCAGCACGCTCTGGCCGCCGCTGCCGGTCAACGAGGTGGTCCGGCAGTACGAGGAGCTGTACGGCACCGAGAGCGCCCCCAACCCGGCGGGCGCCGCCAAACCGGTGCGCGGTGCGGTCGAGGCCACCTCCTTCCTGCTCAGCCCCCCGCAGTGGCTGCAGGAGGCCGGGGCCGCCGCGATCGCCGCCGAGGCCGACCGCCTGGGTGCGCCCGCCGCGGCGGCGCCCGCCGCCCCCGTGGCGCCCGCCCCCGCGCCCGCTCCTGCGCCCGTTCCGGCTGCCGCGCCGGTGCCGCCGCCCGTCCCGGTGCAGCAGGGCGGGCAGTTGCCGGAGCCCGGCGGGGAGGGACCGAGCTACTTCACCGGCACGCCCGGCACGCCCGGCACGCCCGGCACGGGCCTGCCCGTGCCGCCGCCGCCCGGCGCTCCGGGCGGCCCCGCCGTGCCCGGCTCCGAGGACGCCACCGTGCTCGCCCCGGGCGGTCTCGGCGTCCCCGTGCCCGGTGCCCCCGCGCCCGTGCCGCCCGGCGCCACCCCGCCGTACCCGGTCGGCGGTCCGGCCACGCCGGTGCCCGGCACGCCCGTCCCGCCCGCCGCCCCCGTCCCGCCGGGCCCGCCCGTTCCGCCGGGCCCGTCCGGCCCCGGGGTCAACTACGCGGCCACCATGCTCGCCACCGACGGCCCGCCCGGGCTGATGGGCCTGCCCGGCGCCCCCGGCCCCGGCCAGCCGCTGCCCGGCACCCCGCAGTTGGGCCGCGGCGGCCCCGGCGTCCCGCCGCCGCCCCCGCCGAACGACCTGCTGCCGTCCACCGGCGGACCCGCGCACGCCCAGTTGGGCCGCGGCGGCCCCGGCGCGCCCCCGCCCCCGCCGCCGAACGAGCTGCTGCCCCCCGGCGGCGGCCCCGCCGCGCACTCCGGCGGCCGCGGCGGCCCCGGTGCCCCGCCGCCGCCCGCCCCGGCGGGCCTGCGCGCCGAGGGCGCGCCCGGCGCGCCCGGTGCCGCCCCGGCGCCCGCGGCCGCCGCGGTCGCGTACCAGGCGACCCAGCTGGCCCCGGCGATCGAGCTGCCGCCGGGCGCGACCCCGCCGTTCCCGATGCCGGGCGCCCCCGGCCAGCCGTTCCCGGGCGCCCCGGCGCCGCAGGGCGCGCCGCCGTTCCAGGCGCCCCCGCCGCCGCCGCCGTTCCCGGGCGGCCCGCAGCCGGGTCCGGGCTTCCCGCCCGGAGCCCCCGCGCCGGTGGCCCCGCCGCCGGCCGGTCCGCCGACGGTCGGCCCCGGCACCACCGCGGTGGTCAACTACCGGGGCCCGGACGGCTCCGAGCTCAACCTGGTGATGACCTCCGAGCTGGGCACCCCGCACCCCGAGTGGAAGGCCCTGCAGGAGCTGCGCCGCCTCGGCGTGCCCGCCGACCAGGTGCTGGAGGTGCACACCGACCTGGAGCTGTGCGACCTGCCCGGCGGCTACTGCGCCCGGATGGTGCGGGCGTCCTGGCCGAACGCCCGGATCAGCCACACCGCCCCGTACGGCCGCGACGCCGCGTCCCGGCAGGCGGGCATGAACGTGCTCAGCGAGCACGTCGAGCAGCTGCACCAGCTGGTGTCGGCACCGCCGCGCCCGCGCACCGTCCGGGTGCCGCTGCCCGCGCCCGGCACCGTCCCGCAGCAGCAGCCGCCCGCGCCGCCGCAGCAGCTCGCGGCGGAGTTCGGCGCCCTGTTCGGCCCCTCGATGTTCCGGTTCGAGCAGCGCGCGGTGGCCCGGCAGGGCGTGCCGGAGCCGGTCGCCCAGACGCTGATGTGGGTCGGCCTGCCGCGCGAGTTCGCGCCGTTCTTCTGGGCCCAGGCGCAGGAGGGCCGCCCCATCCCGACGCTGGCCGAGCTCGCCGCCGAGCGCGGCCTGCCGCCCGGCCCGGACTTCGGCGGCTACCTGGTGCTCGGCAACGACTACGGCCGCCAGCTGTGCGTCCAGTACGGCACCGCCGCGGTGGTCGCCGTCGACCTGGAGAACCCGGCCGAGCCGCCGCGCTTCGTCAACACCGGCGTCCCCGAGTTCGTCGGCTGCCTGGCGGTGCTGGCCCGGATGTGGCGGCTGCGGCTGGGCCTCACCCCCGAACAGGCCGGACGCTGGACCACCGACCTCCAGGCCCAGCTGATGGCCGTCGACCCGGCCGCCGTGCACACCCCGGAGAGCTGGTGGGCGGTGCTCGTCGAGCAGTTCTGGGACGGTCTGCTGTAGTGCCCCGCCGCGCGGCCGGTTTCCCCGGCCGCGCGGCGGCCCTGTTTGGTTTGCGTTCGTATCTGCGCAAAATAGGTCAATGGGACGGTTCACCCCGACCCACCCGAACCACGCACCCAGCGGGGCCGCGCAGCCCGCGAGCACGAGGAGAACAGCCGAAATGAGCGACGCCGTGTCCCAGTACGGCTTCACCCCGTCCCGGCGCGGCTACGCGCCCGACCAGGTCGACGCGGCCGTCACCGCCCTCATCCGCGCACGCGACGAGGCCTGGGAGCGGCTCAGCGTCCTCGGCGGCGGCCTGCGCGAGATGGAGAAGCGCCTCGCCGACATCAAGCAGGCCGCCGAGGACGCCCCCGACCCGGACTTCGCCGAGCTCAGCGACCAGGCCGCCGCCCTGCTCGGCATCGCCCTCAACGAGGCCGACGCGATCCACGCCAAGGCCGAGCGCGCCGCCGAGGACGCCCGCGACTCCGCCCACGAGGCGGGCGAGGCCGCGGCCAAGGCGGCCAAGGAGTACGCCGCCAAGCTGCGCGAGGACGCCGAGCAGTTCGCCCGCCGCACCGACGAGCGCAGCCGGGCCGAGGCCGAGCGGATCCGCGCCGAGGCCGACGCCGAGTGCCGCGCCCTGATCCACGCCGCGACCGGCCACGCCGCCCGGGTCCGGGTCGCCGCGGCCAACGCCTCCGAGCAATCCGAGAGCGCGCTCGCCGAGCGCCGCCGCAAGGCCGACGAGGAGTTCGCCGCCGCCGAGGCCGCCGCCGACGCCGCCGTGGCCAAGGTCACCGCCGCCGCCGACGCCCGGGTCAAGGAGGCCGAGCAGCACCGCGAGGCGATGCTCGCCGAGGCCCGCCGCCTCGACACCGAGGCCCAGGCCAAGGCCGACGCGGCGCTCGCCGCCGCGCGGGAGAAGGCCGACCGGATCAGGGCCGCCAGCGAGCGCGAGCAGGCCGACTTCGCCAAGCGCCTCGACAAGGTCCAGACCCACCTCGACCACATCAAGGGCACCCTGGCCTCGCTCACCGGCGCCGCCGTCGGCGCCATCGAGGACCCGGAGGACGCGGCCGAGGCCGTCGCCGCCAAGAAGGCCGACCTGGCCAAGGCCCCGGCCACCGACCAGCCCACCACCGTGCTGGGCCCGGTCAAGCCCAAGCAGGAGGACCCGCGCAAGCCCTACGCGCCCGCGGCCCCCGCCCAGCCCCCGGCCCCGCCCGCCAAGCCCGCGAGCTTCGCCAAGGAGCCGCTGCCCCCGAAGCCCGCGACCGCCCCGGCGGCCGCGCCGGAGACCCGCGCGAAGCCGGAGCCGAAGGCCGACGCGAAGCCGGACGCCACCGTCGAGGAGCGCATCGTCCCCAAGATCGTCATCGTCGACGACGGCATCGACCACGACACCCGCCCGGACCGCAACCGCATCCAGCGCCGGGGCTGAGCCCGGAGCGAGGGGGCGTCGCGGCGGAGGTGACCGGCTACAGCACCTCGACCGCGGCCCCCGTCAGGCGGCGGCGGCAGTCCAGGACGTACCGGGCGTGGGTGGCGACCGCCTCGTAGTCGAACTCGTCGTGGTCGGCGAGCAGGACGACCGCGTCGGCGGCCGCCAGCTCCTCCGGGGTGGCCTCGACCCGGTGCACGGCGGCGAGCGGGCCGCCCTCGTGGGCGGCGGTGCGCTGGCCCGGGACGTGCGGCTCGGCGACGTGCACGCCCGCCACCACGTGCGGGTCGGCGGCCCGGACCTCGGCGCCCTGGCGGGTGAGCAGCTCGACGACGCGGGCCGCCGGGGTCTCCCGCGCGTCGCCGGTGTTCGGCTTGTACGCCAGCCCCAGGACCAGCACCCGGGAGCCGTTCACGCTGCGCCGCCGCTGGTTGAGCGCCTCGGTGAGCCGGCGCACCACGTAGTCGGGCATGTGGCTGTTGACGTCGTTGGCGAGCTCGACGAACCGGAAGGACTGCCCCAGGGCCCGCTCCACCCGCCAGGACAGGTACGAGGGGTCGATCGGCAGGCAGTGCCCGCCCACGCCGGGACCGGGGGTGAAGCGGAGGAAGCCGAAGGGCTTGGTGGAGGCCGCGTCGATGGCCTCCCAGACGTCGATGCCGAGGTCGTGGGCGAACATCGCGAGCTCGTTGACCAGGGCGATGTTGACGTGCCGGAAGGTGTTCTCCAGCAGCTTGGTCAGCTCCGCCTCCTTGCAGGAGGACACCGGGACGGTCCGCTCGACCAGCTGCCCGTAGAAGTCGGAGACCGCGGCCAGGCCCTCGGGGGTGGTGCCGGAGACGACCTTCGGGGTGTTCTCCAGCTTCCACACCGGGTTGCCGGGGTCGATCCGCTCCGGGCTGTAGCCGAGGTGGAAGTCGGCGCCCGCCCGCAGCCCCGAGCCCGCCTCCAGCAGCGGGGCGAGCAGCTCCTCGGTGGTGCCCGGGTAGGTGGTGGACTCCAGCACCACCGTCGCGCCGGGCTTCAGGTGCCGCCCCAGCAGCTTCGCCGAGGCCTCGATGTAGGACAGGTCGGGGACGCCCTCGCGCAGCGGGGTCGGGACGGTGATCACCGCGACGTCGAACCCCGCGACGTCGGCCGGGTCGGCGGAGGGCAGGTACGCCCCGGAGTCGAGCAGCGGACGCAGCCGCTCCCCGGGGATGTCCTCGACGTACGACTCGCCGACCGCGAGCCGCTTGATCCGGCGTTCGTCCACGTCGTACCCGACGACCCGGTGCCCCACCTCGGCGGCGCGAACCGCGAGCGGGAGTCCGACGTAGCCCTGACCTGCGATGACAACGCGCATGACGAAGCAAACCCCCTGGGAAAGACCGGCGTCCCCACACCTTCTTCACACGAGGGTACGGAGCCCGGGCCTCCGCGCGGGCGGCTTCGCCCGAAGTGGTGCACGAGCGTGCGCGAGCGGCGGGAGGGGCCCGGAACGCCAGGACGCCGAGAGCCGCGGCGCCCGCCCGGGAGCGGACGCCGCGAGTCCCGGCGTGAGTGGCACGGGCGCCCCCACCCAGGGTCGCCCGGCCTTCGCACTCCCGACCCCCATCGAGGTGCGACCGCGCTTCCGCAGCCATCCCCCACGGTTGGATGCGGCCCGCGCTGACATCCATGGTGCGCGCTGACCATGGACGCACAGTGACGACAATGTGTCGGCCGCATGATCTCTGGACGAGCCCGTACGGATACCGGTGAGTCGGCCGGACCGGCCGGGAGGGTGCCGCACCGCGTGCCGGGCGGCGGCGCGGCGTAGGCTGGACACCCCCCGGGGCGCACCGCGTTCCGGGCTGTCGCGCTGCCCGGCCGTCTCCTGTGCCGGGCCACTCCCCGTCGTGGAGAAACTGACGTATGAGCCTGTCCGGACTGCTCGATGTCGTCGTACGGGACGCCGCCCTCGCCGAGGCGATCGAGGCGGCGGCCACGGGGCACAGGCAGCACCTCGACCTGGTCGGACCGCCCGCCGCCCGCCCGTTCGCGATCGCGGCGCTGGCCCGTTCGCTGGCCGCCCGGGGCGGTGGGAACGGGCGGCCGGTGCTGGCCGTGACCGCCACCGGCCGGGAGGCCGAGGACCTCGCGGCGTCGCTGCGCTCGCTGCTGCCCGCCGACGCGGTCGCCGAGTTCCCGGCCTGGGAGACCCTGCCGCACGAGCGGCTCTCCCCGCGCTCGGACACCGTCGGCCGCCGCCTGGCCGTGCTGCGCCGGATCGTCCACCCCCGGGCCGACGACCCGGCGGCGGGCCCGTTGCAGGTGGTGGTGGCGCCGGTGCGCAGCGTGCTGCAGCCGCAGGTGAAGGGCCTGGCCGAGCTGGAGCCGGTGGCCCTGCGGCGCGGCGAGCAGCACGACCTCGGCGAGATCGCCCGGCGGCTGGCGGCCGCGGCCTACGCCCGGGTCGAACTGGTCGAGAAGCGCGGCGAGTTCGCGGTCCGCGGCGGCATCCTGGACGTCTTCCCGCCGACCGAGGAGCACCCGCTGCGGGTGGAGTTCTGGGGCGACGAGGTCGAGGAGATCCGCTACTTCAAGGTCGCCGACCAGCGCTCCCTGGAGATCGCCGAGCACGGTCTGTGGGCGCCGCCCTGCCGGGAGCTGCTGCTGACCGACGAGGTGCGCGGGAAGGCCGCCGAACTGGCCGCCGAGCACCCCGAGTTGGGCGAGATCCTGGACAAGATCGCGCAGGGCATCGCGGTCGAGGGCATGGAGTCGCTGGCCCCGGTGCTGGTGGACGACATGGAGCTGCTGCTGGACGTCCTCCCGGCGGGTTCGATCGCCGTGGTCTGCGACCCGGAGCGGGTCCGCACCCGGGCCGCCGACCTGGTCGCCACCAGCCAGGAGTTCCTGGCCGCGTCCTGGGTGGCCGCCGCGGCGGGCGCCGACCGCCCGATCGACCTGGAGGCGATCGACGTCTCCGCCGCCTCGCTGTGGTCCCTGGCGGACGTCCGCGAGCACGCGGCGGGCATCGGTCTGCCGTGGTGGTCGGTCAGCCCGTTCGCCACCAGCGACTCCACCGTCCACGGCATCCTCGAACGCGACGCCGACACCCTCACCCTCGGCATGCACGCCGTCGAGGCGTACCGCGGCGACACCGCCCGGGCGATCGCCGACGCCCGGGAGCGGCTGGCCGCCGACTGGCGGGTGGTGATGGTGACCGAGGGCCACGGCCCGGCCTCCCGGCTGGCCGAGGTGCTCGGCAACGAGGGCATCGCGGCCCGGCTGGTCGCCGACCTCGCCGAGGCCCCGACCCGGGACGTGGTGTACGTCTCCTGCGGCTCGATCGAGCACGGCTTCGTCGACGAGGAGCTGAAGCTCACCGTCGTCACCGAGACCGACCTGTCCGGCCAGAGGTCCTCCACCAAGGACATGCGCCGGATGCCGTCCCGCCGCCGCAACGCGATCGACCCGCTGGCGCTGGCGGCCGGCGACTACGTGGTGCACGAGCAGCACGGCGTCGGCCGGTACGTGGAGATGGTGCAGCGCACCGTGCAGGGCGCCACCCGCGAGTACCTGGTGCTGGAGTACGCGCCCGCCAAGCGGGGCCACCCCGGCGACCGGCTGTTCGTGCCGACCGACCAGCTCGACCAGGTCACCAAGTACGTGGGCGGCGAGGCCCCGACCCTGCACCGGCTCGGCGGCGCGGACTGGGCCAAGACCAAGCAGCGGGCCAAGAAGGCGGTCAAGGAGATCGCCGCCGACCTGATCAAGCTGTACTCGGCCCGGATGGCGGCCCCCGGCCACGCCTTCGGCCCGGACACCCCGTGGCAGCGCGAACTGGAGGACGCCTTCCCGTACGCGGAGACGCCCGACCAGCTGACCACCATCGGCGAGGTCAAGGCCGACATGGAGAAGTCCGTCCCGATGGACCGGCTGATCTGCGGCGACGTCGGCTACGGCAAGACCGAGATCGCGGTGCGCGCCGCCTTCAAGGCGGTGCAGGACGGCAAGCAGGTGGCGGTGCTGGTGCCGACCACGCTGCTGGTGCAGCAGCACTTCTCCACCTTCGCGGAGCGGTACGCCAACTTCCCGGTCACCGTGAAGGCGCTGTCCCGGTTCCAGACCGACACCGAGGCGAAGGCCGTCCTGGAGGGCCTGTTCGAGGGCTCGGTGGACGTCGTCATCGGCACCCACCGGCTGTTCTCCTCGGAGACCAGGTTCAAGGACCTGGGCCTGGTCATCGTCGACGAGGAGCAGCGCTTCGGCGTCGAGCACAAGGAGCAGCTGAAGAAGCTGCGGGCCAACGTGGACGTGCTGACCATGTCCGCGACCCCGATCCCGCGCACCCTGGAGATGGCGGTCACCGGCATCCGCGAGATGTCCACCATCACCACCCCGCCGGAGGAGCGGCACCCGGTGCTGACCTTCGTCGGCCCGTACGACGAGAAGCAGATCTCGGCCGCGATCCGGCGCGAACTCCTGCGCGAGGGCCAGGTGTTCTACATCCACAACCGGGTCGAGTCGATCGACAAGGCGGCCGCCCGGCTGAAGGACCTGGTGCCGGAGGCCCGGATCGCCACCGCGCACGGGCAGATGGGGGAGACCCAGCTGGAGAAGGTCGTCGTCGACTTCTGGGAGAAGGAGTTCGACGTCCTGGTCTCCACCACCATCGTCGAGTCCGGCATCGACATCTCCAACGCCAACACCCTGATCGTCGAGCGCGGCGACACCTTCGGCCTGTCCCAGCTGCACCAGCTGCGCGGCCGGGTCGGCCGCGGCCGCGAGCGCGGCTACGCGTACATGCTGTACCCGCCGGAGAAGCCGCTCACCGAGACCGCGCACGAGCGGCTGGCCACCATCGCCCAGCACACCGAGATGGGCGCGGGCATGTACGTCGCGATGAAGGACCTGGAGATCCGCGGCGCGGGCAACCTGCTCGGCGGCGAGCAGTCCGGGCACATCGCGGGCGTCGGCTTCGACCTCTACATGCGGATGGTCGGCGAGGCGGTCGCCGAGTTCCGCGAGTCGCTGGACGGCGGCGGCGAGCCGGAGGAGGAGCCGCTGGAGGTGAAGATCGAGCTGCCGGTGGACGCGCACGTCCCGCACGACTACGCGCCGGGGGAGCGGCTGCGGCTGCAGGCGTACCGCTCGATCGCGGCGGTCAACTCGGAGGCCGACATCGCGCAGGTCCGCGAGGAGCTGACCGACCGCTACGGCAAGCTGCCCGAGCCGGTGGAGAACCTGCTGCTGGTGGCGGGGCTGCGGCTGTTCGCCCGGCGCTGCGGCATCGGCGACATCACCCTGCAGGGCAACTTCGTCCGGTTCGGGCCGGTCGAGCTGCGGGAGTCGCAGGAGCTGCGGCTGAACCGGCTCTACCCGCGCACCCAGGTCAAGTCCGCCGCCCGGCAGTTGCTGGTGCCGCGGCCGGGCAGCGGCGGCCGGATCGGCGGCAAGCCGCTGGTCGGGCGGGAACTGCTGTCCTGGTGCACGGAGTTCCTGGGCACCATGTTCGACGACCTCAAGCGGTAGCCGAGCACGCGCACCCGGTACGGGGCGCCGGGGCCGTCCCCGGCGTCCCGTACCGGATCGCCGCTCCCTGCGCGGGGTCTGGCACCCGGGCGCGGTGGTCAATAGTGTTCCTCCCAGCCACGTACGCAGAGCACCACCGGACCGCGCTCCACCGCCCAGGAGGCCCCAGTGATCCGCACCAGCTCCGCCCGCCGACTGCGCGCCGCCCTCGGCACCGCGGTCGCCGCCGCCGCGCTCGCCGCCTGCGGCGGCGCACCGGCGCACCAGGGGGCGGCCGCCGTGGTCGGCAGCGACCGGATCAGCATCGCCCAGGTCGAGGCCCGGGTCACCGCCGTCCGGGACGGCGCCGCGCAGAGCGGCGCCGCCACCGAGGAGCAGCCCGGCCTGGCCCGGCACGCCGTCTCCGACCTGATCCTCGGCAAGGTCGTCGCCCGCGCCCTGGCGGACCGCGGCCTGACGGTCAGCCAGGGCGAGATCGACCGCGCCCGGTCCGCGGACGCCCGGACCGTCGGCAGCGAGGCCAAGCTCGCCGAACTGCTGCGCGCCAAGCAGGGCGTCCCGGCCACCGACGTGGACGGCTTCTACCGGCAGCAGATCGGCCTGGTGAAGCTGGCCGACGGCCGGGACCCGTCCAGCGCCGAGGGCGACGCCGCCATCCGCAAGGCCCTGGTCGACGCGGGCACCGCCCTGCACATCGAGGTCAACCCGCGCTACGGCAGCTGGAACACCGCCGGGATCGGCCTGCAGGGCAGCTCCGACGACTGGCTCCCGAAGAGCGGCCAGGCCGCCCTGTAGCGGTCCGGGCGGCCCTCGGCCGAACGGGTGGGCGACCGGACGCGCGGGCCGTGTCCGGTCGGACGATCCCCCGCGGGCCGGTGAGGCTGGGTTCCTCCGCCCAGTCTGCCCAGTCCGCCCGCCGGTTGCGAGGTCCGCCGTGGTTCAGCGCCGTTCCCCCCTGCCGAGGATGCCGCGCGCCCTGTGCGCGGCCCTGCCCGTCGCCGGGCTCCTCGTCCCGCTCGCCGCCGCCCCCGCGGTGAGCCTGCCGGCGCGCGGCGACCTGACGGCGGCCGCCGACCTGGCCGGCACCGGCGCCGCGGGCGGCCGCTCCGGCGGCCTGGCCCGGGGTGACGCGGCCTCCTGGAAGGTCCCCGGCTCCTCGCCGACCCCGCCCCCGTCCCCCTCGCCGTCCCCGTTTTTGTCCCCGTCCAGCAGCCCCAGCGGCGCCGCGAGCGGCCGCCTCCCCGAGACCGGCACCGCCGGGGCCCTCCCGCTGATCGGCCTCGCCGCCCTCGGCTGCGTCCTGGCGGGGCTGATGGTCCTGGTCGCGAAGGCCCGCCGCAAGCACTGACCGGCCGTTCCCCCGCGCCCGTGGCCGGGGCGCCGCGCGGTAGGTTCGGTCCCGTGGAGACTCCGAAGCTGATCCTGCTGACCACCACCCACCGCGTCGCCCCCGGCCTGCTCTCCTGGCCCGCCTGGGAGGCGCTCCGGTCCGCGCCCACGGTGCTGGCCGGTGTCGCGGACCACCCGCAGTTGGCCGCGCTGCGGGCGGCGGGCGTGGAGCCGGAGGTGGTGGAGCGGCCGTCCGCCCCGGCGCTGGCCCGGCAGTTGCTCGCCCGGGCCCCCGCGGTCTGGCTGGAGAGCCCGGACGGCGACCCGGGCCTGACCGACGCGCTGGCCCGGATCGCGGTCGAGGAGGCGGGCGAGCACCCGGAGATCGAACTGCTGCCGGGTTCGTACGACCTGCCGGGGGCCCGGCTGCTCGACCTGGTCTCGGTGATGGACCGGCTGCGCTCGCCGGGCGGCTGCCCGTGGGACGCCGAGCAGACCCACCAGAGCCTGGTGAAGTACCTGGTGGAGGAGGCCTTCGAGCTGGTCGAGGCGATCGAGGAGGGCGACCGGGAGACCCTGCGCGAGGAGCTCGGCGACGTGCTGCTGCAGGTGTTCTTCCACTCGCGGATCGCCGAGGAGGACGCCGAGGACCCGTTCTCGATCGACGACGTGGCGGGCGACATCGTCGAGAAGCTGATGTACCGCCACCCGCACGTGTTCGGCGACGTGAGCGTGACCGGCTCGGCCGAGACCGAGGCCAACTGGGAGCAGTTGAAGGCGGCGGAGAAGCAGCGCGAGTCGGTGCTGGACGGCGTGCCCGCCGGGCTGCCCGCGCTGGCGTACGCGGCGAAGCTGGTCTCGCGGGTGCGCCGCGCGCACTTCACCGGCGTGCCGGACGCGCCGTACGAGCTGCCCGCCGAGCTGACCGCGGAGTCGGCGGGGCGACTGCTGCTGGCGGTCGCCCAGCGCGCCCACGACCGGGGGGTGGACGTGGACGCGGCGCTGCGGGCGGCGGCCCGCCGCTACCGCGCGGCGGTCCGGGCCGCGGAGGGGCTGCCGGAGGAGTAGGGGGACGCGGGTTCAGCCCGCCAGCGGGACGTCCGCGACCGGGCGGCGCTGGGCCGGGACGACCTCGCCGATGGCCTCGCCGACCAGGGCGAGGACCTCGGCCAGCGGGTTCAGGTGACCGGGCAGGTCGGCGAGCTGGACGATCCGCTCGCCGTCCGGGCCCGCGACCGCGAACAGGTCGATCGGGCCGAGGTGCTTGACGGCGGTGTCGACCAGCGCGGCGATGTCGGCCGGGTGGTGGATGTCGCCGGAGACGCCGACCACCGGGCAGCCGGGGCGGTCGAGTTCGGCCGCGAGGTCCTCGGCGATGCCGGGGCGCAGGTCGGCGATGAGCAGACCGGCGGCACCGGCGGCGGAGAAGCGGCGGGCCAGGTCGGCCCCCGAACCTCCGTCGAGCACCGCGATGACCACCACTGCACCGGCTACTCGCATGGTCTGCTCCCCTTTCCGAGGGCGAACCCGTGGCCGACCCGCACGTCGCCCACTGTGGTTATCGGAGGATCGTAGGCGCGCCCCGACGCTCCGCAACAGGGATTACCCACCAGGTGACCAGACTCACGCGGTGGTGCTTCCCGATACGGTCAAGACATGCCAGATCAGCCCCACGCCCCCCATCCGCAACTCTTCACCTGGGAGTTCGCGGCCGACCCCTACCCGGCGTACGCCTGGCTGCGCGAGCACGCGCCGGTGCACCGCACCACCCTGCCGAGCGGGGTGGACGCCTGGCTGGTCACCCGCTACGCGGACGCGCGGCAGGCGCTGGCGGACGCCCGGCTGTCGAAGAACCCGGCGCACCACAGCGAGCAGGCCCACCGCAGCGGCCGGGTCGGCATCCCGGGGGAGCGGCAGGCCGACCTGATGACCCACCTGCTGAACATCGACCCGCCCGACCACACCCGGCTGCGCCGCCTGGTCTCCAAGGCGTTCACCCCGCGCCGGGTGGCCGAGTTCGAGCCGCGGGTGCAGCAGCTCACCGACCGGCTGATCGACTCCTTCGCGGCCCGCGGCGAGGCCGACCTGATCCACGAGTTCGCCTTCCCGCTCCCCATCTACGCGATCTGCGACCTGCTCGGCGTCCCCGCCGAGGACCAGGACGACCTGCGCGACTGGGCGGGCATGATGATCCGCCACACCGGCGGTAAGAGGGGAGGGGTCGGCCGCGCGGTCAAGCAGATCCGCGGCTACCTGGCCGACCTGATCCACCGCAAGCGGGCCGACCTGGGCGACGACCTGATCTCCGGCCTGATCCGGGCCGGTGACCACGGCGAGCACCTGACCGAGAACGAGGCCGCGGCGATGGCCTTCATCCTGCTCTTCGCCGGCTTCGAGACCACCATCAACCTCATCGGCAACGGCATGTACGCGCTGCTGCGCAACCCGGACCAGCGCACCCTGCTCCAGCAGTCGCTGGACCGCGGCGAGTCGGGCCTGCTGGAGACCGGCGTCGAGGAACTCCTGCGCTACGACGGCCCGGTGGAGCTGGCCACCTGGCGGTTCGCCACCGCGCCGCTGGCCATCGGCGGGGTGGACATCCCGGTCGGCGACCCGGTGCTGGTGGTGCTGGCCGCGGCGGACCGCGACCCGGCCCGGTTCTCCGCCGAGAACACCCTCGACCTGGCCCGCTCGGACAACCCGCACCTGGGTTTCGGTCACGGCATCCACTACTGCATCGGCGCCCCGCTGGCCCGGCTTGAGGGGCAGCGCGCGATCGGCAGCCTACTGACCAGGCTTCCGGACGTCCGGTTGGCCGCCGATCCGGCGGACCTGCGCTGGCGGGGCGGACTGATCATGCGCGGTCTGCGCGACCTCCCGGTCTCCTTCACGCCCCGCTGACGCCGTTTCGGCACCCGCGACACGCCGTCCGACCGGGCCGACGACGCGCCGGGGCGGGGGCGCGCGTCGCACGCCGGTTCGGAACGAATCCGGACATACCTGGATCGTTCGTGTACGAGATTCGAGGATCCGTAATTTCGGCGTGATCATGGTGATATGAGCTTGTGATTGCTCGTCAGCTTTGCCTACTCTCCGACATGCCCGCAGCTGCGGGCCCCGATCGCGGCACGCCGAGTCCTGTCCGCCGCGTCCTCGGGCCACCTACCAGGTACCGGACAGGAGCGGGGGAACCAGTGTGAACGCCGTAGTCCCAACGGCTTGGGGTGAGGCCGCCGAGCGGCGGGCGCAACCGCGTCCGGAGCGACCGGCGGCCGGGCCAACCTCCCGGTCCGAACCCGACAGCTCACCTCGCAGGCGTGCGGAGAGGACGTCCCGTGCTGTTCGCCAACACCGCCCGCCACCGCCGTAGTACCAAGGCCGAGAAGGTCATCGCCGCCGCCGGCGTGGCCTCGGTCGGCCTGGCCCTGCCACTGCTCGCCGCCACCGGAGCGGTAGCCGCACCCGTCGACACCTGGGACCGCGTGGCCCAGTGCGAGAGCGGCGGCGACTGGAGCATCAACACCGGGAACGGTTTCTACGGCGGCCTGCAGTTCACCTCCTCCACCTGGCGCGCCTTCGGCGGCGGCCAGTACGCGGCCCGCGCCGACCAGGCCAGCCGCGCCCAGCAGATCGCGGTGGCCGAGCGGGTGCTCGCCTCCCAGGGCCCCGGCGCCTGGCCGGTCTGCTCCAAGCGGGCCGGGCTCGTCAAGGGCGGCGCGCCTGCCGACACCTCCGAGGACGCCGCCTCGCGCTCCCAGGAGCGCCCGACCGCCCCCCGGCAGCCGAAGGGCTCGCAGTCGAAGAAGCCCGCGAAGCCCGCTGCCCCCGCCACTCCCGCCGAGCCGCAGGCCGCCGAGCCCCAGGCCGCCCCGCAGAACACGGCCGCCGGCGGTTACACCGTCCAGGACGGCGACACGCTCTCCGGCATCGCCGCCGCGCAGAACGTGTCCGGCGGCTGGGAGCGGATCTACCAGGCCAACCACGAGCTGATCGGTGCCGACCCCGACCTGATCGTGCCCGGCCAGGTGCTCGCCCTCTGAGCCGGTCCGGGCCCGGTCCGAGCCCGGGTCCCGAGCCGGTCCGGAACCGGTCCCGGCATCCGGGACGCGAGGGGCGGGCGGCCTGACGAGGCCCCGCCGCCGCCCTGACGAGGGCCGCGTCCCCTGACGTTCCGTCCGCTCCCGGTGCGCACCGGGCAGTTCGCGCTGCCGGGGGCGGCGGACCGGCCGTCAATCAGGTGAACTACCGATGAGTAGCCCGGCCACACCGTGAGACGGGGCCCGGCCGAGCGTGGCCGCGGCGCGGTGTGCGGCTAGGCTCTGGTCGTAACGACCACACATCCGCTTCCGCTAGGAGATGCCTCGTGCCGTCCATTGATGTCGTCGTAGCCCGTGAGATCCTCGACTCCCGCGGCAACCCCACGGTCGAGGTCGAGGTCGGTCTCGACGACGGCAGCACCGGTCGCGCGGCTGTCCCGTCGGGTGCCTCCACCGGTGCCTTCGAGGCCCTGGAGCTCCGTGACGGCGACAAGAACCGCTACTTCGGCAAGGGCGTCGAGAAGGCCGTCCTCGCCGTGATCGAGCAGATCGGCCCCGAGCTGGTCGGCTACGACGCCACCGAGCAGCGCCTCATCGACCAGGCCATGCTCGACCTGGACGCCACCCCGGACAAGTCCTCGCTCGGCGCCAACGCCATCCTGGGCGTCTCCCTCGCCGTGGCGCACGCCGCCTCCGAGGCCAGCGACCTGCCGCTGTTCCGCTACCTGGGCGGCCCGAACGCCCACGTGCTGCCCGTCCCGATGATGAACATCCTCAACGGCGGCTCGCACGCGGACTCCAACGTCGACATCCAGGAGTTCATGATCGCCCCGATCGGCGCGGAGTCCTTCTCCGAGGCCGTCCGCTGGGGCGTCGAGGTCTACCACACCCTCAAGGGCGTGCTGAAGGAGCGCGGGCTCTCCACCGGCCTGGGCGACGAGGGCGGCTTCGCCCCGAACCTGGACTCCAACCGCGAGGCCCTCGACCTCATCACCGAGGCGATCAAGAAGGCCGGCTACACCCCGGGCAAGGACGTCGCCCTGGCCCTGGACGTCGCCGCCTCCGAGTTCTTCGAGGACGGCGCCTACCAGTTCGAGGGCAAGGCGCTCTCCTCCGCCGACCTGATCGCGTACTACGCCGAGCTGGTCGCCGACTACCCGCTGGTCTCCATCGAGGACCCGCTGGACGAGTCGGACTGGGACGGCTGGAAGGCCATCACCGACGCGATCGGCGACAAGGTCCAGCTGGTCGGCGACGACCTGTTCGTCACCAACCCGGAGCGCCTGCGCAAGGGCATCGAGACCGGCACCGCCAACGCGCTGCTGGTGAAGGTCAACCAGATCGGCTCGCTCACCGAGACCCTGGACGCCGTCGAGCTGGCCCAGCGCAACGGCTACCGCTGCATGATGTCGCACCGCTCCGGCGAGACCGAGGACGTCACCATCGCCGACCTCGCCGTCGCCACCAACTGCGGCCAGATCAAGACCGGCGCCCCGGCCCGCTCCGAGCGCGTCGCCAAGTACAACCAGCTGCTGCGCATCGAGGAGATCCTCGACGACGCCGCCGAGTACGCGGGCCGTTCGGCGTTCCCGCGGTTTCGCTCTGCGAACTGACGAGCACAGCGCTCTGCGGACAAGTAAGCACAGCAAGGGCTGAACAACCCCTTGATGTGACCGGTGCCCCGGCTCCCACCGCGTAGGGTGGGGCCGGGGCACCGGCATGCGCAGGAGGGGCGAGCAGATGGCCAAGTGGAGGATTCCCGGGTTGGCGGCGCGACCGCGCTTCACCAGCCGGGCCACCGTGCTGGTGCTCGTGCTGTGCTCGCTGGTGGCGATACTCGCCTACCCGGCCCGGCAGTACATCGCCCAGCGCGGCGAGATCGCCGCCCAGCGGGCCAAGGCCGAGCACGCCCGCCAGCAGGTCGACGAGCTGCGCCGGGAGAAGGCCCGCTGGCAGGACCCGGAGTACGTCAAGGCCCAGGCCCGGGAGCGGCTGCACTACGCGCTGCCCGGCGAGACCCCGTTCGTCTCGGTCTCCCCGCAGCCCTCGCCCGGCGCGAAGCCCTCGACCGACGCCGCGGCCGGCCGCCCGAAGGCGGTCAAGCCCTGGTACGCCACCCTCTGGGACTCGGTGGACGCCGCCGACGCCGCCCTGCCCGCCCCGCGACCGGCCCGCTGAGCAGCCCCAACGACCCCCGCCCCCTCAGACGAACAGACTCCCGATGAGCAACCAGAACCCTCCCGCGTCCGACGCCCCCGAGGTGTCCGAGCGCGACGTCGCCGCCATCGCCGCCCAGCTCGGCCGCGTCCCGCGCGGGCTGCGCGGCGTCGCCCACCGCTGCCCGTGCGGCAACCCGGACGTGGTGGAGACCGCGCCCCGGCTGCCCGACGGCACGCCGTTCCCGACGCTCTACTACCTGACCTGCCCCCGGGCCGCCTCGCTGATCGGGACGCTGGAGGCGGACGGCGTGATGAAGGAGCAGACCGCCCGGCTCGCCGAGGACCCGGAGCTCGCCGCCGCGTACCGGAGGGCGCACGAGGACTACATCGCCCGCCGGGACGCCATCGAGGTGCTGGAGGGCTTCCCCAGCGCGGGCGGGATGCCCGACCGGGTCAAGTGCCTGCACGTGCTGGTCGGGCACTCGCTGGCCGCCGGGGAGGGCGTCAACCCGCTCGGCGACGAGGCGATCGGGATGCTGGAGCAGTGGTGGGCCAAGGGCCCGTGCGTCAGCGAGGCCGAGGTCGACGCGGCCGGTGAGCGGGTCGCCCGCAACCGGGCCAAGGCCGCGGGGCAGGACCACGACGCGGTGATCGCCGCCAAGGAGGCGCTGAGCGCCGAGCGGGCCGCCCGCAAGGCGGCCGCCGGGGCCGACGGGGCGGAGGACGAGTCGTGAGCAGCACCCGGGTCGCCGCGATCGACTGCGGCACCAACTCGATCCGCCTGCTGATCGCCGACCTCGACCCGGCCACCGGCGGGATCACGGACCTGGACCGGCGGATGCTGATCGTCCGGCTCGGCCAGGACGTCGACCGCACCGGGCGGCTGCACCCCGAGGCGCTGGCCCGCACCTTCGCGGCCTGCCGCGAGTACGCGGAGGTCATCGCCGCGCACGGGGTCACCCCGGACCGGATCCGGATGGTCGCCACCTCCGCCTCCCGGGACGCCGAGAACGCCGCCGAGTTCACCGCCGGGGTCGAGGAGATCCTGGGCGTCACGCCGAGCGTGGTCAGCGGCGAGGAGGAGGCCCGGCTGTCCTTCACCGGCGCCACCCGCGAGCTGCTCGGCGGCCCGCACCGGCCGCCGTACCTGGTGTTCGACCTGGGCGGGGGCTCCACCGAGTTCGTGCTCGGCGAGCAGGAGGTGCGGGCCGCGTACTCGATGGACATCGGCTGCGTGCGGATGACGGAGCGTCACTTCGCGGGCGGACAGCCCACCGAGGCGCAGATCGAGGCCGCGCGGGCCGACATCCGGGCCGCGCTGGACACCGTCGCCGGGGTCGTCCCGCTGGACTCCGGCGCGACCCTGGTCGGCCTGGCCGGGACGGTCACCACCGTCGCCGGGATCGCCCTGGAGCTGCCCGGGTACGACTCCGAGCGGATCCACCACGCGGTGGTCGGCGTCGAGCGGGTGCGGGAGGTCGCCCGTTGGCTGCTGCACTCCTCGCACGCCGAGCGGGCCGCCGTCCCGGTCATGCACCCCGGCCGGGTGGACGTGATCGCCGCGGGGGCGCTCGTCCTGCTGGAGGTCATGGAGCGCACCGGGGCCGCCGAACTGCTGGTCTCCGAGCACGACATCCTGGACGGGATCGCCTGGTCGATCGCCTGATCCACCGGGCCGCCGGGAGGCCGTCGAAGGGCCCCCGGGAAGGTGTCGGAAGGCCCCCGGAGGGCGCGCGGGAGACCCCCGCGGGCCGTTCCGGGGGCCTTCCGGCGTGTCGCGGCGAGAAGCTTCGTGAATTTCTTCACATGGCAATCCAGCCTTTCGACCCACTCGGAGCCACTGCGGCGACCGAAATGTGGACCGAAGGCGCTGTCGGCGGGTCGCTCGTGGGATCGCAGGCAACCTGGTGTTCATCCCGGAGAAATCGAAACCCCGCTCGGGAACCGGTGCGGGGCCGGGATCGTTGCTGCTCAGCGCGGCACTGCGGCCCGGACCGCTCACCGAGGTCGGCCGACGGGGGTGGGGAGACCCCTCCGGGGCGGAAGTGCGGGCGCGCAGTGTAGCACCCGGTGTCCAGGAGCTTGTGACGGGCCTCACGAATGGCCCGTCAGGCGGGGGTGGATACTTTCGGATATGAGCACCACGGAGCGTCCTCGCATCCTCATTGTCGGCGGTGGTTACGTCGGCCTGTATGCCGCGATGCGCATCCTCAAGAAGATGCGTTACGGCGAAGCGACCGTCACGGTCGTCGACCCGCGGTCGTACATGACGTACCTGCCCTTCCTCCCCGAGGCGGCCGGCGGCAACGTCGCCCCTCGCAACCTCGTCGCGCCGCTGCGCAGCGCCCTCAAGAAGGCGGAGGTGCTCACCGGTCACGTGACCGAGGTGGACCACGCCCGCAAGGTCGCCACCATCCAGCCCGCGGCGGGCGACTCCTACGAACTGCCCTTCGAGTACCTGGTCGTCGCGACCGGCTCGGTGTCCCGCACCTTCCCGATCCCGGGTCTGGCGGAGCACGGCATCGGCATGAAGACGGTCGAGGAGGCGATCAGCCTCCGCAACCACGTCATGGCGCAGCTCGACAAGGCCGAGTCCACCACGGACGAGGACGTCCGGCGCAAGGCCCTGACCTTCGTGGTCATCGGCGGTGGCTTCGCCGGCATCGAGACCGTCGCCGAGATCGAGGACATGGCGCGCGACGCCGCCAAGATCTACAAGACCGTCAGCCGTTCCGACATGCGCTTCGTGGTGGTCGAGGCGGCCAACCGCATCCTCCCCGAGATGGGCCCGGACCTCGGTCTGTGGACCAAGGGCCGCCTGGAGGAGCGCGACATCGAGGTCTACATCGAGACCTCGATGGAGTCCTGCGTCGACCAGCACGTGGTGCTGAAGAACGGCATGGAGTTCGACGCCTCCACCATCGTGTGGACCGCGGGCGTCAAGCCCAACCCGGTGGTCAACCGCTTCGGCCTCCCGCTCGGCCCGCGCGGCCACGTGGACACCGCGGCGACCCTCCAGGTGCAGGGCTTCGACTACGTGTGGGCCGCGGGCGACAACGCCCAGGTGCCCGACCTGGCTGCCGGTGAGGGCGCCTGGTGCCCGCCGAACGCGCAGCACGCCGTCCGCCAGGCCGCCGTCCTCGGTGACAACGTCATCGCGGGCATGCGCGGCTTCCCGCAGGCCGAGTACAAGCACAAGAACCTCGGCGCGGTGGCCGGCCTCGGCCTGCACAAGGGCGTGGCGATCCTGTTCGGCAAGATCAAGCTCAAGGGCCGCCTGGCCTGGTGGTTCCACCGCGGCTACCACGGCGCGATGGTCCCGACCATGAACCGCAAGATCCGGGTCTTCACCGACTGGACCCTGGCGATGTTCCTCAAGCGCGAGACGGTCGGCCTCTCCGAGATGGAGAAGCCCTTCGACGCCTTCCAGGAGGCGACCGCCCCCGCGCCGAAGCCGGCCGCCGCGGCCGCGCCGGAGAAGGAACTCGCCGCGAGCAAGTAAGTCACGAGCGAAGAGCGACCAGACCCGACACAGGTCGGGTACGAGTCGGAGGCCCTCCGCCCGGCAGCGCCGCCGGACCACGACCTCCGTGGTGCTCAGCCGGCCCCGCCACCGGGCGGAGTACAGCAGGCAGTTGACGAAGGCCCCCACCCTCCACCGGGTGGGGGCCTTCGGACGTTCCGGGGCCGGTCGCCGTCCTGGCGGGGCGTCAGGAGGGCTCGGCGGGGGCGGTGCGGTCGGTCAGCCGCTCGTGCCGCTGGCGGGCGGCCTGCGGCGTGCCCAGGCCCAGCCCGAAGGCGATCTCCTGCCAGGTCATCCCGCGCCCGCGGGCCATGGTGAGCAACCCGGCCTCCAGCTCGTCGAGTTCGGCCCGCACCAGCGGCAGCAGGGTCAGCGCGGCCAGCACGTCGGCCCGGTCGACCTCCGGCTCGCCCTCCTCGGCCAGGGCCGCCCCGCTGAGCAGGAACGCGACCAGCCGCACCGCCTCGTGCGGGGCGAGCATCGCGGGGTTGGTCTGCCGCTGCCGCTGCCCGTCGGTGGCGGCGTGCCGCTCGGCGATCCGGAACAGCGAGGCGTACACCCGCTGGGTGCGGGCGGCGGCGGGGTCGGGCGGGGCGAACGGGTCGGCGGCGGGGGAGTGCGGCTGGGGGGTGGTGTCGGCCATGGTCCCAGGATGCGCCGACGAACGCAGTGTGGTCAAGGATCCGTTGTGAACATTCCGTTCAAGTGCGGGAGTGCTCCGCGCGACTTCCCACAGTGCGCCCCGGCCGGTGACGTTCCGTCGACGGTCCGGATGTGACGACCTAGATTTCTGGCTGTCAATTCTTAAGTAAATATTGGGGGTTGCAGATGTCCTCGGATCCCACCACCCGGTTCCTCCTCGCCTTCGCCGCCGTCCTGGCCCTCGGACCCGGCGCCGCCCGGCTCGCCCGGCGGTTCGGCCAACCGGCGGTGATCGGCGAGATCGTGCTCGGGATCGCGCTCGGACCGTCCCTGCTCGGACGCGTCCTGCCCGACCTGCACCGGCAGCTGTTCACCGGCGTGCCGCTGACCGTCCTCGGCGGCCTGTCCCAACTCGCCCTCTCCCTCTACGCCTTCGAGATCGGCGCGCACCTCGCGGCGGAGGCCCGGACCCGCCGGGGCGCCGGGGGCCGCTCGCCGCTGCCGCTGGCCGCGGTGTCGGTGGCGGTGCCGGCCGCCACCGGGCTGGCGCTCGCCCCCTGGCTGGTCCGCTCGGGCGGGGTCGGACCGCACGGCTCGCCCGGCTCCTTCGCGGTCTTCCTGGCCGCCGCGCTCGGCGTCACCGCCGTGCCCGTGCTGGCCCGGCTGCTGCACGACCGCGGCCTGGACGGCACCCCGGAGGGCCGACTCGCCCTGGCCGCCGCGGCCGTCGGCGACGGCGTCTGCTGGGCGCTGCTCGCCCTCGCCCTCTGGCTGGCCGGCGCCCTGCCGGCCAGCCACCTGGCCCTCGCCCTGGCCGGGGTCGCGGTCGCCGCCCTGCTCGCCCGCCGCCGCGCCCGCGCCGCCGACCGCACCCCGCCCGGCCCCCGTCCCGGCGCCGCCCCGCTGCTCGGCGCGGTCTGCCTGGCCGCCGCGCTCTCCTCCGCGCTCGGCCTGCACACGCTGTTCGGCGGCCTGGTGCTCGGCCTGCTCTGGCCGCCCGCCGACGGCCCGCACGGCGAACTGCCCGCCACCACCGCCGCCGGGCTCGGCACCCTGGCCACCCTGCTGTTGCCCTGCTTCTTCCTCGGCGCCGGCCAGCAGGTCGACCTCGGCGCCGAACTGGCCGACCCCGGCTTCCTCGCCCTGGCCGGGACGCTGCTCGCCGCCTCGACCGCGGCCAAGGTGCTGCCCGCCGCCGCGGTCGGACGGCGCGGCGGGCTGCCCTGGCGGGACAGCCTGCGGCTCGGCGTCCTGATGAACACCAAGGGGCTCACCGAACTCGTCCTGCTCGCCGCCGGTCGGCAGGCGGGCCTGATCGGCCCCCGGCCGTACGCGGCGCTGCTGGTGGTCGCGGTCGCCGCCACCGTGCTGGCCGGGCCCGCGCTCCTGCTGCTGGGCGAGCGGCCGCGGGCCGCGGCGGAGCCGGTGCCCGCCCCGGCGGGCTGAGCGCGGGCCCCGCCGGGGCGGCGGTCAGCGGGCGGCCAGCACCTTGCCGTAGACGTCGAGGGTGCGCTCGGCGACCCGGTCCCAGGAGAACTCCCGGACCGCCCGCTCCCGCCCGGCCAGGCCGAACTTCTCCGCCGTCCCCGGGGACTCCAGCAGCGCGTTGACGGCCGCGGCCAGACCGCGGGCCAGGGCGGCCGGGTCGGTGGGCTCCCCGGTGGCGTCGTCCCGCTGCTCGTACGGCACCAGCAGGCCGGTGCGGCCGTGCTCGACCACCTCGGGGATGCCGCCGACCGCGGTGGCCACCACGGCGGTCTCGCAGGCCATCGCCTCCAGGTTGACGATGCCCATCGGCTCGTACAGCGAGGGGCAGACGAACACCGCGGCGCGGCTGAGCAGTCGGCGCAGGCTCAGCGGGTCGAGCATCCCGTCGATCCGGACCACGCCGTCGCGCCGCCGGACCAGGTCGGCCACCAGGCCGTCCACCTCGGCGGCGATCGCGGGGGTGTCCGGCTGCCCGCAGCACAGCACCAGCTGGGCCTCCGGGCGCAGCTCGAAGGCCGCCCGGAGCAGGTGCTGCAGGCCCTTCTGGCGGGTGACCCGGCCGACGAACAGCACGATCGGCCGGTCCGGGTCGAGGCCGAACCGCTCCAGCACCGCGGGGGAGCGGTCGGGCCGGTAGGCGTCGGCGTCGATGCCGTTGTGGATCACGTGGACCCGCTCGGGGGCGATCTCCGGGTAGGCCGCGAGCACGTCCGCGCGCATCGCGCGGGAGACCGCGATCACGGCGTCCGCGGACAGTGCGGCGGTGCGCTCCAGCCAGGAGGAGAGCGCGTAGCCGCCGCCGAGCTGCTCGGCCTTCCACGGGCGCAGCGGTTCCAGGCTGTGCGCGGTCATCACGTGCGGGACGCCGTGCAGCAGGCCGGCGACCTGGCCGGCGCCGTTGGCGTACCAGGTGTGGCTGTGCACCAGGTCGGTGCCGGCGCAGGCGGCCGCGGCGCCGAGGCCGGCGCCGAGGAAGCCGAGCGCGGGGTTGGCGCCGCGCAGTGCCCCGGGGACGGCGTGGGCGCGGGTGCCCTCCTCGTGGCGGGGCTCGCCGAAGCAGTGGACGTCCACCTCGACGCGGCGGCGCAGCGCCCGGGTCAGCTCGGTGACGTGGACGCCGGCACCGCCGTACACCTCGGGCGGGTACTCCCTGGTCAGGACGGAGACGCGCATGGCGGATCCCTTCTGGGGGCTGGGGCGCTGGTTCCGGGGCCGGGCGCGGGTCTCAACAGCAGTCGCCGTCCCCGTTGGGGGTGACGACGGCCACAGGGACGCCCTTGGTCGGGGCGGAGGAGTGGGCCGCGCCGAGCGGGCCGAGGGCCAGGGCGAGGCCGGTCGCGGCGAGCACGGCGGCGAGGCGGGCGATCAGCTTCTTGGACATGGCGGTGCCTTCCTGAGCAGGCCCTTCGCGGGCGGCTTCGAATTGACATGTAGAGTCAATCTCGATTGACATAACCTGTCAATGGAGCGCTTCCGGGTAGGGTTCGATGCCCGGTACAACGTCAGGTCAGCCCGAGAACAGTCGAGAAGGAAGGCATCGACAACGCCTTGGCGGCCTGCTCGCCGTCCTGTAAAAATGGCAGTCAAATAGCACTCTGGAGGTGGACGACGTGGACCAGACTCAGAGCGTGCCGGGTGGAATCGGTCAGCGCCTGCGCGAGCTCCGGCTCAAGCGCGGACTCAACCAGCAGGACCTCGCCTCCGAGGACATCTCGGTCAGTTACGTGTCCCTGATCGAGACCGGCAAGCGGGCCCCGTCGGAGGCCGTGCTGAAGAGCCTCGCCGAGCGGGTGGGCTGCTCGGTGGAGTACCTGCGCACCGGGCACGACGACGCCACCATCAAGGAGCTCGAGCTCAAGGTGGCCTTCGGCGACATGGCGCTGCGCAACGGCTCCAACGGGGAGGCGCTGCAGTCCTTCAGCGAGGCGCTGGCCTCGGCGCCGCTGCTCAGCGACGCGATGGTCCACCGGGCCCGGCTCGGCCAGGCGCTGGCGTTCGAGAAGCTGGGCCGGCTGGAGGCCGCGATCCAACTGCTCACCACGCTCTTCGAGGACCCGGCCATGGTGGCCGGCTCGGCCCAGTGGGCCCAGCTCGCGGTGGCGCTGTGCCGCTGCTACCGGGAGTCCGGCGACCACGTCATGAGCGTCGAGGTGGGCGAGCGGGCGATGCGCAAGCTCGACGCGCTCGGCCTGGACGTCACCGACGACCACATCCAGCTCGGCGCCACCCTGATCGGCTGCTACCGCGAGCGCGGAGACCTGGGCCAGGCCAACCTGGTCGCGGCCCGGCTGCTGGTGGTCGCCGAGCAGACCGGCTCGCGGGTCGCCCGCGGCTCGGTGTACTGGAACGCCGCGCTGGTCGCCAAGTCGCGCGGGCGGGTGGACGAGGCGCTCGGCCTCACCGAGCGGGCGCTGATGATGATGGCCGAGACCGACAACGTCCGGCACATGGCCCTGCTCAAGGGCGTGTACGGGCGGCTCATCCTGGAGACGGACCCGCCCGACCTGGAGCGGGCCCGCACCCTGCTGGACGAGTCCCAGCTCGGGCTGCTGGAGGCCGGAACCGCCACCGAGCAGGCCTGGAGCGAGACCAGCCTGGCCCAACTGGACATCCAGCTGGGGCGGTTCGACGAGGCGGCGGCGCACGCCAACCGGGCGCTCGGGCTGCTGCGGGCCGAGCCGCGGTTCGACGCCGCCAAGGCCCGGGTGCTGCTGGCCGAGGCCCAGTTCTTCGGCGGCGACCAGGACAGCGGCGTGGCCACGCTGCACGCGGTCGAGCGGCAGCTCGGCCAGCTCGCCGCCAACCGCGGCGCGGCGGAGGTCTGGCGGCAGGTCGGCGACCTCTGGCAGCGGTTCGGCCGGCCGGACGAGGCGATGAGCGCCTACCAGCGGGCGCTGACCAGCGTCGGCCTGCGGGCGCTGCCCAGCGCGGCCGAGGCGTCCTCGTCGCGGCAGGTCAGCCAGTAGCCGCGGCGGACCCGCCGGGTGCGGCGGGTCCGCGGGCGGTCCGGTCCCGGAGGGGGTGTCCCGGGACCGGACCGCCGGTTCAGGAGCCGGCGACGATCCGCAGCACCCGCTCGCGGAGGCCGTCGAGGCGGCCGCCGTCGGGGGCCTCGGCGTTCAGCCGCAGCACCGGCTCGGTGTTGGAGGCGCGCAGGTTGAACCAGGAGCCGTCGGAGAAGGTGGCGGTCAGGCCGTCCAGCCGGTCCAGGGCGGCGCTGTCGCCGAGCGAGCGCTCCACCGCGGCCAGCGCGGCGGCCGGGTCGGCGACCTCCAGGTTGGTCTCCGCCGCGGTGGCGTACCGGGTGAAACCGGCCACCAGCTTGGACAACGGCTGCTCCGCGGCGGACAGTTCGGCCAGGATGTGCAGGGCGGCCAGCATGCCGGTGTCGGCGAACCAGAAGTCGCGGAAGTAGTAGTGCCCGGAGTGCTCGCCGCCGAACACCGCCAGGTGCTCGGCCATCAGCGCCTTGACGAAGGAGTGCCCGACCCGGGACCGGACCGGCACGCCGCCGTTCTCCTCGATCACCTCGATCGCGGACCGCGAGGTGATCAGGTTGTGCACCACCCGGGCCCCGGGCTCACCGGCCAGCAGCCGGGCGGCGACCAGCGCGACCACCGAGGAGGCCGGCACCGCCTCGCCGCGCTCGTCGACCGCGAAGCAGCGGTCGGCGTCCCCGTCGAAGGCCAGCCCCAGGTCGGCGCCCTCCGCCCGGACCCGGGCCTTCAGGTCCGCGACGTTGGCCGGCTTCATCGGGTCGGCCTCGTGGTGCGGGAAGCTGCCGTCGAGCTCGAAGTACATCGGGACGACCTCGAGCAGCGGGTGGTCCAGCACCAGCGGCACGGTCAGCCCGGCCATGCCGTTGCCCGCGTCCACCACCACCTTCAGCGGCCGCAGCCCCGAGAGGTCGACCAGCGAACGCAGGTGGGCGGCGTACTCGTCGAGCAGGCTCTCGGCCCGCCGGACCCCCGGGACCGGGTCGGCGGCGACCGGCGCCGGGTCGACCAGCGCGGCCCGGATCCGCTCCAGGCCGCTGCCCTCGCCGACCGGCACGGCCCCGGCCCGGCACAGCTTGATCCCGTTGTACGCCGCCGGGTTGTGGCTGGCCGTGAACATCGCACCGGGCACGTCGAGCCGCCCGGACACGAAGTACAGGTAGTCGGTGGAGCCGAGGCCGGCGTCCAGGACGTCCGCGCCCTGCTCCAGCACGCCCCGGGTGAAGGCCGCGGCCAAGGCGGGCGAGGAGTCCCGCATGTCGTGGGCGACCGCGATCTCGGCGGCCCCGGTCAGCTCGGCGAAGGCGGCGCCGATCCGGTACGCGGCGGCCTCGTCCAGCTCCTGCGGCACCAGGCCGCGGATGTCGTAGGCCTTGACCAGGCGGCGGGCGAGTTCAGGCTCCATGATGCTCCTCGGGTGTCAGCCAGACGGTGGCCAGTGGGGGAAGGGTCAGCCGGGCGCTGTGGTCCTGGCCGTGCCACGGGACGGGTTCGGCCTCGGACCGGCGGGCCCCGGCGGCGGCGTCGCTGCCGCCGTACCGGGCGTCGTCGGTGTCCAGCACGGTCCGCCAACGGCCCGGCAGCGGCAGGCCGATCCGGAAGCCGTGCCGGACGACCGGGGAGAAGTTGCTGACGGCGACCAGCGGGCTGCCGTCGGCCGCGCGGCGCACGAACGCGACGACGTTCTCGTCGGCGGCGCCGCCGTCGAGCCAGGTGAAGCCGGTGGGGACGGTGTCCTGTTCGTACAGGGCGGGGGTGGCGCGGTAGGTGTGGTTGAGGTCGGCGACCAGGCGTTGGATGCCTTGGTGGTCGGTGTGTGCGGGCCAGGCGTCGTCCAGCACCCACCACTGCGGGCCGTGCTCGTGGTCCCATTCGGCTCCTTGGGCGAACTCCTGTCCCATGAAGAGGAGTTGCTTGCCGGGGTGGGCCCACATGAAGCCGAGGTAGGCGCGGTGGTTGGCGCGTTGCTGCCACCAGTCGCCGGGCATCTTGGAGACGAGTGCCTGCTTGCCGTGGACGACTTCGTCGTGGGAGATCGGCAGGACGTAGTTCTCGGAGTAGGCGTACACCATCGAGAAGGTGATCTCGTTGTGGTGGTACTTGCGGTGCACCGGCTCCTTGGAGATGTACACCAGCGAGTCGTGCATCCAGCCCATGTTCCACTTCAGGCCGAAGCCCAGGCCGCCGCTGTCGGTCGGCCGGGTCACGCCCTCCCAGGCGGTGGACTCCTCGGCCACCGTCAGCACGCCCGGGCAGCGCCGGTAGACGGTGGCGTTCATCTCCTGGAGGAAGGAGGCGGCGTCCCAGTTCTCGCGGCCGCCGTACTGGTTGGGGGTCCAGGCGCCGTGTTCGCGGGAGTAGTCGAGGTAGAGCATGGAGGCGACGGCGTCCACGCGCAGGCCGTCGACGTGGAATTCCTCGCACCAGTAGACGGCGTTGGCGACGAGGAAGTTGCGGACTTCGGTGCGGCCGTAGTCGAACTCCAGGGTGCCCCAGTCGGGGTGTTCGGCGCGCAGCGGGTCGGCGGGCTCGTAGAGGGGTTCGCCGTCGAAGCGGGCCAGGGCGAAGTCGTCCTTGGGGAAGTGTGCGGGGACCCAGTCGACGATGACGCCGATGTTGTGCCGGTGGAGGGTGTCGACCAGGTGGCGGAAGTCGTCGGGGGTGCCGAGGCGGGCGGTGGGGGCGTAGAAGCCGGAGACCTGGTAGCCCCAGGAGCCGCCGAAGGGGTGTTCCATGACGGGCATGAACTCGACGTGGGTGAAGCCGAGTTCGTTCAGGTAGCCGGGCAGCACCTCGGCGATCTGGCGGTACGAGGTCAGCTCCGGGCGCCAGGAGGCGAGGTGCATCTCGTAGACCGACAGCGGGGCGCGGTGGTGCACGGTGCGGGCGCGGTGCTGCATCCACTCGGCGTCCTGCCACGCGTGGCGGGAGACGGTCACCAGCGAGGCGGTGTCGGGGGGGCACTGGGCGGCCCGGGCGAGCGGGTCGGCCTTCTCCACCCGCTGTCCGTGGCGGGTGAGGATCTGGTACTTGTACTGCTCGCCCTCGCCGACGCCGGGCAGGAACACCTCCCACACGCCGGAGGAGCCCAGCGAGCGCATCGGGTGCGCGGTGCCGTCCCAGTGGTTGAACGAGCCGATCACCCGCACCCCGACCGCGTTCGGCGCCCACACCGCGAACGCCGTACCCTCCACCCCCTCCACCGTGCGCACGTGCGAGCCCAGCGCCCGCCACAGCTGCTCGTGGCGGCCCTCCCGGATCAGGTGCAGGTCCAGCTCGCCCAGCGTCGGCGCGAACCGGTAGCCGTCCTCCTGCACCAGCGGCTCACCACCCGGATACGTCACCCGCAGCCGGTAGTCGGGCAGTTGGGCGATCGGGAGCAGGGCGGTGAACAGGCCGTCCGGGCCGGGCACCAGGGCGACCTCGCCGAGCGGGGTCTCCAGCACCACGCGTTCCGCGCCGGGTCGCAGCGCCCGGACGGCCACGCCCTCCTCGACCGGGTGCGCGCCGAGGACGGCGTGCGGGTCGTGGTGGGCGCCGGCGAGCAGCCGTTCGGCGTCGTCGGGCGGCGGCGGGGCCTCGGGGAGCAGGAGCGGGGCCGTCAGCTGCACGGTCACGGGAGTGGCGTCCTCTCGGGGGTTCGGGCGGGCGGTTCAGCGGCCGGCGGCCAGCCGCTGGATCGCGTTGAGCGGGATGAACCGCTTGTCGGGGCGGTAGCGGGTCTCGTACACGGCCTCGTAGACGGCCTTGTCGATCTCGAAGGCGCGCAGCACCGCCGGGTGGCAGTAGGGGTCGACCGGTCCGCCGGCGGCGTAGCCGGCGATGAAGGCGCGGCGGCCGCGCAGCGACCAGGCCCGGGCGCGGCGGGTGTGGTGGAGCCGGTCGGCGGGGTCGAGGAGTTCGCCGTCCTCGGCGAGCAGGGTGGCGAGCGCGTGCTCGGCGGCGTACTCGAAGGAGCGCAGCATGCCCGCGACGTCGCGCAGGACGGGTTGCGGGCGGCCCTGGTCGTCGGCGGTGCCGCCGGGTTCGCCCTCGAAGTCGATGACCTTCCACCCGGTCTGGGTGCGCAGCACCTGGCCGAGGTGGAGGTCGCCGTGGATCCGCTGGCCGTCGAGGCCGCGGCCCTGGCAGGCGGCGCGGGCGAAGTCCCGGTAGATCTCGGTGATCCGCCCGGTGTACGGGGCGATCTCGGGGACCCGGTGGGCGGCATCGCGCAGCCGGTCGTCGAGCCGGCCGACGATGCCGCAGACCTGCTTCTCGGTCAGGTGGCGGCGGGGGAAGGCCTCGGCGAGCAGGCGGTGGGTGCGGGCGACGGACTCGCCCATGGCGTAGGCGTCGGCGCCGAAGCCGCCGAGGCCGGCGGCGCCCTCGCGGCCGCGCAGGCTGTCGGTGGCGTGCCGGACGGCGAGGTCCCAGCCGTCGCCGTCGGCGGGCAGGAACTCCTGGAGCACGCCGAGCACGTGGTCGTCGACGGTGAGGCTGCCGAGCAGACCGGGGGTGCTGAGGCTGCCGGCGGCGGTGAGGGCGGTGAGCACCTCGGCCTCCGGGTGCGGGCCGGGCTGCGGCTGGCGGAACAGCTTGAGCATCAGCCGGTTGCCGAACACCACGGCGCTGTTGGTCTGTTCGGCCTTCAGCGGGCGCGGGGTGAGGCCGTCGGGCAGCGAGCCGGGGCGGGTCAGGGCGAGGCGGGGTTCGCCGGGTCGGGCGGTCCGGGTGCGTTCCAGCAGCAGGGACATCAACTCCGGGTCGTCGGTGGCCTCGTAGATCCACCAGCCGTCCCAACGGCCGCCGACCGCCTGCCCGACCACCGCCGCGTTCAGGCGCGGGGCGAGCCGGGGACGCAGTCCCAGCAGCAACTGGTAGCGGCGGGCGGCACCGGAGGTGTGGACGGCGGTGAGCAGGGCGTGCACCAGGACGGCTTCGCCGCCGGGCCGTTCCAGCACGGTGTCGGTGATCGGGACGAGGTCCTGCAGGCAGCCGCTCTCGTGGGTGAACCAGCGGCGGGTGACCAGCCAGGGCAGCAGCGCGGGCAGCATCGGGCGGAGCAGCTCGTCGCCCCGGAGGGCCGGCCCGGGTTCGGTGGCCAGGCAGGACTCGCAGACGGCGGTGGTCATCTCAGCCGTCCTGGCGCAGGGTGAGCAGGTGGGCGGGGGCGACGGCCGGGTCGAGCCGGACGTAGTTGTGACGGCCCCAGAGGTAGAGCTCGCCGGTCAGCTCGTCCCTGACCTTGGTGTCCTCGGGCAGGTCCAGGGTGACGGTGGCCTCCTGGACGTGGTGCGGGTCGAGGTTGACCACGGTGACGACCCGGTCCTCGGTGCCGTCCGCGGCGCGGGCGGTCTTGGAGAAGGCGATGATCGCCTCGTTGTCGACGGGGTGGAAGCGCAGGTCGCGCAGCTGCTGCAGCGCGGGGTGGCGGCGGCGGAGCCGGTTCAGGGCGGTGAGCAGCGGGGCGAGGGTGTCGGTGCGGGTCCAGTCGCGGGGGCGCAGCTCGTACTTCTCGGAGTCGAGGTACTCCTCCGAGCCCGGGTGGGCGGCCCGGTTCTCGAAGTGCTCGTAGCCGGCGTAGATGCCGTAGCTGGGGGAGAGGGTGGCGGCGAGGACGGCGCGCAGGGCGAACGCGGCGGGGCCGCCGGCCTGGAGCTGCTCGGGGAGGATGTCGGGGGTGCTGGGGAAGAAGTTGGGGCGCATCCAGGCGGCCGCCTCGCCGGTGAGTTCGGTGAGGTACTCGGTGAGTTCGGTCTTGGTGGTGCGCCAGGTGAAGTACGTGTAGGACTGGTGGAAGCCGATCTTGCCCAGGGTGTGCATCATCGCGGGGCGGGTGAAGGCCTCGGCGAGGAAGAGCACGTCCGGGTCGGTGCGGGCGATGTCGGCGAGCACCTTCTCCCAGAAGTTCACCGGTTTGGTGTGCGGGTTGTCGACGCGGAAGATCCGCACTCCGCGGGCCATCCAGAAGCGCAGGATCCGTACCGTCTCGCGGACGATCCCGTCGAAGTCCTGGTCGAAGTTGACCGGGTAGATGTCCTGGTACTTCTTGGGCGGGTTCTCGGCGTAGGCGATGGTGCCGTCCGCGCGGTGGCTGAACCACTCGGGGTGCTTGTGCACCCAGGGGTGGTCCGGTGAGCACTGGAGGGCGAAGTCGAGGGCGATCTCCAGGCCCAGTGCGGTGGCTTCGGCGACGAAGTGGTCGAAGTCCTCGAGGGTGCCCAGGTCCGGGTGGACGGCGTCGTGGCCGCCTTCGGGGGAGCCGATCGCCCAGGGCGAGCCGACGTCGTGCGGACCGGCCGTCAGCGTGTTGTCCGGGCCCTTGCGGTGGGCCCGGCCGATCGGGTGGATCGGCGGCAGGTACACCACGTCGAAGCCCATCGCGGCGATGGCGGGCAGCCGTTCGGCGGCCGTGCGGAAGGTGCCCGAGACCGGGGGCTCGACGCCGGTCGGGTCGACCACCGCGCCCTCCGAGCGCGGGAAGAACTCGTACCAGGAGCCGAACAGCGCCCGCTTCCGGCTGACCACCAGCTCGAACTCGGGTGAGCTGCTGACCAGTTCGCGCAGCGGGTAGCGCTCCAGGACGGCGGTGACCCGGGGGCGGCGGGCGATCAGCAGCCGCTCCAGCGGGGGGCGGTCCGGGTCGCGGAGCGCGGCGGCGGCGCCGAGCAGGACGCCGCGGCCGCGGCCCTGCGGGACGTTCCCGGCGGCCCGCTCCAGCAGCTGCGCGCCCTCGACCAGGGTGACCTCGACGTCGACGCCGGCCGGGACCTTGACCGCGGCGGTGCGCTGCCAGCCGGTGACCGGGTCGCTCCAGGCCTCCACGGCGTAGGTCCAGCGGCCGGGGACGGCGGGGGTGACCTCGGCGGTCCAGCGGTCGGTGCCGGGGGCCTGCTCGCGCATCGGCGTCCACGGCCCGCGGCGACCGCCGGGGCCGCGCAGCACCACGTTGGCGCCGACCGCCTCCCGGCCCTCGCGGAACACCGTCGCGGACACCTCGAAGGTCTCGCCCTCGACCGCCTTCGCGGGCCGGCGGCCGCCGTCGACGGCCGGTCTGACGTCGAGCACCGGGATCCGCCCTACTGGCTCCGGCCGACGACGGACTGCTGAGGCGGCGCGGGGGGACAACACGGCGGTACGGGCGGACATGGCGGAACTCCTCTCGGTGGCGGGACGCGCGGGGGGAGCGGGATCAGCGGTGACCGATCCGGTCGATGATGGTGCGGGCGAACAGGTGGCAGTGGTTGCCGGTGCGGGCGGTCACCAGGTCGCCGTCGACCACCACGTCGCGGTCGACGAAGACGCCGCCCATGTTCCGCAGGTCGCCCAGCAGGTTGTTGTGGACGACGGCCTGCCGACCGCGGATCACCGAGGGCACCGGGGCGGCCAGCCACATGCCGTGGCAGATGATCCCCTTGACGATCGCCGGGTCGGCGAAGGCGCGGCGCAGGAACAGCGCGGCGGGCGGCAGCCGGTCGACGTCCTCGGTGTAGCGCAGCCGGTCGGCGACGATCCCGGAGGGCACGATCACCGCCGCGTACTGGCGCAGCTCGAACTCGTCGACGTCCTCGAAGGACTCGCTGACCTCGAACGGCATGCCGTGCTCGTGGCCGCGGAAGACCAGCCGGTCGTTGCCCCACAGCCGGGTGAGGAAGTGGACGGCGGCGCCCTCCTCGGCGAACCGGCGCTGGTAGTAGAGGATCTCGGGCTCGTAGAAGTCGCTCTCCATCAGTACGGCGATCCTCCGGCCGGCCAGTCGGCCGACGGGCTCGGCGAGGGTGCTCACCGGCCCACCACCAGGTCGATCAGGAACGGTCCGCCGCTCGCCAGCGCCTCGGCGATCGCGGGGGCGACCTGGTCGGGCTTGTCGACCCGGACGGCGGGGACGCCGAGCGAGCGGGAGAGCGCGGCGAAGTCGATCTCCGGACGGGTCAGGTCGAACAGCTCGGGGAGGGCGTGCGGCTCGATGCCCTGGCTGTCCCAGTACTGGGCGATGTTGTGGTCGAGCAGCTTGTAGCGGCCGTTGTTGCAGATGACGAAGAGGGCGCCGATGTCGTAGCGGGCGGCGGTCCACAGGGCCTGGAAGGTGTACATCGAGCCGCCGTCGCCGGTGAAGCCGACCACGGTCTTCTCCGGGTGGGCGAGCTTGGCGCCGAGCGCGCCGGGGATGCCGACGCCGAGCGAGCCGCCGCGGGTCTGGAACCACTCTCCGGGGGTGTTCGGCGGCAGGTGGCGGAAGAGGCCGGGCGAGCAGGTCAGCGCCTCGTCGAAGAGGATCGCGTCGGCGGGGAGCCGCGCGGCGAGCTCGCGGCCGAAGTCGGCGGCGGTGAGCGCGCCGGCGGCCTCGCGGGCGTCGCGCTCGTCGGCCTCGGCGCGGGCGGCCGCCTGCTCGGCGCCCCAGGCACGCAGCCGGTCGGCGGCCCGGCGGCGCTGCTCGGGGGTCAGCCGGGCGTCGAGGGCGTCGGCGATCCGGCCGAGCGACTGGCGGGGGTCGGCGAGGATGCCGAGGTCGACCGGGAAGTTCTTGGCGATGGCGCCGCTGTCGAGGTCGACGTGGACCACCGGCGCGCCGGGGGCGAACACCCCGTCCAGGGCCGGGTAGACCTCCGGCAGGACGTAGGTGCCGGTGACCAGCACCGCGTCGGCGGCCGAGGTGACCCGGCGGCTCGACTCGCCGAACATGTGGCCCAACTGGCCGCGGTAGGCCGGGTGGTCGGCGGGCAGGTTGACCTCGGACCAGTCCGCGCCCCACACCTCGGCGCCCCACACCTCGGCGAGGCGGGCCAGCTCGGCCTGGGCGCCGGAGAAGTGCACGCCGTCGCCGACCACCAGCAGCGGCCGCTCGGCGCCGGCCAGCAGGTCGGCGGCGCGCTCGACGGTCTCCGGGGCGGGGACGGCCGCGGTCTCCAGGTACGAGGTGGGCACCACCGGCTCGTCGGTCTCGGCGTCCAGCACGTCGGCCGGCAGCACCACCAGCACCGGGCCGTAGGGCGGGGTGGCGGCGACCTTGAAGGCGCGGCGCAGCACCCGCAGGGTGGAGCGGGGGTCGACCACCCGGGTCGCCCACTTGGTGACCGGCTCGCCCATGGCGACCAGGTCGGCGGCCATCTGGGCCTCCATGGCGTCGTACCCCAGCCCGGCCTCGCCGACCAGGACGACCAGCGGGGCGTGGCCGCGCATGGCCTGGTACAGCATGCCGATGCCGTTGCCGAGGCCCACACCGGAGTGCAGCTGGAGCAGGGCCGGCCGGCGGGTGGCCCGGGCGTAGCCGTCGGCCAGGCCGACCACGGTGGCCTCCTGGAGGGCCAGCACGTACTGGATGCCGGGGAAGTTGCGGAGCTCGTCCAGGAACCCCTGCTCGACCGTGCCGGGGTTGCCGAACATGTGGGTGACGCCGTCGGCCTCGAACTGTTCGAGCATCGCCACCCGTGCGGGCCTGCTGGCCATCTCTGTGCCTCCTCGTGTGCGCTGGGTCTGCCGGTGCGGGGGAGGGGGGGGGGGGGGGGGGGGGGGGCGGGCGGCCCCCCCCCCCCCCCCCCCCCGCCCCCGGCGCGGGTCAGGCCGTGAAGCCCCACTGGCGCAGCCCGTGCTCCAGGACCTCGACCAGCTTCTGGCCGGTGAGGTAGGAGTCCGGGGTGGAACGCCCGGTGATGAACGGGTAGTCGACGATCACCGAGGTCTCCTTGCCGAAGTTGCCGTGGAAGGCCCCCTCGGGGAGGGTCGCGTCGCGGAGGATGTACTCCAGCGGGTACGGCGGCGGGCCGATCACGAAGTCGGTGCCCATGAAGCCGGTGCCGTCCTTGTAGTCGTACTCGATGCAGTGCCCGGTGACGTGCTTGTAGCGCAGGATGCTGACCCGGTCGTCCTGCTCGCGGGCGAAGGCCAGGGCCGCGATGCCGTAGCACTCGGCGGCGATCGGCAGGTCCAGGGCGTGGAAGGCCAGGATCAGGTCGTGGATCCGCCAGTTGTTGGCGAGGTCGACGATCGGGCCGCTGCCGCCGACGATCAGCAGCGCGTCGTAGCGCTCGGCGATCTGCGCCCGCACCTGCTCGCGGCGGGTGTGGTAGCCCTCCCAGGCGCGCAGGAAGTCGCTGCGGCTGCGGTACGGGCGGTCCGGCAGCCAGGAGGACAGGTCCAGCGGCGCGTCCAGGCGGCTGGAGCGGTCCAGGACCTTGACCTTCTCGGCCATCTCGGTGCTGGTCACCGAGCGGCCCAGCGGCGGGTCGATGTACTCGGGGTCCATGCTCGGCGGCAGGGCCGCCGGGCGCTTGCCGGTCGGGGTCGCGAAGGTGACCTCGTAGCCGGCCCGGTCGAAGGTCTCCAGCGGCCCGACCAGTTCCTCGCCCCAGTACCCGTACTCGGAGAGCACGATGAGGATTCGCTTCTTCGCCATCGGCGGTGTTCTCCTTCGATTGCCTTGCGCATTCCCGCCGGAAGTCGGCGGCGGTTCTGTCTAACAGCCGCCGCGGAATTCGCACCAGGGCCGGGGCCCCGTCCGCCGGGACACTGCGAAGTCGGCGAAAGCACTTCGGCATGTCCCGCGGTTCGGCGTCCGGGCCGACCGGGACGCCTTCGAGCAGCCGAGTTGCCGAAGGACGGGAGGGGACTTCGCACAGTGCGGAGGCGGGCGCGGCGGGCCGTTGACGCTCCGGCGGGCCGGATTCTAGCGTCCCTGTCAGCCGCGCCCACGAATTGCGGAAAGGGGAATCGGAAATGCCCGAGACGAACTCCGGGGAGAACCCGGAAATCAGGGATTTCGCACAGAACTGGTTCGACCTGCTGAGCGGCCACAAGCCGGTGGAGGAGCTCCTGCCGCTGGTGGCGGACGAGGGCCTGGAGATGGCGTTCCCGGAACGCACGCTCCGCTCGCACGCCGACTTCCGGGACTGGTACGCCGTGGTCGGCGAGGCCTTCGCCGACCAGAGCCACACCCTGGAGGAGTTCACCGCCGCCGAGGCGGACGGCCTGGTCGACATCGAGCTGACCGTGGTCTGGGCCGCCGAGCACCTGGCCGAGGGCGCCCGGAAGGTGTTCCGGGTGAAGCAGAGCTGGCAGCTGGACCGCGACCCGGCCACCGGCGCGCCGCGGATCGTCCGCTACCGGGTCGGCATCCTCACCCCGGTCGAGGACATCGGCTGATGGCAGCCGACTACGTGGTGGTCGGCGCCGGTTCGGCCGGCGCCGCGGTGGCCGCCCGGCTCAGCGAGGACGGCTCCGCGGACGTCGTCCTGCTGGAGGCCGGCGGCTGGCCCGGACGCGAGGAACTGCACCGCACCGACGCCGGCGCGCTGCTGGCGCTGCTCACCGCCGACTGGAGCGCGGCCGTCGACTGGGGCTACGCCACCGAGCCGGAACCCGGCGTCGACGGGCGCCGGATCCCGGTCGCCCGCGGCCGGCTGGTCGGCGGCTGCAGCGCGGTCAACGCGCTGATGTGGGTGCGCGGCAGCCACCGCGACTACGACGGCTGGCGCGACCTGGGCAACCCCGGCTGGGGCCACCAGGACGTCCTGCCGTACTTCCGGCGCTCGGAGGACTACGCCGGCGGCGCCTCCGCCTGGCGCGGCGAGGGCGGCCCGGTGCGGGTCGCCGCGCCGGACGAACCGACCCCGCTGGCCGAGGCGTTCGTCGCCGCGGCCCGGGAGACCGGCCACGGCGGCGACGGCGACTACAACGCCGAGCACCAGGAGGGCTTCGGGTTCCACTACCAGCACACCCGGACCCCGCGGGGCCGCCGCTCCAGCACCGCCACCGGGTACCTGCGGCCGGCCCTGGCCCGCCCCAACCTCACCGTGCAGACCGGCGCCCAGGCGACCCGGATCCTGGTCGAGGACGGCCGCGCGGTCGGCGTCGAGTACCTCCAGGGCGACCGGACGCACACCCTGCGGGCCGAACGCGAAGTCGTCGTCTGCGCGGGCGCGTTCGAGAGCCCCAAGCTGCTGCTGCTGTCCGGCATCGGCCCGGCCGACCAGCTGCGCGCCGCGGGCGTCGAGGTACTCCTCGACCTGCCCGGGGTGGGCCGCAACCTGCAGGACCACCTGTTCGCGCCGGTCTGCTACGAGTCGCTGCGCGAACTGCCGCCCGGGGCGCCGCTCTCCGAGGCGGGCCTGTTCACCCGGACCGCCGCCGCCGACCCCGCGCGCGGACCGGACCTGCAGTTCACCTTCGGGCCGGTGAAGTTCCTGCCCGCCGACGCCCCCGCCGCACTGCGGGCCGGCCCCGGCTTCACCTTCGCGCCCATCGCGCTGCTGCCCGCGAGCCGCGGCACGGTGACCCTGCGCGACACCGACCCGCGCTCCACCGCGCTGGTCCGGCCCGGCTACCTCGGCGACCCGGCCGACCTGGACGTCCTGGTCGAAGGCGTCCGGCTGGCCCGGGAACTGGCCCACACCGCGGCCTTCGACGACTTCCGCGGGGAGGAGTACGGCCCCGGCAAGGGAGCCGTCGGCACCGCGGAGCTGCGCGCGTACGTCCGCGCCAACGCCACGACCCTCTGGCACCCCGCCGGCACCTGCCGGATGGGCCCCGGACCGGACGCCGTGGTCGGCCCGGACCTGCGGGTGCACGGCATCGACGGCCTGCGGGTCGCCGACGCCTCGGTGATGCCGACCGTGGTGGCCGGCAACACCAACGCCCCCAGCGTGATGATCGGCGAGAAGGCCGCCGATCTGATCCTCAACCGTCCCTGACCCCCGACCGGAGGCCGACGATGGCAGACCAGCAGGACAACCTCGACCTGTACCGGCGCTTCCTGGACGCGCTGAACCGCAACGACCCCGACGGCATCGCCGCCGTGATCGACCCCGCGTTCCGGGACCACCACCCGGGCTTCGACATCAGCAGCCTGGAGAGCTACCAGCAGGCGCTCAAGGCCGCGCACGACTCGCTCGACCTGCGCGGCGAACTGCAGGAGGCGTTCACCGCCGGGGACCGCGTGGTCACCCGGGTGAAGCTCACTGGCACCCACCGCGGCGAGGTGCTCGGCATCCCCGCCACCGGCCGGCGGGTCGAGTGGACCACCACCGAGATCTGGCGCGCCGAGGACGGCCTGCTCGCCGAACGCTGGGCGCAGGACGACCTGCTCGGCCTGAAGGCGCAGCTGGCCCGCGGCGCCGAGAACACCGCCGTGGTGCAGCGGGTCAGCGACGCGGTCAACGCGCACCGCTACGACGACCTGGACGAGCTGTTCGGCCCCGGGTTCCGGGACAACAACCCGGCCTGGAGCGTGACCAGCCTGGAGGAGCTCAAGGGCATCATCATCGGCGCCCACGAGGCGCTCGACTTCCACGCCCACCTGGACGCCCTCTACCCGGCCGACCCGGACAAGGTGATCATGCACATCACCTTCACCGGTCGGCACGTCGGCCCGTTCTTCGGGATCGAGCCGACCGGCAAGGAGGTCAGCTGGACCAGCCTGGAGGTCTACCGGCTGGAGCACGGCAAGGTCGTCGAGCGCTGGGTGCAGGCCGACACCGCCGGCCTGATGGCCCAGCTCGGCGTCGAGCTCCCGTAACGCCCGCCCCCACCCACCGAGTTCACCCCAGACCCAGGAGGAGACCCATGGACACCAGGGGTGTCGTGGACCGCTACTACGAGCTCGCCAACGCGGGCGACTGGAACCCGTGGTGCGACCTGTTCGCCGCCGACACGGTGATGGACGAGCAGCTCGCCGGACACGTCGAGGGCCGGGAGACGCTGCGCGAGATGATGCGCGGATTCCCGGAGACCTACGCCGAGTTCGCCAACAAGCCGGTCCACGTGGTGATCGACGGCGAGCAGGCGGCCGTGGTCTCGCGGATCACCGGGCGCACCCACGGCGGCGTGGAGGTCGAGGCCGCGGTGTGCAACTACTTCCGCGTCGTCGGCGGCGAGATCGTCTACATGGCGAACTTCCACGACAGCGCGCCGTTCGCCCCCGTGCTCGGGAAGTGAGGCCGCGATGACCGCACCCGCCGCACTGCGCTGGGCGCACGTCGGGCTCAACTGCCGCGACCAGGCGGCCACCGAGGAGTTCTACACCCGCTGGTTCGGCTTCCGCCGGGCCCGGGTGGTGGCCGGCGACGGCTGGCAGGTGGTCTTCCTGCGCCGCGGCGAGGCCTGGCTGGAGCTGTTCGCCAGCGACGCCGACCCCGCCCCCGCCGCCAAGGAGGACGGCCCGGCCAACCCCGGCACGGTCCGCCACCTGGCCTTCCAGGTGGACGACGTGGACGCCTTCCTGGCCGACGCCGACGGCGAGTTGAACGTCTCGCTCGGCCCGCTCGGCTTCGACGAGTACATCCCCGGCTGGCGCACGGTCTGGGTCACCGACCCGGACGGCGTCGTCATCGAGGTCAGCCAGGGCTACACCGACCAGACCCCCGAGGAGCTGGCCCGGTACGACGCCTGACCCCCACCGGCCGGCCCGCACCGCCCCGCGGCGGCCGGGCCGGCCACTGCCCGTACCGCCCGGACGTCCGCGCCCGGGCAGAGAGGGTGAGGAGATGTTCCACCACCACCGCCACGAGCACGCCGCCGACGGCACCCGCTCCCGGGCCACCTGGGCGGAACTGTTCTACGACATCGTGCTCGCCTTCGGCGTCAGCCAGACCACCCACATCCTCGGCCACTCGCCCAGCTGGGCGACGTTCGGCCAGGCCCTGCTGATGCTCACCCCCCTGTGGTGGGCCTGGGTGGACGTCGCACTGGCCGTCACCATGGTCGAGGAGACCCACGTCGAACGGCTGCTGCTGCTCGCCGCCGGCCTGGCCACCTACGGCATGGGCGTGGCCGCGCCGCGCGCGATGTCCGGGCACGCCGGCGCGGCGCTGTTCGCCGGCTCGTACCTGGTGCTGCGGCTGCTGATGGGCGAGGCCACCCGGCGCGACCGCCCCTTCGCCCGCACCATCCACCCGTACTCGGTCGGCGTGGTGTTCGCGCTGGCGCTGACCGCCGGGGCCTTCGTCAGCGGCCCGGCCCGGGCCGCGATCTGGGCCGGCGCCATCCTGGCCGAGGCGGTGCTGCCCGCGGTGATGAGCCGTCGGCTGCACGCCATGACCTACAGCGCGGCCCACCTGCCGGAGCGCTTCGGCCTGTTCATCATCATCGCGCTCGGCGAGAACATCCTCGCGGTCGGCGCCCGGGCCTCGGCCGGGGCGCTCACCGCCGCGCTGATCGCCGCCCTGGTGCTCAGCTTCGTGATCGGCGGCGCGCTGTGGTGGCTGTACTTCCACCTCGCCGCGCCCGCCGTCGAGCACGCGATGCGCACCCACCGCACCCCGGCCACCGTGGTGCGCGACGTGCTCAGCTACGGCCACCTGGTGCTGGTGCTCGGCCTGCTGCTGGTCGCGGTCGGCACCGGCAACACCGTCGCCCACCCCACCGGCGTCCCGCACGACCCGAGCGCGGCCCTGCTCCCGATCGGCGCCGCGATCTTCGCCCTGACCTTCGGCTACACCCGCTGGCGGATGTTCGGCGCCGCCTCGGCGACCCGGATCGGGGTCGGGCTGTGCCTGCTCGGCCTGGCCGCCGGGGCCCCGTTCCTGCCCGCGATCGCCACCCTGGGGGCGACCGCCGTCCTGCTGGTCGCCGTCAGCGGCCTGGAGCACTGGATGGTGGCCACCGGTCGCCCGGTGCCCCTGCTGTTCCACCGTCCCGTCCCCACCGGTCACGAGTTGACGCAGTACCGCTGACGACCTTTCACAGTGCCCCGCCGGGGGGCGCTCCGGGCGCCGGACCCAGGCCGCCTGGCTAGCGTTTCGAACGCGGGCACGTCCGGCCGACGCCGTCACCCGAACCTGCTCACCGCGCACCGGAATTCACCTGCGAAACGAGGTCCCGTGAATCCTCGAAACCCCACCCCTGCCCTGCTCGCGCTGGCACTCGGCTACTTCAGCCTCGGCACCATCTCGCTCGCCGTCGTCGGCCTCAACGCCCCGATCGGCAAGAGCCTGGAGGTCGCCCCGGCCAGCGTCGGCCTGCTGGTCACCGTGTTCGCCCTCACCTTCGCGGTGGGCGCGCCGACGGCACCGGCCCTGCTGCGCCGGATGGACCGCAAGAAGGTCCTGCTGCTCGGCCTGGCGCTGCTCACCGTCGGCGGCGGGCTCAGCGCCGTCGCCCCCGACTACACCACCATGACGCTCACCCGGGTGCTCGGCGCGGTCGGCGCGGCGATCTTCGGACCGGCCTCCTCGGCGGCCGGCGCGGCCATCGTCGGACCGGAGCGGCGCCACCGGGCCCTGGCCACGGTGTTCGCCGGCATGACCGCCGCCTCCGTGCTCGGCGTCCCGCTCGCCTCCTTCCTGGGCTCCACCATGAGCTGGCGCCCGGCCCTGCTGGGCGTCAGCGCGCTCTCCGCGCTGGCCCTGGTGCTGGTGGCGGTGCTGGTCCCGGACCTGCCGGCCGGCGAACCGCCGACCGCCCAGGCGTACCGGGCCGCGCTGCGCACCCCCGGCGCGCTGCCCACCGTCACCACCACCCTGCTGTTCATGGCCGCCCAGTTCACCGTGTACGGCGTGGCCGGCGCCTACCTGGCGGCCCGCTTCGACGCCTCCGCCGGCATGGTCTCCGGCACCCTGATGGCCTTCGGCGTCGTCGGCGTGCTCGGCAACGCGCTGGCGCCGCGGATCAGCGAGAAGCTCGGCGGCACCCGCACCATCACGGTGTCGCTGGTCGGCCTGGGCGCGGCCCTGGCCCTGCTGGTCGTCACCCCGAAGGCGGCGGTCGCCGGCCTGCTGCTGTTCGCCGGCTGGGCCTTCTTCAGCCAGATGTACCAGGCACCGCAGCAGGCCCGGCTGATCGCCGTGCTGCCCGCCCACCCGGCGCTGATCCTGGCGCTGAACGCCTCCGCGCTGTACCTGGGCATGAGCCTGGGCAGCCTGATCGGCTCCACCTTCCTGCCCTCGGTTGGCGCGACCCTGATGCCCGGGCTCGCCCTGCTGATGCTGATCGCGGCGGCCGGCGCGCACGTGCTGTCCGGCCGCGGCACCAAGACTCCGGCGGCCCCGGCTCCGGCCGAGCAGCCGGTCCCCGCACCATCCAATTCCTGACCACCAGGCACCACCGATACCCACGAACGGGAGAGTCCACGATGTCCGAGAGCAACAAGCAGCTGGTGACCCAGTACCTCACCACCGTCTGGAACAACGGCGAGACCGACGAGGCCGACCGCTTCCTCGCCGAGGACCTCGTCCAGCACAACCCCAACCTGCCCGACGGCCGCAAGCCGGTGGTCGAGTTCGTCGCCGGCTTCAAGACCCAGGTCCCGGAGGGCCGGTTCACGATCCGGCGGATCGCCGCCGACCACGACCTGGTCTTCGTGCACAGCCACTTCACCGCGCAGGACGGCGACCGCGGCATGGCCGTGGTGGACGTCTTCCGCATCGCCGACGGTCTGATCGCGGAGCACTGGGACGTCAAGGAGAACGTCCCGGAGACCACCGCCAGTGGCCACCCGATCGTCTGACCGGCCATCCGCTGCCCGGAAGCACCGACGGCGCTTCCGGGCAGCGCCCTTCTCCAGAGCACGGAGGTTGCTGTGACCCCCATCGAAGAACAGACCGTCCTCATCACCGGCGCCACCGACGGCCTCGGCCGCGCGATGGCCCGCGAACTCGCCGCCCGCGGCGCCACCCTGGTGCTGCACGGCCGCAGCCGGGAGCGGGGCGAGGCCCTGCTCGCCGAACTGCGCGCCGAGACCGGCAACGACCGGATCAGCTACCTGCTGGCGGACTTCGCCCGGCTCTCCGACATCCACAAGCTCGCCGAGCAGGCGGCCGGCCTGGAACGGCTCGACGCGCTGGTCAACAACGCCGGCATCGGCGTCGAGCTCGACCGCCAGGAGAGCTGGGACGGCCACGAGCTGACCTTCCAGGTCGACTACCTGGCCACGTACCTGCTGTCGGTGCGCCTCGCCCCGCTGCTGGCCCGCTCCGCCCCGGCCCGGATCGTCAACGTCTCCTCGGCCGGCCAGGCGCCGGTCAACTTCGACGACGTGATGCTGCGCCGCGGCTGGGACGGCGTCCAGGCGTACTGCCAGGCCAAGCTGGCCCAGATCATGCTGACCTTCGACCTGGCCGAGGCGCTGGCCGGCACCGGCGTGACGGTCAACGCGCTGCACCCGGCGTCGTACATGCCGACCAAGATGGTGGTCAACCTCTACACCCCGCAGAGCACCGTCGCCGAGGGCGTGCGGCACACCCTGCGGCTGGTCACCGACCCGGCGCTGGACGGCGTCACCGGGCGGTACTTCAACCGCTCGACCGAGGCCCGGGCCAGCAACCAGGCGTACGAGAGCGGCGCGCGGGCGCGGCTGCGGGCGCTGAGCGAACAACTGACCGGGGTGCCGTTCGACGCGGCGCGTTGAGCCGGGCCCGGTGGACGTCCTCCCCGGACCCGGACGCGCCACCGGACCCTGCGCTCGGGGGCGGCCCGTCGGGCCGCCCCCGAGGTGCCGGTGGCGCCGGTCAGCCGGTGGCCGAGGTCTCGTGGGCCGCCCCCAGGTCGGCCATCCGACCCAGCAGGTCGTAGCCGTGCGCGGCGGCGACCAGCGTGACGTGGTGGTGCCAGCCGCGGTAGGAGCGGCCCTCGAAGTCGCCGAGGCCGTAGTCGAGGTGCAGCCGCTCGACGGCGTCGGCGGAGCGGCCGCGCAGCTCGGCGAGGGCGACCAGCTCGGGCAGCCGGTGCACCGGCAGGTCGGTCACCCAGTAGGTGCGCGGCTGGGAACGCCCGAACGGCCACTCGACCACCAGGTGACGGGGGGCGGCGGGCACCAGCTCGGCGAAGCGGCCGCGGCGGGCGCCGCGCCCGTCGGAGAGCGGCACCACCAGGAACTGCGAGGGCCGCGCCCGGGAGGTCGGCCCGTCCCGCCAGGCCAGCACCGCGCGGTCGCCCTGCGGGACCAGCTCGTCGGCGAGCTCGGCGGCCCGCCGGCGGACGGTGGCGGGCGCCCGGCGCACCGGCGGGGCGCCGTGGGCGACCGGCAGGGCCCGCTGGGCGCGGGCGGTGCAGGCCGGCAGCACGGTGCCGGCGCCGACCTGGACCAGGTAGCCGAGGCCGCGCTCCTCCAGGCCGAGCAGCAGCGGCTCGACCTCCTTCTCGTTGCTCCAGTCGGCGAGCACGGGGGCACTGGGCACGTCCCAGCCCAGCATCTCGTCGACCGAGTCGAGCAGCAGCCGCCAGCGCGGCAGGTGCCGGGCCTCCTCGGGGACGTGGGCCTGGCTGCGCAGCGCCAGGTCGGTGTCCCAGTGCCGGGGCAGCGCCAGCTGCCAGGCGACCGGCTGGGCGCCGTGCGGCAGGACCAGCGAAGTGGCCAGGGCCAGTTGGCAGTTCATGGTGCGGCCCTCGGCGTGGACGAACTGGCGGGCGACACCGGCCGAGCGGGTGCCGTTCTTGGCGAACACCACGTCGTCGACGGACCAGGCGAGCGGGGCGGCGGCCGCGGCGACCAGCTCGGCGAGTCGGCGGCGGACGTCGCCTACCTCCCAGGTGGACTGGTTGACGAACTGCTGGATGGGCTGCACCGTGCGTCGGCCGAGCACCTGCTCGGAGATGTTGGCGGGGGTCTTGCGGCCGTCCGCCTGGCGCAGGCCGCGGAGGTAGACCTCGCCCCAGCGCCGCTGGTCGGAGCGGGCGAAGCAGCTGAAGAGTTCGTGGCAGTACACGGAGATTCCGTCCTGCCGCAGGCCGGAGTGCGGTGCACGGAGGTTCGAAATCATGGACACATCGATCCTTGGGTGAGGTTCTGGCGCGATGGCGGTCGGGCCGGGCCCCGCCCCCGCCGGGTGGGGCCCGGCGGGGGCGGGGCGGCGGGGTCAGTCCGTGACGCAGCTCCGGTCCTCGTCGACCAGGAAGGCGTCGGTGGCCAGCAGGGCCTGGGTGACCTCGGGGAGGCTGCAACCGACGATCACGAAGTCGACCTCGAGGCCCATCTTGGCGCGCTGGAACAGCAGTTCGTTGATGGCCGGGCGGCCGATCTCGGTCACCTTGCAGAGGTGGAACTCCACCCGGCGGGGCTCCACCGACAGCGCCTCGGTCAGGCAGCGGCGGAACTTCTCCAGCTCGTCGCGGTCGATCACGCCCTCGCAGTGGACGTGCGCGGTCTTGCCGTCGAAGTCGCTGGAGACCCGCAGCCGCATGTCGGCCGGCTCGACCTCCACCCGGACCTTCAGCGGGCGGCTGCTCAGCGGCAGCCGGACGGTCAGCTGCTTGGGGTCGAAGTCCTGGTACGGCTCGTCGTCGATCCACACCCGGGAGAGCTGGACCGAGCCGGCCGGCAGCAGGTCCGGCGCCACCCGCAGCAGGTGGTCCGGGAAGGCCCCGGGCTGCGGCCGGAAGTGCAGGGTGAGCGGCGCCGAGGTGACCAGCAGGCCGGTGTAGGCGGCGGCCAGGTAGCACAGCTCCAGCGCGTGGTAGCCGGCCATCGAGTGGCTGCCCTTGAGCCGCTCGGTGCCCACCAGGTACGGGATGCCGTTGGCCAGCACGTTGAAGTAGACGCCGCCGTCGTCGTAGTCGAGGAAGAAGGCGTTGTAGAAGGCGGCCGACTCGCGGGCCAGCCGTCGGTGCTCCGGGTCGCCGGAGACGCCGGCCAGGATCAGGTAGGCGAGGATCGCCTGCTCCTGCTGCCACCAGGCCTTGCGGTCGTGCCAGACCAGGTGGTGCACGCCGGTGTCCGGGTCGGCCACCCGCTCCACCACGTCGTACCAGCCGCCGCGCTGCTGGTCGCTGCCGACCGAGGGCATCAACTCGGCTATCCGCTCGGCCAGTTCGGAGTAGCGGGGCTTGTCGTGCAGGGCGCGGATCCGGGTCAGGTTCCAGGCGATCTTGAGGTTGTGGCCGACCACCGCGCGGTTCTGCTGCCAGCCCCAGGAGCGGTCGGCGCTCCAGTCGCCGTGGAAGCGCTCCTGGACGAACGGGCTGCCCGGCTCGTCGGGGAAGCGCTCGGCGATGGTGTCGGCGGTCTCCTCCAGCAGCTTCGAGAAGTCCTCCCGGCCGGTGGCGAGGTAGGCGTTGATCAGGTACGCCGGGGCGTGGTCGCCGATCGAGTTCCAGTTCTTCCGGGACCGGTTGGGGCCGAGCGAGTCGGCCCGCGGGTCCATGGTGATCGGGTCGAGGTGGGAGAAGAAGCCGCCCTGGTCCTCGTCCCGGAAGAAGCGCTCGAACAGGGCGACCGTGCGGTCGACGTCCTCCAGGATCCGCGGGTCGCCGGTGATCCGGTAGGTCTGGGTCGGCCCGGCCAGCGCGTAGATCTGCTCGTACATCGGGATGGCGTCGAAGTCGTCGCCGAACTCCGAGGCGTAGACCTTGCGCTGGCCGGCCCCGCCGATGTCGATGCCGTGGTACCAGTAGACGACGCCCTCCGCGGTGTCGACGACCCGCATGTGCTCGCGCAGGTACTCGGTGCCGGACTCGGCGGCGTTCAGGAACCGCTCCTCGCCGGTGAGCATGAAGGCGGTGGCCAGGCCGTAGACCAGCCGGGAGATGGTGTCGGTCTCCTGCCGCACGTCCGCGCCGGTGAAGTCCGGGACGTGGGTGCCGCTCAGGGTGAGCCGGGTGCGGAAGTTGCGCCAGTCGTACCGGCCGTCCTTGCCGGGGCCGTCCGGGAAGTGGCCGCGCAGGTAGAAGTCGGCGATCTCGGCGGCCTGCTGCACCCACCAGTTGGGGTGCTCGAAGACGTAGTTGCCGCGGCTGGTCTCCGGGAAGGTGATCTGCCGGGCCTCGATCCGCTCGCCGCCGTCCCAGCGGTAGAACAGGCCGTAGACGAAGACGTACCGGCCCTCGGCCAGCATGTCGCGGGTGGCCGCGCTGGTGTCGCGCGGGCCGTCGCCGAGGTTGCGGACGACCTCCGAGCTCAGGAAGCCGTTCAGGTGGATGGTGAACTCGCGCCCGTCCGAGGTCCGCAGGCCGAAGCGGTCGTGGGCGGGGTCGTAGCTGGTGATGTAGCCGGCGATGCTGTCGGAGTACATCCGCCAGGTGTCGGGTGCGTTCATCGGTGCGTTCCTCCCTCGTCGGGCAGCGCCACCAGGACGACGACGCTGCGGCCCTGCGCGTGGAAGCTCTGACCGTGGACGGGCGCCTCGGTGCCGGGGGCGAGGACGTCCGCGCCGGGGCCCCGCGCGGTGTCCACCAGGCGGGCCCACCGGTGGCCGTCGATCGACGGCAGCTCGAAGTCCAGGCCCAGGTGGAACATGTTGAGGACGACGTGCAGGTCCGGGTCGCCGTCGAAGCCGGCCAGGGTCAGCGCCAGCACCCGGGCCTGCGGGTCGTCCCAGCCCGGCTGCCCCAGCCGGGTGCCGTGCCAGGTGACGTCGGGCAGGCCGCGGGCGTTGGTGCGGCCGGAGAAGAACCGGGCCTCGCGCACCGCGCGGAAGCGCCGGCGCACCGCCGTCATGTTCCGGAAGAAGTCCCGGACCTCGGTCTCCTTCTCGGCCTGGTCCCAGTCCAGCCAGGCGGTCTCGTTGTCCTGGCAGTACGCGTTGTTGTTGCCGCCCTGGCTGTTGCGGAACTCGTCGCCGGCCAGCAGCATCGGCACGCCCCGGCTGAGCAGCAGCACGGCGGCGTGGTTCTTGATCTGCCGCACCCGCAGCCGCTCGACCTCCGCCGAGTCGCTGGGGCCCTCCACGCCGCAGTTCCAGCTGAAGTTCTCGTGGGCGCCGTCCGCGTCGGCCTCGCCGTTGGCCCAGTTGTGCTTCTCGTTGTAGCTGACCAGGTCGTTGAGGGTGAAGCCGTCGTGGCAGGTGATGAAGTTGATGCTGTTGGTGGGCAGTTCGCCGTCCTTGCCGAACAGGTCGGGCGAGCCGCCGAGCCGGGTCGCCACCGTGCCGACCAGGCCGGCGTCGCCGCGCACGAAGCGCCGGACGTCGTCCCGGTAGGGGCCGTTCCACTGGGCCCAGCGCTTCCCCGGGAAGCGGCCGACCTGGTAGAGGCCGCCGCCGTCCCACGGCTCGGCGATGATCTTCGACTCGGAGAGGATCCCGGACAGCTCGATCCCCCACAGCACCGGCGGCACGTCCATCTCGTAGCCGCCGGCCCCGCGCGAGAGCTCCGAGGCCAGGTCGAACCGGAAGCCGTCCACGTGGTGCTCGGTCACCCAGTACTCGAGGCACTCGATGACGAACTTGGCCACCGCCGGGTGGTTGGCGTTGATCGCGTTGCCGCAGCCGGTGAAGTCCATGTAGTGCCGGCGGTCCTGCGGCCACAGGTGGTAGTACACCTCGTTGGCCTGGCCGCGGAAGCTGATCACCGGGCCGTTCTCGTTGCCCTCCGAGGTGTGGTTGAAGACCACGTCGAGGATCACCTCGATGCCGGCCCGGTGCAGCGCCTTCACCATGTCGCGGAACTCGGTGATGTGGGTGCACTCGCACGGGTCCGAGCAGTAGCCGGTGTGCGGCGCGAAGAACCCGAACGGGTCGTAGCCCCAGTAGTTGTGCAGCGGCGCGCCGTTCGGCCCGATCCGCAGCACCTGCCGCTCGTCGAAGTCGAAGACCGGCAGCAGCTCGACCGCGGTGACGCCGAGCTCCTTCAGGTACGGGATCTTCTCCACCACCCCGTTGAAGGTGCCGGGGTGGGCCACCCCCGAGGACGGCGAGGCGGTGAGCCCGCCGACGTGCATCTCGTAGATCACGGTGTCCGCCAGCGGGGTGCGCAGCGGCTCGTCGCCCTCCCAGTCGTAGCCGTCCAGGTCGACCACCATGCTGCGCATCGAGTACGCGCAGTTGTCCTCGGTGCCGACCGCCCGGGTGCGGTCCCACAGCGAGTTGACGTTGGCCCGGGCGTACGGGTCGATCAGCACCTTGCGCGGGTTGAAGAAGGTGCCGGACTCCTTGGTGCGGCGCGGGCCGTCGACCCGGTACGCGTACACCTGGCCCTTGGTCAGGCCGGAGAGGTGGCAGTGCCAGAAGTGGTAGCTGCGGTGCCGCTCCGGGTCGAGCGGGATCACCCGGGCCGGGGCCGGGTCCTCGTGGTGGGCGAAGAGCAGCAGGTCGACCCGGGTGGCGTGCTCGGAGTAGAGCGAGAAGTTGACCCCGTCGGCGTCCAGCGTGGCGCCGAGCGGCTGGGCGCGGCCGGGTCCGATCGCGGCCGCCTCGATCGCGGCCCTGCGGGCCTCGTGGTGTTGGCTCATCTCGTCGTCAGCCCACCGGTGTCCGGTCGCCCTGGAGCCCGGCGAACGCCTCGCTCCACGCCGGGGAGGCGCTGCCGGGCTCGTTGAAGATCTCGAAGGTGACGCCGTCCGCGGCCGGGTGGAGCAGCGCCTGGACGCAGGCCTCGGCCAGGTCCGGCCGGGAGACCTGGCCGAAGCCCAGGTCGCCCTGCTCCAGCCGGATCCGCTCGCCGGCCTCCCGGGTGTCGGTGAGCCAGCCCGGCCGGATCACGGTGTACGGCAGGCCGGAGTCGCGGACCGCGTTCTCGCCGGCCAGCCGCCACTCCAGCACCCGGCCGTAGGCGTTCAGCGGGTGGGCCAGGTGGGTGGCGTGGATCTGGCTGACCAGCACCACCCGGGGGCGGTGGCCGCCCTCGACGGCGGCCGCCAGGGCGTTGCGCACGCCCTGGTAGACGGTGGTCTCCGGCCGGTCCGGGCCGCTGTCGGCGGTGCCCGGGTCGACGCAGTAGACCAGGGCCGAGACGCCGGCCAGCGGTTCGCGCAGGGTCTCCGGCCGGCGGACGTCGCCCTCGAAGAAGAGCGCGCCGGGCGGCAGGCTGCGCCGGGCGCGCTGCACGCTGCGGCCGATCGCGCGGACCGGAACGCCGCGGTCCAGCAGTCGTTGGGCGATCAGGCGGCCCAGCCGTCCCGAGCCGCCGATCACCGCCACGGGGTTGTCCATCGCTTGCTCCTCGTCTCTCGGGGTCTTCCCGAGTCCTGCTCGGGTTCGCTCGGGGGTGCTCGGGCCGCGCCGGACCGTCCGGGCGCGCTCAGATCCAGCGCAGGATGTCGTCGGGGCTGGTCAGCCGGGTGCCCGAGGGCAGGTTGGCCAGGGCCGGCACCCGCAGCCGCGGGTAGATGCTCACGCCGGTGAGCCTGGTGCCCTGCCGGACGTGCACGCCGTCGCCGACCGCGCAGTAGCCGTCCATCCGGACCGGGTCGTCCCGGGTGGAGCGGATGTCGGCCATCGGGCCGATGTAGGAGTCGCTGATCCAGGCGTACGGGCCGATCAGCGAGGAGTCGCCGAGCGAGGTTCCGCTCAGCCGGGCGCCCTCGCGCAGTTCGGCGCCGTCGCCGATGTCGGCGTGCTCCAGCCGGACGCCGGGGCCGACGGTGACGTGCCGGCCGATCCGGACGCCCGGGCCGATCACCACGTCGCCGCTGGCGATCTTGTCGGCGAGGGTGGTGCCGGAGGCGTCGTCCTTGGTGTGCAGGCTGCTCTCGTGGATCCAGTACCGCGGGCGGTCGTTGTGCGGTGCGGGCATCAGCCGGTTCATCTGGTGGAAGTCGCCGGACAGCACCTGGCGCAGCGTCGCCAGGTAGTCCTCGACGTTGCCGAGGTCGCCGAGCCGGGCGATGTGGTGCGCGGCCACCGTGCGGCCGTGCTCGACCAGCCAGGGCAGCAGGTCGCCGCCCCAGTCCAGGCGCTGCTGGGCCTGCCGCATCAGCCGCGGGTCCCGGGCGGCCAGCCGCAGCCGGCCGCAGTCCACCAGGTACATGCCCGCGTTGGTGGGCACCAGGGCGCAGTCGTCGCTGGTCGCCTCCGGGAAGACCTCGTGCACCCGGGCCAGGCTCGGCTTCTCGACGAAGCCGGAGACCAGGCCGTCGGCGCCGGTGCGCATCGCGCCGTACTTGCCGGCCACCTCGAGCGGGCTGCGGGCCACCGCGGCCACGGTGACCACGGCGTCGCTCCCCTCGTGGGTGGCCTCCAGCTCGGCCAGGGAGAAGTCGAAGACCGAGTCGACCGGGAGCACCAGCGCCCGCCCGGTGAGGTCCCACTGCTCCAGGTTGTGCAGGGTGGCGGCGCCGGACCCGACGTTGTAGCGGTCGAAGCTGGAGCGCGAGTAGCGCACCTCCACCCCGTACTGCTCGCCGTGGCCCAGCAGCAGTTTGATCTGGCTGCGGTTCTCCAGGCCCTGCGCCACCACGTAGAAGCGGCGGATGCCTTGTTCCCGGCAGGCGTCGACGACCCACTCGATCAGTCGTCGGCCCGCGAACGGGATCAGTGCCTTGCTCCGGATGTAGTCCGCGGACTCCAGGGTGATGGGCTTCGCGCGTTCTCCCCGTCCGCCGGCCAGGATGATCCCGACCGTCCCGCCGTCTCGCTCGGCCATCTCGCTTCCCCTGCTAGGCGACCTTGTCGAAGCAGATACAACACTAGCTGTCAAATCGTGTCAAGGGAGCTGTAAAGTTACTGGACGTGCTCATGTCATCTGTCGGGGCCCGCGGTCGGGGGCGGATCGATACCGAACGGAATATTATTCTTTCGAGAATGGGAATTCACCCGTCGGCAAAGTTGAGACTTCACGACCGCAAATGCTTGCGGCATGATTGCCAAGGTCGGTCGCGCCCCGCGCGCGAAGAAGGTGGGAGCAGCACGGGAACGGGGGAACGTGATCAATCGGACCGGCCGCCGCGCGGCATTCTTCGACGTGAGACACGACCTGCTGTCGGCCGGCTCGGTGCTCACCGTGCTGGAGGCGGCGGCCCGCCACCGCTCGGCCGGCGACCTGCTGGTCTGCGTCGCCGGCGGACCACCGCCCGGCGACCCGGCCGACTGGCCGGCCGCCGGCCACCCGACCACCTCGGGCACCGGCTTCGTCGCCGATCTGGTGCTGTACGCCGACTCGCCGGGCGAGGCGGGCTCCGAGGTGGTGGTGGAGGCGATGGCCCGGCTCGGCCTGGACGCCGCCCAGTGCTTCGCCTACGGCGACCGCCGCGAGGGCCTCACCATCCTGCGGGTGGTCGGCAACCCGCGGGTGGTCGGCCGCGACCCGCTGATGACCGAACTGGCCCGCGACCGCGGCTGGCCCGTCCTGCACACCGCGCAGTACTGACCGGAACTCGCGCCTCCGAAAATCCCGGTATTCGATAGTCGCCCACCGCACGTGACGCAGTACCGCCCCGGCCCGCGACGGGCGGCATCCCGTCGGGCGGGCTGCGTATCGTGCCCGGTATTCGGTCCGATCGCGCGCATTCCGGCCATTCGGCGGGACGGTCGCGACAACGGGAAAGGGCTTGGTGTTGACCTTGGCTGAAACGACCCGCCGCGGGTTCCTCGGAGTGGCCGCCGCACTCGGCGGCACCGTGGCACTCCCCTCGATTGACAGTTATGCCGACGACGCTGTCAACAGCGATGTCGTTTCAGCCGCGGCGCCGACCCCGGCCGCCCGCACCGTCTCGCCCGGCGACCCGCGCTACCTCGACCTCACCTCGCGCGGCTACAACGGCCGCTTCGTCGGGCAGCCCGACTCGGTGCGGGTGGTGTACACCACCGCGCAGGTGGTCGCGGTGGTGAACGAGGCGGTGCAGAACGGGCGGCGGATCGCCGTCCGCAGCGGCGGCCACTGCCTGGACGGGCTGGTCGACGACCCCGCGGTGCGGACGCTCGTCGACATATCCGAGATGACCGCGGTCGGCTACGACCCGGCCCGCCGCGCCTTCATGGTCGAGGCCGGCGCCACCCTCGGCCACGTCTACCGCACCCTCTACCTCGACCACGGCGTCACCGTCCCCGGCGGCACCTGCCCGACCGTCGGGGTCGGCGGCCACGTCACCGGCGGCGGCTACGGCGCGCTCTGCCGCGCCCACGGCGCGATCGTCGACCACCTGTACGCGCTGGAGGTGGTCGTGGTGGACGCCTCCGGCACCGCCCGCGCGGTGGTCGCCACCAGCGACCCGGGCGACCCCAACCGCGAACTGTGGTGGGCGCACACCGGTGGCGGCGGCGGCAACTTCGGCGTGGTCACCCGCTACTGGTTCCGCACGCCCGGCGCCACCGGCACCGACCCGGCCGGGCTGCTGCCCAAGCCCCCGGCCACCCTGCTGAAGGCCGCCGCGGTGTGGAAGTGGAGCGACCTGAACGCGGCCGACTTCGCCGCCGTCGTCCGCAACCACGGCGCCTGGCACGCCGCCAACAGCGCCGACGGCTCGCCCTACGCCGGGCTGCACAGCGTGCTGATCCTCGGCAACGTCGCCGTCGGCACCGTGACCCTCAGCGCCCAGATCGACAACACCCTCCCCGACGCGGCCGGCCTGATGACCCGCTACCTCGACGCGGTCGCGGCCGGCGTCCAGGCACCCGCCGCCCGCAGCCAGTCCACCTCGCCGTGGCTGAAGGCCACCCTCAAGGACCCGTACGACACCGGCGCGTTCAACCGCGCCAAGTCCAAGGGCGCCTACCTGCGCCGGGGTTGGGACGACGGCCAGATCGCCACCCTGTACCGCTACCTCTCCGACCCCGGGTACGACGGGCACAGCTCGATCCTGCTCTACTCCTACGGCGGCCGGGTCAACACCGTCGCCCCCGACGCCACCGCGATGCCGCAGCGCGACTCGATCCTGAAGGCCAACTTCACCACCTACTGGCCCGACCCCGCCCAGGACGCCCGCCACCTGGCCTGGATGGGCTCGCTCTACCGGGACGTGTACGCCGCCACCGGCGGCGTGCCGGTCAGCAACGCGGCCAACGACGGCTCCTACATCAACTACCCGGACGTCGACCTCGCCGACCCGCGGTGGAACACCTCGGGCGTGCCCTGGCAGACGCTCTACTACAAGGGCAACTACCCCCGCCTGCAGCGGGCGAAGGCCGTCTGGGACCCGACCGACACGTTCCACCACGCCCTGTCGATCACGGCCGGCTGACCGGACCGGACGACCGACGGGCCCGGCCGGGGGCCGCCCCCGGCCGGGCCCCGTCGCGTCCGCGGCGGGGATGCGCCCGTGTTCGTTGGGTCACCAAGCGTTACGGAGAGTGGGCAGGAGAGTGCCCAGAGCCGGACTCGAACCGGCACGGCCTCGCGGCCAAGCAGTTTTAAGCTGCCCGTGTCTGCGTTCCACCATCTGGGCCAGGGAGCGCGGCTGACTCAGGCACTGAGCCTAGTCGGCCGGGCGACGGTTTCGCATATTTCCCGGCACGGAAGTTGTCATGCTTCCATGACATCTGACGAAGCGTCTGGCGTTTCGGCCACACTTGGGCGGTTCTCGGCCACCGGGGCCCTCGGGGGAGGGGTCATACCGCAGGAGGAGACGGCGGCGGCGGGCCGTACGCCTGGCGGTGGTGGGCCAACCGTTCGCCGGGGCGACGTGGACGGCGGGAGGCGCCGGGAGGATGGAGTAGCGGTCGAAGGAGCCTGCGGGCCGACCGCCCCGTGACGAAACCCGCCCCTCCCGGACAGGAGTCCCCAGCGTGAGCACCTCGACCGCGTACGCAGCCCACACCGGTGTGGCCGCGGCCCGCGCCACCGGTCTGAACAAGGTCTACGGCGAGGGCGAGACCCGCGTCGTGGCGCTGGACGACGTCTCGGTCGCCTTCGGGCAGGGCGAGTTCACCGCGATCATGGGCCCGTCCGGCTCCGGCAAGTCCACGCTGATGCACTGCATGGCCGGGCTGGACACGGTCTCCTCCGGCTCGGCGACGATCGGGGACACCGAACTGGTCGGGCTGAAGGACAAGCAGCTGACCAAACTGCGCCGCGACAAGATCGGCTTCATCTTCCAGGCGTTCAACCTGCTGCCCACGCTGACCGCGCTGGAGAACATCACGCTGCCGATGGACATCGCGGGCAGCAAGGTCGACCGGGCCTGGCTGGACCGGGTGGTGGAGACCGTCGGCCTCTCCGGCCGCCTCTCGCACCGGCCCTCCCAGCTCTCCGGCGGCCAGCAGCAGCGGGTGGCGTGCGCCCGGGCGCTGGCCTCCAAGCCGGCGATCATCTTCGCCGACGAGCCCACCGGCAACCTGGACTCCCGCTCCGGCGCCGAGATCCTCTCCTTCCTGCGCAACTCGGTGCGCGAACTCGGCCAGACCGTGGTGATGGTGACGCACGACCCGGTCGCCGCCTCGTACGCGGACCGGGTGGTGTTCCTGGCCGACGGCCGGATCGTCGACGAGCTGCACCACCCCACCGCCGACTCCGTCCTGGACCGGATGCGCCGCTTCGACGCCAAGGGCCGCACCAGCTGACGGCCCGACGCCCCCGTCGACCCCGCCCGCACCGACCTCCCCAGGACTGACCCCATGTATCGCACCGCACTGCGCAACGTGCTGGCCCACAAGGGCCGACTCCTGATGACGGCCCTGGCCGTGCTGCTCGGCACGGCCTTCGTGGCCGGCACCCTGGTGTTCTCCGACACCATGGGCCGGGCCATGCGCAACAGCTACTCCACCAGCTTCTCGGACGTCTCGGTGCTGGTCTCCGCCCACGGCTCCGGCGAGGGCGACGGCGGCGACGGGCCCCGCAAGGGCGGGGACGAGGCCGTGCTGACCGCCGCCACCGTCGAGGAGCTGGCCGCGCTGCCCGGCGCCGAGCGGGCCCGCGGCGTGGTCTCCGGGTTCACCGCCGTCGCCGACAAGAAGGGCAACCTGATCGGCGAGGCGTGGAGCTCCCGCGGCGCCAACTTCGTCCCGGACGCCTCCGGGGCCGATCCCCGCTACCCGATGGCCGAGGGCCGCGGCCCGCGCTCCGCGGGCGAGGTCGCGCTGAACCGGCAGGCCGCCGACAAGGCGGGCTACCACGTCGGCGACACCGTCCGGGTGGCCGGGAACGGCGCCGCCCGGGACGCGGTGCTCACCGGCGTCTTCACCACCGACGACCCGCAGGTCACCTCCGGCGGCACGCTGGCCCTGATGGACACCGCCACCGCCCAGCAGGAGCTGCTGGAGCCCGGCCGGTTCAGCTCGGTGGTGCTGACCGCCAAGCCCGGCACCAGCGAGGCCCAACTGCTCGACCAGGCCCGGGCGAAGGCCCCCGCCGAGGGCGTCGAGCTGCAGACCGGCCAGGAGCTCAAGGACGAGCAGACCAGGATGGTCGCCGACTCCGTCAGCGGCATGAAGACCATGCTGCTGGTGTTCGCCGGGATCTCGCTGTTCGTCGGCATCTTCATCATCGTCAACACCTTCACCATGCTGATCGCCCAGCGGATCAAGGAGTTGGCGCTGCTGCGGGCGGTCGGTGCCGGCCGCGGCCAGGTCACCCGGTCGGTGCTGGTCGAGGCGCTCGTCATCGGCGTGGTCGCGTCGGTCGGTGGCCTGCTCGCGGGCATCGGCATCGGCGCGGGCCTGCAGTCGCTGCTGCACGCCTTCAACGAGGGCCTGCCCACCGGCTCGCTGGTGATCGCCCCGGTGACGGTCGTCGGCACCCTGGTGGTCGGCGTGCTGGTCACCGTGCTCTCGGCGCTGCTGCCCGCCGTCCGGGCCTCCCGGATCCCCCCGGTCGCGGCGATGAGCAGCGGCGACCAGCCGACCACCCAGCGCGGCCTGCTGATCCGCAACTCGATCGGCGCGGTGCTGGCCGGCTCCGGCCTGGGCCTGATCCTGGCCGGTGCGAACGGCACCGGCTCGAACGCCCAGCACCTGCTGGAGTTCGGCGCCCCGCTCACCCTGATCGGCGTGTTCGTCCTGCTGCCGCTGCTGTCGCGCCCGGTGATCGCGCTGGTCGGCCCGGTGCTGGCCAAGGTGTTCGGCACCCCCGGCAAGCTGGCCCGGCTGAACGCGGTGCGCAACCCGCGCCGCACCGCCAGCACCGCGGCCGCGCTGACCATCGGCCTGACCCTGGTCACCGCGCTGACCGTGATCGGCAACTCGGTCACCAGCGCCGTCACCTCGATGGTCGGCGACACGATGAAGGCCGACTACGCGGTCAACATGGCCAACGGCCGCCAGCTCTCCACCGACCTGACCGGGATGGTGGCGAAGGCGGACGGGGTGAAGGCGGTCAGCCAGGTCGACAACGTCTGGTGGGACATCGAGGGCGTCGGCAAGGACCGCGCCGTCGAGGGCTACGACGCCGCCGCCTTCGACCAGTTGATCGACCTGACGATGAAGTCCGGCTCCACCGCGGCCCTCGGCCAGGGCCAGGTGCTGGTCAACGAGGACTTCGCCACCAAGCACCAGCTGTCGGTCGGCTCCACCCTGCGGGCCACCGCGGCCAAGGGCGCGCCCGTGACGCTCACCGTCGGCGGCGTCTTCGAGGCCACCGAGGGCGTCTCCCCGATCGTGGCCCCCAACCGGCTGATCGAGGCCAACGACCCGGACCCGCTGGTCCAGCAGATCCTGGTCAAGGGCGTCGACGGCCCGACCCCCGCCCTGAAGCAGTCGATCAAGGACGCCACCGGCCGCAACCCGGTGATGGAGGTCCGCACCATGCAGGACATGGTCGACGACTTCAGCCGGATCATCTCGACCATGCTGAACCTGATGTACGGCCTGCTCGGCATGGCGGTGCTGGTCGCCGTCCTCGGCGTGATCAACACCCTCGCCATGTCGGTGTTCGAGCGCAAGCGGGAGATCGGCATGCTGCGGGCGATCGGCCTGGAGCGGCGCGGCATCAAGCGGATGATCCGCCTGGAGTCGGTGGTGATCTCGCTGTTCGGCGCCGCGATCGGCGTCCTGCTCGGCTGCTTCCTGGCCTGGGCCGCCCTCCGGATCCTGGCCTCCGAACTGAAGGGACTGACCACGGTGATCCCGTACGGCAGCGTGCTCCTCTTCCTCGGCCTCGCCGCCCTGGTCGGCATGGTCGCCGCCCTCTGGCCGGCCCGCCGGGCCTCCCGGATGGACATCCTGAGCAGCATCAAGACCGACTGACGCGCCGACGTCACGACGGACCGGAGACCGGAAGCCGCCCGCCCCCTCGACGAGGGGTGGGCGGCTTCCGCGTGCCGGGAGCGCCGGCGGGTCGTCAGCGGGTCTCGATGACGACCTTCTCGATCACCACGTCCTCGACCGGGCGGTCGTTGCGGCCGGTCTCGACGTTCGCGATGGCGTCCACGACCTTCTGGCTGGCCGCGTCGGTCACCTCGCCGAAGATGGTGTGCTTGCCGGTCAGCCAGGTGGTCGGGCCGACCGTGACGAAGAACTGCGAACCGTTGGTGCCCGGGCCCGCGTTGGCCATCGCCAGCAGGTACGGCTTGGTGAAGGCGAGGTCCGGGTGGAACTCGTCGGCGAACTTGTAGCCCGGGCCGCCGGTGCCGTTGCCCAGCGGGTCGCCGCCCTGGATCATGAAGCCCTGGATGACCCGGTGGAAGACCGTGCCGTCGTACAGCGGGGCGTTGCTGGGCTGCCCGGTGTTCGGGTCGACCCACTGGCGCTCGCCCGTCGCCAGCTCCACGAAGTTCTTGACCGTCTTGGGGGCGTGGTTCGGCAGCAGCCGGATCTCGATGTCGCCCTTGTTGGTCTTCAGGGTGGCGTACAGCTCCTCGGCCATGGGGCCGCCTTTCTGGGTATGCGTCAGGTGCGCCACCCACCCTGCCCCTTGGGGGACCCTCCGCGCAGGCGACACGGGATCATCCTCACGACCGACGCGGAATACTTTGCCAAACCATTACTCTTGTGCTCTGTGTGGGTGGTGCCGTGCCGCCCCGGAAGGAATGTGATGAGAAGCAGGAACCCGGTCTTCTCGCGGGAGGGGTCCTTCACCCGCAACGACCAGTACGCGGGGTTCGGCACGCAGACGGCCGCCCAGCCGGGCCAGTCCGCGTACGGCAACCCGTACGCGGGCCAGCAGGCGTACGGCGACCCGCACGCGGGGCAGCAGCCGCTGACCGACGAGCAGCTCGTCGTGATGTACAACGCGCCGTCCGCCGGCCCGCTGCAGACCGGCCGGATGACCATGGACGACGTGGTCGCCCGGACGGCCATGACGCTGCTGACCCTGGTCGGCTTCGGTGCGGTGGCGTGGTTCGTCGTGCCCGTCGAGAACTTCGTCCCGGCGGTCGTCGCGCTCGTCGCCGCGACGGTCCTCGGCATGGTGATCAGCTTCAAGCGCAGCGTCAACCCGGGGCTGATCCTGGCTTACGCGGCCCTGGAAGGCGTCTTCCTCGCCTCGTTCAGCAAGCTCTTCGAGACCTTCTGGCCCGGCATCGCGATCCAGGCCGTGCTGGGCACCGCCGCGGTGTTCGCGGCGACGCTGATCGCCTACAGGACCGGCCGGATCCGGGTCACCCCCCGGTACACCCGGATCGGCATCTCGATCGCCATCGGCTTCATGATCCTGATGGTGGTCAACCTGGTCGCGACGCTCCTCGGCGCCGACTTCGGCCTGCGCTCGGGTCCGCTGGGCATCGTGGTCGGCCTGGTCGCCATCGCCCTCGGCGCGTTCTTCCTCACCCTCGACTACGCCGAGATCGAGGAGGGCATCCGCCACGGCGCCCCCGAGAAGGAGGCGTGGCGGGCGGCCTTCGGCCTGACGGTCTCGCTGGTGTGGATCTACGTCGAGATGCTGCGGCTGATCGCCATCCTGCGCGGCGACGACTGACCGGCACCCGGTAGGTGAAGCGGCGGGCCCCGGAGGAACGTTCCTCCGGGGCCCGCCGCTTCACCTACCGGGTGCCGGTCAGTCGTCGCCGCGCAGGATGGCGATCAGCCGCAGCATCTCGACGTAGATCCACACCAGCGAGACCGTCAGGCCGAAGGCCGCCCGCCACGCCTCCTTCTCGGGGGCGCCGTGGCGGATGCCCTCCTCGATCTCGGCGTAGTCGAGGGTGAGGAAGAACGCGCCGAGGGCGATGGCGACCAGGCCGACCACGATGCCCAGCGGACCCGAGCGCAGGCCGAAGTCGGCGCCGAGGAGCGTCGCGACCAGGTTGACCACCATCAGGATCATGAAGCCGATGGCGATCGAGATGCCGATCCGGGTGTACCGGGGGGTGACCCGGATCCGGCCGGTCCTGTAGGCGATCAGCGTCGCCGCGAACACCGCGGCGGTGCCCAGCACGGCCTGGATCGCGATGCCGGGCCAGAAGGTCTCGAAGAGCTTGCTGAACGAGGCGAGGAAGACGCCTTCCAGGGCCGCGTAAGCCAGGATCAGCCCCGGGTTGACGCTGCGCTTGAAGCTGATCACCATGCCGAGGACCGTCGCGGCGACGAGCGCGACGACCGCCGGGACGAAGTTCTCGACGGGCACGACGAACCACGCCACCGCACCGAAGCCGACCAGGGTCAGCAGCGTCATGGCCGTCCGGGCGACCACGTCGTCCATGGTCATCCGGCCGGTCTGCAGCGGGCCGGCGGACGGCGCGTTGTACATCACGACGAGCTGCTCGTCGGTCAGCGGCTGCTGCCCCGCGTGCGGGTCGCCGTACGCCTGCTGGCCCGCGTACGGGTTGCCGTACGCGGACTGGCCCGGCTGGGCGGCCGTCTGCGTGCCGAACCCCGCGTACTGGTCGTTGCGGGTGAAGGACCCCTCCCGCGAGAAGACCGGGTTCCTGCTTCTCATCACATTCCTTCCGGGGCGGCACGGCACCACCCACACAGAGCACAAGAGTAATGGTTTGGCAAAGTATTCCGCGTCGGTCGTGAGGATGATCCCGTGTCGCCTGCGCGGAGGGTCCCCCAAGGGGCAGGGTGGGTGGCGCACCTGACGCATACCCAGAAAGGCGGCCCCATGGCCGAGGAGCTGTACGCCACCCTGAAGACCAACAAGGGCGACATCGAGATCCGGCTGCTGCCGAACCACGCCCCCAAGACGGTCAAGAACTTCGTGGAGCTGGCGACGGGCGAGCGCCAGTGGGTCGACCCGAACACCGGGCAGCCCAGCAACGCCCCGCTGTACGACGGCACGGTCTTCCACCGGGTCATCCAGGGCTTCATGATCCAGGGCGGCGACCCGCTGGGCAACGGCACCGGCGGCCCGGGCTACAAGTTCGCCGACGAGTTCCACCCGGACCTCGCCTTCACCAAGCCGTACCTGCTGGCGATGGCCAACGCGGGCCCGGGCACCAACGGTTCGCAGTTCTTCGTCACGGTCGGCCCGACCACCTGGCTGACCGGCAAGCACACCATCTTCGGCGAGGTGACCGACGCGGCCAGCCAGAAGGTCGTGGACGCCATCGCGAACGTCGAGACCGGCCGCAACGACCGCCCGGTCGAGGACGTGGTGATCGAGAAGGTCGTCATCGAGACCCGCTGACGACCCGCCGGCGCTCCCGGCACGCGGAAGCCGCCCACCCCTCGTCGAGGGGGCGGGCGGCTTCCGGTCTCCGGTCCGTCGTGACGTCGGCGCGTCAGTCGGTCTTGATGCTGCTCAGGATGTCCATCCGGGAGGCCCGGCGGGCCGGCCAGAGGGCGGCGACCATGCCGACCAGGGCGGCGAGGCCGAGGAAGAGGAGCACGCTGCCGTACGGGATCACCGTGGTCAGTCCCTTCAGTTCGGAGGCCAGGATCCGGAGGGCGGCCCAGGCCAGGAAGCAGCCGAGCAGGACGCCGATCGCGGCGCCGAACAGCGAGATCACCACCGACTCCAGGCGGATCATCCGCTTGATGCCGCGCCGCTCCAGGCCGATCGCCCGCAGCATGCCGATCTCCCGCTTGCGCTCGAACACCGACATGGCGAGGGTGTTGATCACGCCGAGGACGGCGACCAGCACCGCCATGCCGAGCAGGCCGTACATCAGGTTCAGCATGGTCGAGATGATCCGGCTGAAGTCGTCGACCATGTCCTGCATGGTGCGGACCTCCATCACCGGGTTGCGGCCGGTGGCGTCCTTGATCGACTGCTTCAGGGCGGGGGTCGGGCCGTCGACGCCCTTGACCAGGATCTGCTGGACCAGCGGGTCCGGGTCGTTGGCCTCGATCAGCCGGTTGGGGGCCACGATCGGGGAGACGCCCTCGGTGGCCTCGAAGACGCCGCCGACGGTGAGCGTCACGGGCGCGCCCTTGGCCGCGGTGGCCCGCAGGGTGGAGCCGACCGACAGCTGGTGCTTGGTGGCGAAGTCCTCGTTGACCAGCACCTGGCCCTGGCCGAGGGCCGCGGTGGAGCCGGACTTCATCGTCAGGTCGATCAACTGGTCGAAGGCGGCGGCGTCGTAGCCCTCGACGGCGCGGTCCTTGCCGACGCCCTCGATGTCCCACCAGACGTTGTCGACCTGGCTGACCGCCTTCACCCCGTCCGCCTTCGCCACCATCCCGGTCAGGTCGGTGGAGAGCTGGCGGCCGTTGGCCATGTTGACCGCGTAGTCGGCCTTCATCGTGTCGCCGACCATCGAGGTGACGGCGCTGGTGACCGAGTTGCCGATCACGGTCAGCGCGGTGACCAGGGTCAGGCCGATGGTCAGCGCGGCCGCGGTGCTGGCGGTGCGGCGCGGGTTGCGCACCGCGTTCAGCCGGGCCAGCTTGCCGGGGGTGCCGAACACCTTGGCCAGCACCGGGCCGACCAGCGCGATCACCGGGCGCGACAGCAGCGGCAGCAGGACGAACACGCCGATCAGGGTGAGCGGGGCGCCGAACTCCAGCAGGTGCTGGGCGTTCGAGCCGGTGCCGTTCGCACCGGCCAGGATCAGGCCCAGGCCGGAGCCGGCCAGCACCGCGCCGATCGAGTTGCGGATCAGCAGGCCGCGCTGGGTGGTCGGCTGGTCGCCGCTGCTCATCGCCGCGACCGGGGGGATCCGGGAGGCCCGGACGGCGGGCAGCAGCGCCGAGAGCACGGTGACCAGCACGCCGACCACCAGGGTGCCGACGACCGTCACCGGGGCGATCACCAGCGAGCCGGTGGGCAGGCCCTCGTTGAAGGCGTGCAGCAGCGACTGCAGGCCCGCGCCGATGCCGATGCCCGCGAGCAGGCCACCGACCGACGCGACCACGCCGATGACGAGCGCCTCGACCAGCACCGACCGGGTGACCTGGCCGCGGCCGGCACCGACCGCCCGCAGCAGCGCCAACTCCTTGATCCGCTGGGCGATCAGCATGGTGAAGGTGTTGACGATGATGAAGATGCCGACGAACAGCGAGATCCCGGCGAACACCAGCAGCATGGTCTTCATGCCGCTGACGGAGTCGGCGACCATCCTGGTCTGCTCGTCCTTGAGCTCCTGGCCGGTCTGCAGCTCGACGCCCTCGGCGGGGGCCTTCGCCCGGGCCTGGTCGAGCAGTTGGGCCTCGCTGGTGCCGGGCTTGGCGGTCAGCACCACCGAGCTGAACCGGCCGGGCTCCAGCAGCTCCTGCTGGGCGGTGGCGGTGTCCATCAGGGCCAGCGTGCCGCCGGAGGTGACCTGCGGGTCGTCGGTGGTGAAGACGCCGGTGAGCACCGCGTCCCGGGCGGCGCCGTTCCCGGCCACCCGGACGGTGTCGCCGACGTGGTAGCCCGCCTTGTCGGCGGCCTGCCGGTTCAGCGCGACCTCGCCCGCGGAGCGCGGGCCGCGGCCCTCGGCCATCGGGTAGCGGGGATCGGCCCCGGAGGCGTCCGGGACGAAGTTGGCGCCGCGGGAGCTCCACGCCTCGCCGATCAGGTTGCCCTTCTTGTCGGCGACGGCGGTGAACCCGGAGACCACGCCGCGGGCCCGCTCGGCGCCGGGCAGCGCGGCCAGCTCCTCGACGGTGGCGGCGGTCAGCACGGCCTCGTCCCCGCCCTTGCGGGGCCCGTCGCCGCCGTCGCCCTCGCCGGAGCCGTGGGCGGAGACCAGCACCGAGACGTCCGAGAAGCTGGTGGAGTAGCTGTTGCGCATGGCCCGGCCCATGGTGTCGGAGAACACCAGGGTGCCGGCCACGAAGGCCGTGCCGAGCAGCACGGCCAGGGCCGTCATCAGGAGTCGGCCCTTGTGGGCCAGCACGTTGCGCAGTGCGGTGCGATACATGGGGTCAGTCCTGGGGAGGTCGGTGCGGGCGGGGTCGACGGGGGCGTCGGGCCGTCAGCTGGTGCGGCCCTTGGCGTCGAAGCGGCGCATCCGGTCCAGGACGGAGTCGGCGGTGGGGTGGTGCAGCTCGTCGACGATCCGGCCGTCGGCCAGGAACACCACCCGGTCCGCGTACGAGGCGGCGACCGGGTCGTGCGTCACCATCACCACGGTCTGGCCGAGTTCGCGCACCGAGTTGCGCAGGAAGGAGAGGATCTCGGCGCCGGAGCGGGAGTCCAGGTTGCCGGTGGGCTCGTCGGCGAAGATGATCGCCGGCTTGGAGGCCAGCGCCCGGGCGCACGCCACCCGCTGCTGCTGGCCGCCGGAGAGCTGGGAGGGCCGGTGCGAGAGGCGGCCGGAGAGGCCGACGGTCTCCACCACCCGGTCCAGCCAGGCCCGGTCGACCTTGCTGCCCGCGATGTCCATCGGCAGCGTGATGTTCTCCAGCGCGGTCAGCGTGGGCAGCAGGTTGAACGCCTGGAAGATGAAGCCGATCTTGTCGCGGCGCAGTTTGGTCAGCTGCTTGTCCTTCAGCCCGACCAGTTCGGTGTCCCCGATCGTCGCCGAGCCGGAGGAGACCGTGTCCAGCCCGGCCATGCAGTGCATCAGCGTGGACTTGCCGGAGCCGGACGGGCCCATGATCGCGGTGAACTCGCCCTGCCCGAAGGCGACCGAGACGTCGTCCAGCGCCACGACGCGGGTCTCGCCCTCGCCGTAGACCTTGTTCAGACCGGTGGCGCGGGCCGCGGCCACACCGGTGTGGGCTGCGTACGCGGTCGAGGTGCTCACGCTGGGGACTCCTGTCCGGGAGGGGCGGGTTTCGTCACGGGGCGGTCGGCCCGCAGGCTCCTTCGACCGCTACTCCATCCTCCCGGCGCCTCCCGCCGTCCACGTCGCCCCGGCGAACGGTTGGCCCACCACCGCCAGGCGTACGGCCCGCCGCCGCCGTCTCCTCCTGCGGTATGACCCCTCCCCCGAGGGCCCCGGTGGCCGAGAACCGCCCAAGTGTGGCCGAAACGCCAGACGCTTCGTCAGATGTCATGGAAGCATGACAACTTCCGTGCCGGGAAATATGCGAAACCGTCGCCCGGCCGACTAGGCTCAGTGCCTGAGTCAGCCGCGCTCCCTGGCCCAGATGGTGGAACGCAGACACGGGCAGCTTAAAACTGCTTGGCCGCGAGGCCGTGCCGGTTCGAGTCCGGCTCTGGGCACTCTCCTGCCCACTCTCCGTAACGCTTGGTGACCCAACGAACACGGGCGCATCCCCGCCGCGGACGCGACGGGGCCCGGCCGGGGGCGGCCCCCGGCCGGGCCCGTCGGTCGTCCGGTCCGGTCAGCCGGCCGTGATCGACAGGGCGTGGTGGAACGTGTCGGTCGGGTCCCAGACGGCCTTCGCCCGCTGCAGGCGGGGGTAGTTGCCCTTGTAGTAGAGCGTCTGCCAGGGCACGCCCGAGGTGTTCCACCGCGGGTCGGCGAGGTCGACGTCCGGGTAGTTGATGTAGGAGCCGTCGTTGGCCGCGTTGCTGACCGGCACGCCGCCGGTGGCGGCGTACACGTCCCGGTAGAGCGAGCCCATCCAGGCCAGGTGGCGGGCGTCCTGGGCGGGGTCGGGCCAGTAGGTGGTGAAGTTGGCCTTCAGGATCGAGTCGCGCTGCGGCATCGCGGTGGCGTCGGGGGCGACGGTGTTGACCCGGCCGCCGTAGGAGTAGAGCAGGATCGAGCTGTGCCCGTCGTACCCGGGGTCGGAGAGGTAGCGGTACAGGGTGGCGATCTGGCCGTCGTCCCAACCCCGGCGCAGGTAGGCGCCCTTGGACTTGGCGCGGTTGAACGCGCCGGTGTCGTACGGGTCCTTGAGGGTGGCCTTCAGCCACGGCGAGGTGGACTGGCTGCGGGCGGCGGGTGCCTGGACGCCGGCCGCGACCGCGTCGAGGTAGCGGGTCATCAGGCCGGCCGCGTCGGGGAGGGTGTTGTCGATCTGGGCGCTGAGGGTCACGGTGCCGACGGCGACGTTGCCGAGGATCAGCACGCTGTGCAGCCCGGCGTAGGGCGAGCCGTCGGCGCTGTTGGCGGCGTGCCAGGCGCCGTGGTTGCGGACGACGGCGGCGAAGTCGGCCGCGTTCAGGTCGCTCCACTTCCACACCGCGGCGGCCTTCAGCAGGGTGGCCGGGGGCTTGGGCAGCAGCCCGGCCGGGTCGGTGCCGGTGGCGCCGGGCGTGCGGAACCAGTAGCGGGTGACCACGCCGAAGTTGCCGCCGCCGCCACCGGTGTGCGCCCACCACAGTTCGCGGTTGGGGTCGCCCGGGTCGCTGGTGGCGACCACCGCGCGGGCGGTGCCGGAGGCGTCCACCACGACCACCTCCAGCGCGTACAGGTGGTCGACGATCGCGCCGTGGGCGCGGCAGAGCGCGCCGTAGCCGCCGCCGGTGACGTGGCCGCCGACCCCGACGGTCGGGCAGGTGCCGCCGGGGACGGTGACGCCGTGGTCGAGGTAGAGGGTGCGGTAGACGTGGCCGAGGGTGGCGCCGGCCTCGACCATGAAGGCGCGGCGGGCCGGGTCGTAGCCGACCGCGGTCATCTCGGATATGTCGACGAGCGTCCGCACCGCGGGGTCGTCGACCAGCCCGTCCAGGCAGTGGCCGCCGCTGCGGACGGCGATCCGCCGCCCGTTCTGCACCGCCTCGTTCACCACCGCGACCACCTGCGCGGTGGTGTACACCACCCGCACCGAGTCGGGCTGCCCGACGAAGCGGCCGTTGTAGCCGCGCGAGGTGAGGTCGAGGTAGCGCGGGTCGCCGGGCGAGACGGTGCGGGCGGCCGGGGTCGGCGCCGCGGCTGAAACGACATCGCTGTTGACAGCGTCGTCGGCATAACTGTCAATCGAGGGGAGTGCCACGGTGCCGCCGAGTGCGGCGGCCACTCCGAGGAACCCGCGGCGGGTCGTTTCAGCCAAGGTCAACACCAAGCCCTTTCCCGTTGTCGCGACCGTCCCGCCGAATGGCCGGAATGCGCGCGATCGGACCGAATACCGGGCACGATACGCAGCCCGCCCGACGGGATGCCGCCCGTCGCGGGCCGGGGCGGTACTGCGTCACGTGCGGTGGGCGACTATCGAATACCGGGATTTTCGGAGGCGCGAGTTCCGGTCAGTACTGCGCGGTGTGCAGGACGGGCCAGCCGCGGTCGCGGGCCAGTTCGGTCATCAGCGGGTCGCGGCCGACCACCCGCGGGTTGCCGACCACCCGCAGGATGGTGAGGCCCTCGCGGCGGTCGCCGTAGGCGAAGCACTGGGCGGCGTCCAGGCCGAGCCGGGCCATCGCCTCCACCACCACCTCGGAGCCCGCCTCGCCCGGCGAGTCGGCGTACAGCACCAGATCGGCGACGAAGCCGGTGCCCGAGGTGGTCGGGTGGCCGGCGGCCGGCCAGTCGGCCGGGTCGCCGGGCGGTGGTCCGCCGGCGACGCAGACCAGCAGGTCGCCGGCCGAGCGGTGGCGGGCCGCCGCCTCCAGCACGGTGAGCACCGAGCCGGCCGACAGCAGGTCGTGTCTCACGTCGAAGAATGCCGCGCGGCGGCCGGTCCGATTGATCACGTTCCCCCGTTCCCGTGCTGCTCCCACCTTCTTCGCGCGCGGGGCGCGACCGACCTTGGCAATCATGCCGCAAGCATTTGCGGTCGTGAAGTCTCAACTTTGCCGACGGGTGAATTCCCATTCTCGAAAGAATAATATTCCGTTCGGTATCGATCCGCCCCCGACCGCGGGCCCCGACAGATGACATGAGCACGTCCAGTAACTTTACAGCTCCCTTGACACGATTTGACAGCTAGTGTTGTATCTGCTTCGACAAGGTCGCCTAGCAGGGGAAGCGAGATGGCCGAGCGAGACGGCGGGACGGTCGGGATCATCCTGGCCGGCGGACGGGGAGAACGCGCGAAGCCCATCACCCTGGAGTCCGCGGACTACATCCGGAGCAAGGCACTGATCCCGTTCGCGGGCCGACGACTGATCGAGTGGGTCGTCGACGCCTGCCGGGAACAAGGCATCCGCCGCTTCTACGTGGTGGCGCAGGGCCTGGAGAACCGCAGCCAGATCAAACTGCTGCTGGGCCACGGCGAGCAGTACGGGGTGGAGGTGCGCTACTCGCGCTCCAGCTTCGACCGCTACAACGTCGGGTCCGGCGCCGCCACCCTGCACAACCTGGAGCAGTGGGACCTCACCGGGCGGGCGCTGGTGCTCCCGGTCGACTCGGTCTTCGACTTCTCCCTGGCCGAGCTGGAGGCCACCCACGAGGGGAGCGACGCCGTGGTCACCGTGGCCGCGGTGGCCCGCAGCCCGCTCGAGGTGGCCGGCAAGTACGGCGCGATGCGCACCGGCGCCGACGGCCTGGTCTCCGGCTTCGTCGAGAAGCCGAGCCTGGCCCGGGTGCACGAGGTCTTCCCGGAGGCGACCAGCGACGACTGCGCCCTGGTGCCCACCAACGCGGGCATGTACCTGGTGGACTGCGGCCGGCTGCGGCTGGCCGCCCGGGACCCGCGGCTGATGCGGCAGGCCCAGCAGCGCCTGGACTGGGGCGGCGACCTGCTGCCCTGGCTGGTCGAGCACGGCCGCACGGTGGCCGCGCACCACATCGCCCGGCTCGGCGACCTCGGCAACGTCGAGGACTACCTGGCGACGCTGCGCCAGGTGCTGTCCGGCGACTTCCACCAGATGAACCGGCTGATGCCCGCACCGCACAACGACCGCCCGCGGTACTGGATCCACGAGAGCAGCCTGCACACCAAGGACGACGCCTCCGGCACCACCCTCGCCGACAAGATCGCCAGCGGCGACGTGGTGATCGGCCCGGGCGTCCGGATCGGCCGGCACGTCACCGTCGGCCCCGGCGTCCGGCTGGAGCACGCCGACATCGGCGACGGCGCCGAACTGCGCGAGGGCGCCCGGCTGAGCGGAACCTCGCTCGGCGACTCCTCGCTGATCGGCCCGTACGCCTGGATCAGCGACTCCTACATCGGCCCGATGGCCGACATCCGCTCCACCCGGGACGACCCGGTCCGGATGGACGGCTACTGCGCGGTCGGCGACGGCGTGCACGTCCGGCAGGGCACCAGGCTCACCGGCGTGAGCATCTACCCGCGGCTGCGGGTGCCGGCCCTGGCCAACCTGCCCTCGGGCACCCGGCTGACCAGCCCCGACGACATCCTGCGCTGGATCTGAGCGCGCCCGGACGGTCCGGCGCGGCCCGAGCACCCCCGAGCGAACCCGAGCAGGACTCGGGAAGACCCCGAGAGACGAGGAGCAAGCGATGGACAACCCCGTGGCGGTGATCGGCGGCTCGGGACGGCTGGGCCGCCTGATCGCCCAACGACTGCTGGACCGCGGCGTTCCGGTCCGCGCGATCGGCCGCAGCGTGCAGCGCGCCCGGCGCAGCCTGCCGCCCGGCGCGCTCTTCTTCGAGGGCGACGTCCGCCGGCCGGAGACCCTGCGCGAACCGCTGGCCGGCGTCTCGGCCCTGGTCTACTGCGTCGACCCGGGCACCGCCGACAGCGGCCCGGACCGGCCGGAGACCACCGTCTACCAGGGCGTGCGCAACGCCCTGGCGGCCGCCGTCGAGGGCGGCCACCGCCCCCGGGTGGTGCTGGTCAGCCAGATCCACGCCACCCACCTGGCCCACCCGCTGAACGCCTACGGCCGGGTGCTGGAGTGGCGGCTGGCCGGCGAGAACGCGGTCCGCGACTCCGGCCTGCCGTACACCGTGATCCGGCCGGGCTGGCTCACCGACACCCGGGAGGCCGGCGAGCGGATCCGGCTGGAGCAGGGCGACCTGGGCTTCGGCCAGGTCTCCCGGCCGGACCTGGCCGAGGCCTGCGTCCAGGCGCTGCTCCACCCGGCCGCGGACGGCGTCACCTTCGAGATCTTCAACGAGCCCGGCAGCGCCTCCCCGGCGTGGAGCGAGGCGTTCGCCGGGCTCCAGGGCGACCGGACACCGGTGGGCTGACGACGAGATGAGCCAACACCACGAGGCCCGCAGGGCCGCGATCGAGGCGGCCGCGATCGGACCCGGCCGCGCCCAGCCGCTCGGCGCCACGCTGGACGCCGACGGGGTCAACTTCTCGCTCTACTCCGAGCACGCCACCCGGGTCGACCTGCTGCTCTTCGCCCACCACGAGGACCCGGCCCCGGCCCGGGTGATCCCGCTCGACCCGGAGCGGCACCGCAGCTACCACTTCTGGCACTGCCACCTCTCCGGCCTGACCAAGGGCCAGGTGTACGCGTACCGGGTCGACGGCCCGCGCCGCACCAAGGAGTCCGGCACCTTCTTCAACCCGCGCAAGGTGCTGATCGACCCGTACGCCCGGGCCAACGTCAACTCGCTGTGGGACCGCACCCGGGCGGTCGGCACCGAGGACAACTGCGCGTACTCGATGCGCAGCATGGTGGTCGACCTGGACGGCTACGACTGGGAGGGCGACGAGCCGCTGCGCACCCCGCTGGCGGACACCGTGATCTACGAGATGCACGTCGGCGGGCTCACCGCCTCGCCGTCCTCGGGGGTGGCCCACCCCGGCACCTTCAACGGGGTGGTGGAGAAGATCCCGTACCTGAAGGAGCTCGGCGTCACCGCGGTCGAGCTGCTGCCGGTCTTCGACTTCGACGAGCGGCAGGTGCTGCGGATCGGGCCGAACGGCGCGCCGCTGCACAACTACTGGGGCTACGACCCGTTCGGGTTCTTCGCGCCGCACACCGGCTACTGCTCGGACCCGTGCGAGTGCACCCACATCACCGAGTTCCGCGACATGGTGAAGGCGCTGCACCGGGCCGGCATCGAGGTGATCCTCGACGTGGTCTTCAACCACACCTCGGAGGGCAACGAGAACGGCCCGGTGATCAGCTTCCGCGGCCAGGCCAACGAGGTGTACTACCACCTGTGGCCGCAGGACCGCCGGCACTACATGGACTTCACCGGCTGCGGCAACGCGATCAACGCCAACCACCCGGCGGTGGCCAAGTTCGTCATCGAGTGCCTCGAGTACTGGGTGACCGAGCACCACGTGGACGGCTTCCGGTTCGACCTGGCCTCGGAGCTCTCGCGCGGGGCCGGCGGCTACGAGATGGACGTGCCGCCGGTGCTGTGGGGGATCGAGCTGTCCGGGATCCTCTCCGAGTCGAAGATCATCGCCGAGCCGTGGGACGGCGGCGGCCTCTACCAGGTCGGCCGCTTCCCGGGGAAGCGCTGGGCCCAGTGGAACGGCCCCTACCGGGACGACGTCCGGCGCTTCGTGCGCGGCGACGCCGGCCTGGTCGGCACGGTGGCGACCCGGCTCGGCGGCTCGCCCGACCTGTTCGGCAAGGACGGCGAACTGCCCACCAACAGCATCAACTTCATCACCTGCCACGACGGCTTCACCCTCAACGACCTGGTCAGCTACAACGAGAAGCACAACTGGGCCAACGGCGAGGCCGACGCGGACGGCGCCCACGAGAACTTCAGCTGGAACTGCGGCGTGGAGGGCCCCAGCGACTCGGCGGAGGTCGAGCGGCTGCGGGTGCGGCAGATCAAGAACCACGCCGCCGTGCTGCTGCTCAGCCGGGGCGTGCCGATGCTGCTGGCCGGCGACGAGTTCCGCAACAGCCAGGGCGGCAACAACAACGCGTACTGCCAGGACAACGAGACCGCCTGGCTGGACTGGGACCAGGCCGAGAAGGAGACCGAGGTCCGGGACTTCTTCCGGAACATGACGGCGGTGCGCCGGCGCTTCCGCGCGGTGCGCGAGGCCCGGTTCTTCTCCGGCCGCACCAACGCCCGCGGCCTGCCCGACGTCACCTGGCACGGCACCCGGCTGGGGCAGCCGGGCTGGGACGACCCGCAGGCCCGGGTGCTGGCGCTGACCCTGGCCGGCTTCGACGGCGACCCGGACCTGCACGTCGTCCTCAACATGTTCCACCTGGGCCTGGACTTCGAGCTGCCGTCGATCGACGGCCACCGGTGGGCCCGCCTGGTGGACACCGCGCGGGGCCCCGGCGCGGACGTCCTCGCCCCCGGCACCGAGGCGCCCGTCCACGGTCAGAGCTTCCACGCGCAGGGCCGCAGCGTCGTCGTCCTGGTGGCGCTGCCCGACGAGGGAGGAACGCACCGATGAACGCACCCGACACCTGGCGGATGTACTCCGACAGCATCGCCGGCTACATCACCAGCTACGACCCCGCCCACGACCGCTTCGGCCTGCGGACCTCGGACGGGCGCGAGTTCACCATCCACCTGAACGGCTTCCTGAGCTCGGAGGTCGTCCGCAACCTCGGCGACGGCCCGCGCGACACCAGCGCGGCCACCCGCGACATGCTGGCCGAGGGCCGGTACGTCTTCGTCTACGGCCTGTTCTACCGCTGGGACGGCGGCGAGCGGATCGAGGCCCGGCAGATCACCTTCCCGGAGACCAGCCGCGGCAACTACGTCTTCGAGCACCCCAACTGGTGGGTGCAGCAGGCCGCCGAGATCGCCGACTTCTACCTGCGCGGCCACTTCCCGGACGGCCCCGGCAAGGACGGCCGGTACGACTGGCGCAACTTCCGCACCCGGCTCACCCTGAGCGGCACCCACGTCCCGGACTTCACCGGCGCGGACGTGCGGCAGGAGACCGACACCATCTCCCGGCTGGTCTACGGCCTGGCCACCGCCTTCATGCTCACCGGCGAGGAGCGGTTCCTGAACGCCGCCGAGTCCGGCACCGAGTACCTGCGCGAGCACATGCGGGTCGTCGACACCGCGGAGGGCGTCGTCTACTGGTACCACGGCATCGACATCGGCGGGGCCGGCCAGCGCAAGGTCTACGCCTCGGAGTTCGGCGACGACTTCGACGCCATCCCGATGTACGAGCAGATCTACGCGCTGGCCGGGCCGACCCAGACCTACCGGATCACCGGCGACCCGCGGATCCTGGAGGACGTCGACCGCACGGTCGCCCTGTTCGAGCGCTTCTTCCGGGACGAGGACCAGGGCGGCTTCTTCTCCCACCTCGACCCGATCACCATGGACCCGCGGGCCGACTCGCTCGGCCCCAACCGGTCCCGGAAGAACTGGAACTCGATCGGCGACCACGCCCCGGCGTACCTGATCAACGCCTACCTCGCCACCGGCCGGGAGGACTTCTCGAAGCTGCTGGAGGAGACCGCCGACACCATCGCCGAGCGCTTCCCCGACGAGCCGGGCAGCCCGTTCGTCCAGGAGCGCTTCCACGGCGACTGGAGCGCCGACCGCTCCTGGGGCTGGCAGCAGAACCGCGCGGTGGTCGGCCACAACCTCAAGATCGCCTGGAACCTGACCCGGATCCGCGCCCTGCACGACAAGCCCCGCTACTCCGAACTGGCCGAGCGGATAGCCGAGTTGATGCCCTCGGTCGGCAGCGACCAGCAGCGCGGCGGCTGGTACGACGTGGTGGAGCGGGTGGCCGACCCGGACACCGGCGTGCACCACCTGGTCTGGCACGACCGCAAGGCCTGGTGGCAGCAGGAGCAGGCGATCCTCGCCTACCTGATCCTGGCCGGCGTCTCCGGCGACCCGGAGCACCGACGGCTGGCCCGCGAGTCGGCCGCCTTCTACAACGCCTTCTTCCTCGACTACGACGACGGCGGCGTCTACTTCAACGTGCTGGCCAACGGCATCCCGTACCTGGTGGGCACCGAGCGGCTCAAGGGCAGCCACTCGATGGCCGGCTACCACGCGCTGGAGCTGTGCTACCTGGCCGCCGCCTACACCGGCCTGCTGGTCACCTCGGCGCCGCTCACCCTGCACTTCCGGCCGCAGCCCGGGGCCTTCCCGGACCACCTGCTGCGGGTGGCGCCGGACCTGCTGCCGGCCGGCTCGGTCCAGCTCTCCCGGGTGTGGATCGACGACGAGCCGTACCAGGACTTCGACCCCAAGCAGCTGACCGTCCGGCTGCCGCTGAGCAGCCGCCCGCTGAAGGTCCGGGTGGAGGTCGAGCCGGCCGACATGCGGCTGCGGGTCTCCAGCGACTTCGACGGCAAGACCGCGCACGTCCACTGCGAGGGCGTGATCGACCGCGACGAGCTGGAGAAGTTCCGCCGCTGCCTGACCGAGGCGCTGTCGGTGGAGCCCCGCCGGGTGGAGTTCCACCTCTGCAAGGTGACCGAGATCGGCCGCCCGGCCATCAACGAACTGCTGTTCCAGCGCGCCAAGATGGGCCTCGAGGTCGACTTCGTGATCGTCGGTTGCAGCCTCCCCGAGGTCACCCAGGCCCTGCTGGCCACCGACGCCTTCCTGGTCGACGAGGACCGGAGCTGCGTCACGGACTGACCCCGCCGCCCCGCCCCCGCCGGGCCCCACCCGGCGGGGGCGGGGCCCGGCCCGACCGCCATCGCGCCAGAACCTCACCCAAGGATCGATGTGTCCATGATTTCGAACCTCCGTGCACCGCACTCCGGCCTGCGGCAGGACGGAATCTCCGTGTACTGCCACGAACTCTTCAGCTGCTTCGCCCGCTCCGACCAGCGGCGCTGGGGCGAGGTCTACCTCCGCGGCCTGCGCCAGGCGGACGGCCGCAAGACCCCCGCCAACATCTCCGAGCAGGTGCTCGGCCGACGCACGGTGCAGCCCATCCAGCAGTTCGTCAACCAGTCCACCTGGGAGGTAGGCGACGTCCGCCGCCGACTCGCCGAGCTGGTCGCCGCGGCCGCCGCCCCGCTCGCCTGGTCCGTCGACGACGTGGTGTTCGCCAAGAACGGCACCCGCTCGGCCGGTGTCGCCCGCCAGTTCGTCCACGCCGAGGGCCGCACCATGAACTGCCAACTGGCCCTGGCCACTTCGCTGGTCCTGCCGCACGGCGCCCAGCCGGTCGCCTGGCAGCTGGCGCTGCCCCGGCACTGGGACACCGACCTGGCGCTGCGCAGCCAGGCCCACGTCCCCGAGGAGGCCCGGCACCTGCCGCGCTGGCGGCTGCTGCTCGACTCGGTCGACGAGATGCTGGGCTGGGACGTGCCCAGTGCCCCCGTGCTCGCCGACTGGAGCAACGAGAAGGAGGTCGAGCCGCTGCTGCTCGGCCTGGAGGAGCGCGGCCTCGGCTACCTGGTCCAGGTCGGCGCCGGCACCGTGCTGCCGGCCTGCACCGCCCGCGCCCAGCGGGCCCTGCCGGTCGCCCACGGCGCCCCGCCGGTGCGCCGGGCGCCCGCCACCGTCCGCCGGCGGGCCGCCGAGCTCGCCGACGAGCTGGTCCCGCAGGGCGACCGCGCGGTGCTGGCCTGGCGGGACGGGCCGACCTCCCGGGCGCGGCCCTCGCAGTTCCTGGTGGTGCCGCTCTCCGACGGGCGCGGCGCCCGCCGCGGCCGCTTCGCCGAGCTGGTGCCCGCCGCCCCCCGTCACCTGGTGGTCGAGTGGCCGTTCGGGCGTTCCCAGCCGCGCACCTACTGGGTGACCGACCTGCCGGTGCACCGGCTGCCCGAGCTGGTCGCCCTCGCCGAGCTGCGCGGCCGCTCCGCCGACGCCGTCGAGCGGCTGCACCTCGACTACGGCCTCGGCGACTTCGAGGGCCGCTCCTACCGCGGCTGGCACCACCACGTCACGCTGGTCGCCGCCGCGCACGGCTACGACCTGCTGGGTCGGATGGCCGACCTGGGGGCGGCCCACGAGACCTCGGCCACCGGCTGACCGGCGCCACCGGCACCTCGGGGGCGGCCCGACGGGCCGCCCCCGAGCGCAGGGTCCGGTGGCGCGTCCGGGTCCGGGGAGGACGTCCACCGGGCCCGGCTCAACGCGCCGCGTCGAACGGCACCCCGGTCAGTTGTTCGCTCAGCGCCCGCAGCCGCGCCCGCGCGCCGCTCTCGTACGCCTGGTTGCTGGCCCGGGCCTCGGTCGAGCGGTTGAAGTACCGCCCGGTGACGCCGTCCAGCGCCGGGTCGGTGACCAGCCGCAGGGTGTGCCGCACGCCCTCGGCGACGGTGCTCTGCGGGGTGTAGAGGTTGACCACCATCTTGGTCGGCATGTACGACGCCGGGTGCAGCGCGTTGACCGTCACGCCGGTGCCGGCCAGCGCCTCGGCCAGGTCGAAGGTCAGCATGATCTGGGCCAGCTTGGCCTGGCAGTACGCCTGGACGCCGTCCCAGCCGCGGCGCAGCATCACGTCGTCGAAGTTGACCGGCGCCTGGCCGGCCGAGGAGACGTTGACGATCCGGGCCGGGGCGGAGCGGGCCAGCAGCGGGGCGAGGCGCACCGACAGCAGGTACGTGGCCAGGTAGTCGACCTGGAAGGTCAGCTCGTGGCCGTCCCAGCTCTCCTGGCGGTCGAGCTCGACGCCGATGCCGGCGTTGTTGACCAGCGCGTCGAGCCGTTCCAGGCCGGCCGCCTGCTCGGCGAGCTTGTGGATGTCGGAGAGCCGGGCGAAGTCCGCCAGCAGGTAGCTGATCCGGTCGTTGCCGGTCTCGGCGCGCAGTTCGGCGAGCAGGGCCTCGCCCCGCTCCCGGCTGCGGCCGTGCAGCACCAGGGTGGCGCCGCGGGCGGCGAGTTCGCGGGCCATCGCGCGGCCGAGGCCGTCGGTGGCGCCGGTGATGAGGACGGTCTGTTCTTCGATGGGGGTCACAGCAACCTCCGTGCTCTGGAGAAGGGCGCTGCCCGGAAGCGCCGTCGGTGCTTCCGGGCAGCGGATGGCCGGTCAGACGATCGGGTGGCCACTGGCGGTGGTCTCCGGGACGTTCTCCTTGACGTCCCAGTGCTCCGCGATCAGACCGTCGGCGATGCGGAAGACGTCCACCACGGCCATGCCGCGGTCGCCGTCCTGCGCGGTGAAGTGGCTGTGCACGAAGACCAGGTCGTGGTCGGCGGCGATCCGCCGGATCGTGAACCGGCCCTCCGGGACCTGGGTCTTGAAGCCGGCGACGAACTCGACCACCGGCTTGCGGCCGTCGGGCAGGTTGGGGTTGTGCTGGACGAGGTCCTCGGCGAGGAAGCGGTCGGCCTCGTCGGTCTCGCCGTTGTTCCAGACGGTGGTGAGGTACTGGGTCACCAGCTGCTTGTTGCTCTCGGACATCGTGGACTCTCCCGTTCGTGGGTATCGGTGGTGCCTGGTGGTCAGGAATTGGATGGTGCGGGGACCGGCTGCTCGGCCGGAGCCGGGGCCGCCGGAGTCTTGGTGCCGCGGCCGGACAGCACGTGCGCGCCGGCCGCCGCGATCAGCATCAGCAGGGCGAGCCCGGGCATCAGGGTCGCGCCAACCGAGGGCAGGAAGGTGGAGCCGATCAGGCTGCCCAGGCTCATGCCCAGGTACAGCGCGGAGGCGTTCAGCGCCAGGATCAGCGCCGGGTGGGCGGGCAGCACGGCGATCAGCCGGGCCTGCTGCGGTGCCTGGTACATCTGGCTGAAGAAGGCCCAGCCGGCGAACAGCAGCAGGCCGGCGACCGCCGCCTTCGGGGTGACGACCAGCAGGGCCAGGGCCGCGCCCAGGCCGACCAGCGACACCGTGATGGTGCGGGTGCCGCCGAGCTTCTCGCTGATCCGCGGCGCCAGCGCGTTGCCGAGCACGCCGACGACGCCGAAGGCCATCAGGGTGCCGGAGACCATGCCGGCGGAGGCGTCGAAGCGGGCCGCCAGGTAGGCGCCGGCCACGCCGTACACGGTGAACTGGGCGGCCATGAACAGCAGGGTGGTGGTGACGGTGGGCAGCGCGCCGGGGGTGCGCAGCGCGGCCCGGTACGCCTGGGCGGTCGGCGGTTCGCCGGCCGGCAGGTCCGGGACCAGCACCGCCACCAGCACCAGGGCCAGCGCGGAGAGCGCGCTGACGCCCAGCAGGGCCGGGCGCCAGCTCATGGTGGAGCCCAGGAAGGAGGCGAGCGGGACGCCGAGCACGGAGGCGGCGGTCATGCCGGCGAACACCGTGGCCAGGGCCCGGTGGCGCCGCTCCGGTCCGACGATGGCCGCGCCGGCCGCCGAGGAGGCCGGTCCGAAGATCGCCGCGCCGACCGCGCCGAGCACCCGGGTGAGCGTCATGGTGGTGTAGTCGGGGGCGACGGCGCTGAGCCCGCCGCCGACGGTGAGCAGCGCCAGGCCGAGCAGCAGGACCTTCTTGCGGTCCATCCGGCGCAGCAGGGCCGGTGCCGTCGGCGCGCCCACCGCGAAGGTGAGGGCGAACACGGTGACCAGCAGGCCGACGCTGGCCGGGGCGACCTCCAGGCTCTTGCCGATCGGGGCGTTGAGGCCGACGACGGCGAGCGAGATGGTGCCGAGGCTGAAGTAGCCGAGTGCCAGCGCGAGCAGGGCAGGGGTGGGGTTTCGAGGATTCACGGGACCTCGTTTCGCAGGTGAATTCCGGTGCGCGGTGAGCAGGTTCGGGTGACGGCGTCGGCCGGACGTGCCCGCGTTCGAAACGCTAGCCAGGCGGCCTGGGTCCGGCGCCCGGAGCGCCCCCCGGCGGGGCACTGTGAAAGGTCGTCAGCGGTACTGCGTCAACTCGTGACCGGTGGGGACGGGACGGTGGAACAGCAGGGGCACCGGGCGACCGGTGGCCACCATCCAGTGCTCCAGGCCGCTGACGGCGACCAGCAGGACGGCGGTCGCCCCCAGGGTGGCGATCGCGGGCAGGAACGGGGCCCCGGCGGCCAGGCCGAGCAGGCACAGCCCGACCCCGATCCGGGTCGCCGAGGCGGCGCCGAACATCCGCCAGCGGGTGTAGCCGAAGGTCAGGGCGAAGATCGCGGCGCCGATCGGGAGCAGGGCCGCGCTCGGGTCGTGCGGGACGCCGGTGGGGTGGGCGACGGTGTTGCCGGTGCCGACCGCGACCAGCAGCAGGCCGAGCACCAGCACCAGGTGGCCGTAGCTGAGCACGTCGCGCACCACGGTGGCCGGGGTGCGGTGGGTGCGCATCGCGTGCTCGACGGCGGGCGCGGCGAGGTGGAAGTACAGCCACCACAGCGCGCCGCCGATCACGAAGCTGAGCACCAGGGCGGCGATCAGCGCGGCGGTGAGCGCCCCGGCCGAGGCCCGGGCGCCGACCGCGAGGATGTTCTCGCCGAGCGCGATGATGATGAACAGGCCGAAGCGCTCCGGCAGGTGGGCCGCGCTGTAGGTCATGGCGTGCAGCCGACGGCTCATCACCGCGGGCAGCACCGCCTCGGCCAGGATGGCGCCGGCCCAGATCGCGGCCCGGGCCGGGCCGCTGACGAAGGCCCCGGCGGTCAGCGCCAGCGCGAACACCACGCCGACCGAGTACGGGTGGATGGTGCGGGCGAAGGGGCGGTCGCGCCGGGTGGCCTCGCCCATCAGCAGCCGCAGCACCAGGTACGAGCCGGCGAACAGCGCCGCGCCGGCGTGCCCGGACATCGCGCGCGGCGCGGCCACGCCCATGCCGTAGGTGGCCAGGCCGGCGGCGAGCAGCAGCAGCCGTTCGACGTGGGTCTCCTCGACCATGGTGACGGCCAGTGCGACGTCCACCCAGGCCCACCACAGGGGGGTGAGCATCAGCAGGGCCTGGCCGAACGTCGCCCAGCTGGGCGAGTGGCCGAGGATGTGGGTGGTCTGGCTGACGCCGAAGGCGAGCACGATGTCGTAGAACAGTTCCGCCCAGGTGGCCCGGGAGCGGGTGCCGTCGGCGGCGTGCTCGTGGCGGTGGTGGTGGAACATCTCCTCACCCTCTCTGCCCGGGCGCGGACGTCCGGGCGGTACGGGCAGTGGCCGGCCCGGCCGCCGCGGGGCGGTGCGGGCCGGCCGGTGGGGGTCAGGCGTCGTACCGGGCCAGCTCCTCGGGGGTCTGGTCGGTGTAGCCCTGGCTGACCTCGATGACGACGCCGTCCGGGTCGGTGACCCAGACCGTGCGCCAGCCGGGGATGTACTCGTCGAAGCCGAGCGGGCCGAGCGAGACGTTCAACTCGCCGTCGGCGTCGGCCAGGAAGGCGTCCACGTCGTCCACCTGGAAGGCCAGGTGGCGGACCGTGCCGGGGTTGGCCGGGCCGTCCTCCTTGGCGGCGGGGGCGGGGTCGGCGTCGCTGGCGAACAGCTCCAGCCAGGCCTCGCCGCGGCGCAGGAAGACCACCTGCCAGCCGTCGCCGGCCACCACCCGGGCCCGGCGGAAGCCGAACCAGCGGGTGTAGAACTCCTCGGTGGCCGCCTGGTCGCGGCAGTTGAGCCCGACGTGCGCCCAGCGCAGTGCGGCGGGTGCGGTCATCGCGGCCTCACTTCCCGAGCACGGGGGCGAACGGCGCGCTGTCGTGGAAGTTCGCCATGTAGACGATCTCGCCGCCGACGACGCGGAAGTAGTTGCACACCGCGGCCTCGACCTCCACGCCGCCGTGGGTGCGCCCGGTGATCCGCGAGACCACGGCCGCCTGCTCGCCGTCGATCACCACGTGGACCGGCTTGTTGGCGAACTCGGCGTAGGTCTCCGGGAATCCGCGCATCATCTCGCGCAGCGTCTCCCGGCCCTCGACGTGTCCGGCGAGCTGCTCGTCCATCACCGTGTCGGCGGCGAACAGGTCGCACCACGGGTTCCAGTCGCCCGCGTTGGCGAGCTCGTAGTAGCGGTCCACGACACCCCTGGTGTCCATGGGTCTCCTCCTGGGTCTGGGGTGAACTCGGTGGGTGGGGGCGGGCGTTACGGGAGCTCGACGCCGAGCTGGGCCATCAGGCCGGCGGTGTCGGCCTGCACCCAGCGCTCGACGACCTTGCCGTGCTCCAGCCGGTAGACCTCCAGGCTGGTCCAGCTGACCTCCTTGCCGGTCGGCTCGATCCCGAAGAACGGGCCGACGTGCCGACCGGTGAAGGTGATGTGCATGATCACCTTGTCCGGGTCGGCCGGGTAGAGGGCGTCCAGGTGGGCGTGGAAGTCGAGCGCCTCGTGGGCGCCGATGATGATGCCCTTGAGCTCCTCCAGGCTGGTCACGCTCCAGGCCGGGTTGTTGTCCCGGAACCCGGGGCCGAACAGCTCGTCCAGGTCGTCGTAGCGGTGCGCGTTGACCGCGTCGCTGACCCGCTGCACCACGGCGGTGTTCTCGGCGCCGCGGGCCAGCTGCGCCTTCAGGCCGAGCAGGTCGTCCTGCGCCCAGCGTTCGGCGAGCAGGCCGTCCTCGGCGCGCCAGATCTCGGTGGTGGTCCACTCGACCCGCCGGCCGGTGGCGGGGATGCCGAGCACCTCGCCGCGGTGGGTGCCAGTGAGCTTCACCCGGGTGACCACGCGGTCCCCGGCGGTGAACGCCTCCTGCAGTTCGCCGCGCAGGTCGAGCGAGTCGTGCGCGGCCTTGAGCGCCTGCTGGTAGCTCTCCAGGCTGCTGATGTCGAAGCCCGGGTGGTGGTCCCGGAACGCGGGGTCGATCACGGCGGCGATGCCGTCGGGGTCGTTGCGGTTCAGCGCGTCCAGGAAGCGCCGGTACAGGTCGAGGTTGTCCTGCTGGTCTGCCATCGTCGGCCTCCGGTCGGGGGTCAGGGACGGTTGAGGATCAGATCGGCGGCCTTCTCGCCGATCATCACGCTGGGGGCGTTGGTGTTGCCGGCCACCACGGTCGGCATCACCGAGGCGTCGGCGACCCGCAGGCCGTCGATGCCGTGCACCCGCAGGTCCGGGCCGACCACGGCGTCCGGTCCGGGGCCCATCCGGCAGGTGCCGGCGGGGTGCCAGAGGGTCGTGGCGTTGGCGCGGACGTACGCGCGCAGCTCCGCGGTGCCGACGGCTCCCTTGCCGGGGCCGTACTCCTCCCCGCGGAAGTCGTCGAAGGCCGCGGTGTGGGCCAGTTCCCGGGCCAGCCGGACGCCTTCGACCAGGACGTCCAGGTCGGCCGGGTCGCCGAGGTAGCCGGGCCGGACCAGCGCGGTGGAGCGCGGGTCGGTGTCGCGCAGGGTCACCGTGCCGCGGCTCGCGGGCAGCAGCGCGATGGGCGCGAAGGTGAAGCCGGGGCCGGCCCGCAGTGCGGCGGGGGCGTCGGCGGGCAGGAACTTCACCGGCCCGAAGGTGAACTGCAGGTCCGGTCCGCGCGCGGGGTCGGCGGCGGCGGTCCGGGTGAACAGGCCCGCCTCGGAGAGCGGCGCCCCGGGCGGCAGTTCGCGCAGCGACTCGTAGCAGACCGGCGCGAACAGGTGGTCCTGCAGGTTGCGGCCCACCCCGGGCAGGTCGAGGAGTACCTCGACGCCCGCGGCGCGCAGCTGGTCGGCCGGGCCGATGCCGGACAGCAGCAGCAGCTTGGGGCTCTCGAACGCGCCCGCGCAGACGACGACTTCGCGTTCGGCCCGCAGGGTGTGCGTCCGGTCGCCCTGGAGGTACTCGACGCCGACCGCGCGGCCGTCCTCGACCAGGATCCGGGTCGCCTGGGCGCCGGTCTGCACGGTGAGGTTGGGGCGGGCCAGGGCCGGCCGCAGGTACCCGGTGGCGGTGCTGGAGCGGCGGCCCCGCGGGGTCCGGGTGTGCTGGTAGTGGAACCCGAAGCCCTCCTGGTGCTCGGCGTTGTAGTCGCCGTCGCCGCCGTGGCCGGTCTCCCGGGCCGCGGCGACGAACGCCTCGGCCAGCGGGGTCGGTTCGTCCGGCGCGGCGACCCGCACCGGGCCGCCCTCGCCGCGCCAGGCGGAGGCGCCGCCGGCGTAGTCCTCCGAGCGCCGGAAGTACGGCAGGACGTCCTGGTGGCCCCAGCCGGGGTTGCCCAGGTCGCGCCAGCCGTCGTAGTCGCGGTGGCTGCCGCGCACCCACATCAGCGCGTTGACCGCGCTGCAGCCGCCGACCAGCCGGCCGCGGGCGACCGGGATCCGGCGCCCGTCGACGCCGGGTTCCGGCTCGGTGGCGTAGCCCCAGTCGACGGCCGCGCTCCAGTCGGCGGTGAGCAGCGCCAGCAGCGCGCCGGCGTCGGTGCGGTGCAGTTCCTCGCGTCCGGGCCAGCCGCCGGCCTCCAGCAGGACGACGTCCGCGGAGCCGTCCTCGCTGAGCCGGGCGGCCACCGCGGCGCCGGCCGAACCGGCGCCGACCACCACGTAGTCGGCTGCCATCAGCCGATGTCCTCGACCGGGGTGAGGATGCCGACCCGGTAGCGGACGATCCGCGGCGCGCCGGTGGCCGGGTCGCGGTCCAGCTGCCAGCTCTGCTTCACCCGGAACACCTTCCGGGCGCCCTCGGCCAGGTGCTCGGCGGCCCAGACCACGGTCAGCTCGATGTCGACCAGGCCGTCCGCCTCGGCGGCGGTGAACTCCTCCAGGGTGTGGCTCTGGTCGGCGAAGGCCTCGCCGACCACGGCGTACCAGTCCCGGAAGTCGGCGTGCGAGCGGAGCGTGCGTTCCGGGAACGCCATCTCCAGGCCCTCGTCCGCCACCAGCGGCAGGAGCTCCTCCACCGGCTTGTGGCCGCTCAGCAGGTCGAACCAGTTCTGTGCGAAATCCCTGATTTCCGGGTTCTCCCCGGAGTTCGTCTCGGGCATTTCCGATTCCCCTTTCCGCAATTCGTGGGCGCGGCTGACAGGGACGCTAGAATCCGGCCCGCCGGAGCGTCAACGGCCCGCCGCGCCCGCCTCCGCACTGTGCGAAGTCCCCTCCCGTCCTTCGGCAACTCGGCTGCTCGAAGGCGTCCCGGTCGGCCCGGACGCCGAACCGCGGGACATGCCGAAGTGCTTTCGCCGACTTCGCAGTGTCCCGGCGGACGGGGCCCCGGCCCTGGTGCGAATTCCGCGGCGGCTGTTAGACAGAACCGCCGCCGACTTCCGGCGGGAATGCGCAAGGCAATCGAAGGAGAACACCGCCGATGGCGAAGAAGCGAATCCTCATCGTGCTCTCCGAGTACGGGTACTGGGGCGAGGAACTGGTCGGGCCGCTGGAGACCTTCGACCGGGCCGGCTACGAGGTCACCTTCGCGACCCCGACCGGCAAGCGCCCGGCGGCCCTGCCGCCGAGCATGGACCCCGAGTACATCGACCCGCCGCTGGGCCGCTCGGTGACCAGCACCGAGATGGCCGAGAAGGTCAAGGTCCTGGACCGCTCCAGCCGCCTGGACGCGCCGCTGGACCTGTCCTCCTGGCTGCCGGACCGCCCGTACCGCAGCCGCAGCGACTTCCTGCGCGCCTGGGAGGGCTACCACACCCGCCGCGAGCAGGTGCGGGCGCAGATCGCCGAGCGCTACGACGCGCTGCTGATCGTCGGCGGCAGCGGCCCGATCGTCGACCTCGCCAACAACTGGCGGATCCACGACCTGATCCTGGCCTTCCACGCCCTGGACCTGCCGATCGCCGCCGAGTGCTACGGCATCGCGGCCCTGGCCTTCGCCCGCGAGCAGGACGACCGGGTCAGCATCCTGCGCAACAAGCACGTCACCGGGCACTGCATCGAGTACGACTACAAGGACGGCACCGGCTTCATGGGCACCGACTTCGTGATCGGCCCGCCGCCGTACCCGCTGGAGTACATCCTCCGCGACGCGACCCTCCCCGAGGGGGCCTTCCACGGCAACTTCGGCAAGGAGACCTCGGTGATCGTCGACTACCCGTTCATCACCGGGCGTTCCACCCCGGACTCCTACCTCACCGGCCAGAAGCTGGTCGAGGTCCTGGAGCACGGGCTGCGCCAGTGGGGCTTCACGGCCTGACCCGCGCCGGGCGCGGGGGGGGGGGGGGGGGGCCCGGCCCCCCCCCCCCCCCCCCCCCCCCCCCACTCCCCCGCACCGGCAGACCCAGCGCACACGAGGAGGCACAGAGATGGCCAGCAGGCCCGCACGGGTGGCGATGCTCGAACAGTTCGAGGCCGACGGCGTCACCCACATGTTCGGCAACCCCGGCACGGTCGAGCAGGGGTTCCTGGACGAGCTCCGCAACTTCCCCGGCATCCAGTACGTGCTGGCCCTCCAGGAGGCCACCGTGGTCGGCCTGGCCGACGGCTACGCCCGGGCCACCCGCCGGCCGGCCCTGCTCCAGCTGCACTCCGGTGTGGGCCTCGGCAACGGCATCGGCATGCTGTACCAGGCCATGCGCGGCCACGCCCCGCTGGTCGTCCTGGTCGGCGAGGCCGGGCTGGGGTACGACGCCATGGAGGCCCAGATGGCCGCCGACCTGGTCGCCATGGGCGAGCCGGTCACCAAGTGGGCGACCCGGGTGGTCGACCCCCGCTCCACCCTGCGGGTGCTGCGCCGCGCCTTCAAGGTCGCCGCCACCCCGCCCTACGGCCCGGTGCTGGTGGTGCTGCCGGCCGACGTGCTGGACGCCGAGACCGACGAGCCGGTGGTGCCCACCTCGTACCTGGAGACCGCGGCCGTCCCCGCCCCGGAGACCGTCGAGCGCGCCGCCGACCTGCTGGCCGGCGCCGAGCGGCCGCTGCTGGTGGTCGGCGACGGCGTGCACTTCTCCGGCGCCCAGGCCGAGCTGGCCCGCCTCGCCGAGGTGTGGGGCGCCGAGGTGTGGGGCGCGGACTGGTCCGAGGTCAACCTGCCCGCCGACCACCCGGCCTACCGCGGCCAGTTGGGCCACATGTTCGGCGAGTCGAGCCGCCGGGTCACCTCGGCCGCCGACGCGGTGCTGGTCACCGGCACCTACGTCCTGCCGGAGGTCTACCCGGCCCTGGACGGGGTGTTCGCCCCCGGCGCGCCGGTGGTCCACGTCGACCTCGACAGCGGCGCCATCGCCAAGAACTTCCCGGTCGACCTCGGCATCCTCGCCGACCCCCGCCAGTCGCTCGGCCGGATCGCCGACGCCCTCGACGCCCGGCTGACCCCCGAGCAGCGCCGCCGGGCCGCCGACCGGCTGCGTGCCTGGGGCGCCGAGCAGGCGGCCGCCCGCGCCGAGGCCGACGAGCGCGACGCCCGCGAGGCCGCCGGCGCGCTCACCGCCGCCGACTTCGGCCGCGAGCTCGCCGCGCGGCTCCCCGCCGACGCGATCCTCTTCGACGAGGCGCTGACCTGCTCGCCCGGCCTCTTCCGCCACCTGCCGCCGAACACCCCCGGAGAGTGGTTCCAGACCCGCGGCGGCTCGCTCGGCGTCGGCATCCCCGGCGCGCTCGGCGCCAAGCTCGCCCACCCGGAGAAGACCGTGGTCGGCTTCACCGGCGACGGCGGCTCGATGTACACCTTCCAGGCCCTGTGGACCGCCGCCCGCTACGACATCGGCGCCCTCTTCGTCATCTGCAACAACGGCCGCTACAAGCTGCTCGACCACAACATCGCCCAGTACTGGGACAGCCAGGGCATCGAGCCGCACGCCCTCCCCGAGCTGTTCGACCTGACCCGTCCGGAGATCGACTTCGCCGCGCTCTCCCGCTCGCTCGGCGTCCCCGCCGTCCGGGTCGACAAGCCCGACCAGGTCGCCCCCGCGATCGCCGAGGCGCTGGCGAGCGGCGGACCGTTCCTGATCGACCTGGTGGTGGGCCGGTGAGCACCCTCGCCGAGCCCGTCGGCCGACTGGCCGGCCGGAGGATCGCCGTACTGATGGAGAGCGACTTCTACGAGCCCGAGATCCTCTACTACCAGCGCCGGTTCGCCGAGGAGGGCGCCGCCGTCCACTTCCTCACCCGGCTGTGGGGCAACGACCGGCTGGTCTTCCGCGGCCACGAGCACGGCATGCCGTTCGAGGTCAGCGAGTCCTTCGAGGACGTCGACGAGTTCGAGCTGCGCCAGTACGCGGCGGTGATCGTGCCCTCCGGGATCGTCGCCGACCGGCTGCGCTACACCGAGGACGTCGACCGGCTGCCGCCCGCCGCGCTGTTCCTGCGCCGCGCCTTCGCCGACCCGGCGATCGTCAAGGGGATCATCTGCCACGGCATGTGGCTGGCCGCCCCGGTGCCCTCGGTGATCCGCGGTCGGCAGGCCGTCGTCCACAACAACCTGCTGGGCGACCTGCGGAACATGGGCGGCGTCTTCGTCGACCGCGACGTGGTGGTCGACGGCGACCTGGTGACCGCCCGCACCGGCAACCACTGCCACCTGTTCGCCCGCACCATCATCGACCGGATCGGTCACCGCTGATCCCGCTCCCCCCGCGCGTCCCGCCACCGAGAGGAGTTCCGCCATGTCCGCCCGTACCGCCGTGTTGTCCCCCCGCGCCGCCTCAGCAGTCCGTCGTCGGCCGGAGCCAGTAGGGCGGATCCCGGTGCTCGACGTCAGACCGGCCGTCGACGGCGGCCGCCGGCCCGCGAAGGCGGTCGAGGGCGAGACCTTCGAGGTGTCCGCGACGGTGTTCCGCGAGGGCCGGGAGGCGGTCGGCGCCAACGTGGTGCTGCGCGGCCCCGGCGGTCGCCGCGGGCCGTGGACGCCGATGCGCGAGCAGGCCCCCGGCACCGACCGCTGGACCGCCGAGGTCACCCCCGCCGTCCCCGGCCGCTGGACCTACGCCGTGGAGGCCTGGAGCGACCCGGTCACCGGCTGGCAGCGCACCGCCGCGGTCAAGGTCCCGGCCGGCGTCGACGTCGAGGTCACCCTGGTCGAGGGCGCGCAGCTGCTGGAGCGGGCCGCCGGGAACGTCCCGCAGGGCCGCGGCCGCGGCGTCCTGCTCGGCGCCGCCGCCGCGCTCCGCGACCCGGACCGCCCCCCGCTGGAGCGGCTGCTGATCGCCCGCCGCCCCCGGGTCACCGCCGTCCTGGAGCGCTACCCGCTGCGCGAACTGGTCAGCAGCTCACCCGAGTTCGAGCTGGTGGTCAGCCGGAAGCGGGCGCTGTTCGGCTCCTGGTACGAGTTCTTCCCGCGCTCGGAGGGCGCGGTGGTCGACCCGACCGGCGTCGAGCCCCCGGTCTCGGGCACCTTCCGCACGGCCGCCGAACGGCTGCCCGCCATCGCCGCGATGGGCTTCGACGTGGTGTACCTGCCGCCGATCCACCCGATCGGCCGGGCCCACCGCAAGGGCCCGGACAACACGCTGACGGCCGGTCCGCACGACGTCGGCTCGCCCTGGGCGATCGGCTCCCCCGAAGGCGGCCACGACGCCGTCCACCCGGACCTGGGCACCCTCGAGGACTTCGACCACTTCGTCGCCGAAGCCACCGCACTGGGCCTGGAGATCGCCCTCGACTTCGCCCTCCAGTGCTCACCGGACCACCCCTGGGTGCACAAGCACCCCGAGTGGTTCAGCCACCGCGCGGACGGCACCATCGCCTACGCCGAGAACCCGCCCAAGAAGTACCAGGACATCTACCCGGTCAACTTCGACCAGGACTTCGACGGGATCGTCCGCGAGACGGTACGGATCCTGCGCTTCTGGATGGCCCGCGGAGTGCGGATCTTCCGCGTCGACAACCCGCACACCAAACCGGTGAACTTCTGGGAGAAGGTGCTCGCCGACATCGCCCGCACCGACCCGGACGTGCTCTTCCTCGCCGAGGCCTTCACCCGCCCCGCGATGATGCACACCCTGGGCAAGATCGGCTTCCACCAGTCCTACACGTACTTCACCTGGCGCACCACCAAGACCGAACTCACCGAGTACCTCACCGAACTCACCGGCGAGGCGGCCGCCTGGATGCGCCCCAACTTCTTCCCCAGCACCCCCGACATCCTCCCCGAGCAGCTCCAGGCCGGCGGCCCCGCCGCGTTCGCCCTGCGCGCCGTCCTCGCCGCCACCCTCTCCCCCAGCTACGGCATCTACGCCGGCTACGAGCACTTCGAGAACCGGGCCGCCCACCCGGGCTCGGAGGAGTACCTCGACTCCGAGAAGTACGAGCTGCGCCCCCGCGACTGGACCCGCACCGACACCCTCGCCCCGCTGCTCACCGCCCTGAACCGGCTCCGCCGCCGCCACCCCGCGCTGCAGCAGCTGCGCGACCTGCGCTTCCACCCCGTCGACAACGAGGCGATCATCGCCTTCTCCAAGACCGCCCGCGCCGCGGACGGCACCGAGGACCGGGTCGTCACCGTGGTCAACCTCGACCCGCACCACGTCCAGGAGGCCACCGTCACCCTGGACCTGCCCGAGGACACCAAGGTCAGGGACGAGCTGACCGGCGAGCTCTACCTCTGGGGCCGTCACAACTACGTCCGGCTCGACCCGGCCGTCGCCCCCGCCCACCTGCTCACCCTGCGCCAGGACGGCTGAGATGACCACCGCCGTCTGCGAGTCCTGCCTGGCCACCGAACCCGGGCCGGCCCTCCGGGGCGACGAGCTGCTCCGCCCGATGCTGCCCGCGCTGCTGCCCTGGCTGGTCACCCGCCGCTGGTTCACCCACGAGAGCGGCTGCCTGCAGGACCTCGTCCCGATCACCGACACCGTGCTGGAACGGCCCGGCGGCGAAGCCGTCCTGGTGCACGCCCTGCTCACCGCCGTCCACACCTCCGGTGCCGCCCGCCGCTACCAGTTGCTGCTGGGACTGCGTCCCCGGCTCGCCCCGCGCCTGAACGCGGCGGTGGTCGGGCAGGCGGTCGGCGGCCGTTGGGACGGCTGGTGGATCTACGAGGCCACCGACGACCCGGAGTTGATGTCCCTGCTGCTGGAACGCACCCGGACCGCCCGACCCGGCGAACCCCGCCTCGCCCTGACCCGCCCCGGCTCGCTGCCCGACGGCCTCACCCCGCGCCCGCTGAAGGCCGAACAGACCAACAGCGCCGTGGTGTTCGGCAACCGGCTGATGCTCAAGCTGTTCCGCCAGCCGCAGCCCGGCCCGCACCCGGAGGCCGAGGTGCTCACCGCCCTCACCGCCGCCGGCAGCCTCAGCACCCCCGGTCTGCTCGGCAGCCTCACCGTCGACGACCACGTGCTCGGCGTGCTCCAGGAGTTCCTGCCCGCCGACGGCGACGGCTGGGACCTCGCCGTCCGGCACGCCACCGACAGCCTGCGCGGCCGCGAGGGCGCCGCCGGCCTCGGCGGCTTCGGCGCCGACGCCTACGCCATGGGCGAGTCCGTCGCCCGCACCCACCGCCTGCTCGCCGAGGCCTTCCCCCGCCGCCACCTGACCGAGAAGCAGGTCTGCGGCATCGTCGGCCGGCTCGACGACCGGCTGCGCGATGCCGCCCACCGGGTCCCCGAGATCGCCCCGTACACCGGGCGGATCACCGAGATCTACCGGGACTTCGCCCGCGCCGCCTGCCAGGGCCGCGGCCTCGACGGCCAGCGGATCCACGGCGACCTCCACCTCGGCCAGGTGCTGCGCACCCAGACCGGGTGGAAGGTCATCGACTTCGAGGGCGAACCCGGCGGCACCGCCGACGACCAGGGCCGCCCGCAACCCGTCCTGCGCGACGTCGCGGGCATGCTGCGCTCCTTCGAGTACGCCGCCGAGCACGCGCTCGCCACCCTGCTCGCCGAGGACGGCGAACTCCTCGACCCCGCCGACCGGCTCCACCACACCCGCCGCGCCCGGGCCTGGTCGCTGCGCGGCCGCCGCGCCTTCATCGCCGGCTACGCCGCCGGCGGACCGGTCGACCCCTACTGCCACCCGGCGGTGCTGCGCGCCTTCGAGATCGACAAGGCCGTCTACGAGGCCGTGTACGAGACCCGCTACCGCCCCGACAAGCGGTTCATCCCGCTCAACGCGATCCAGCGGCTGGCCGCCGGCCGCTGAACCGCCCGCCCGAACCCCCGAGAGGACGCCACTCCCGTGACCGTGCAGCTGACGGCCCCGCTCCTGCTCCCCGAGGCCCCGCCGCCGCCCGACGACGCCGAACGGCTGCTCGCCGGCGCCCACCACGACCCGCACGCCGTCCTCGGCGCGCACCCGGTCGAGGAGGGCGTGGCCGTCCGGGCGCTGCGACCCGGCGCGGAACGCGTGGTGCTGGAGACCCCGCTCGGCGAGGTCGCCCTGGTGCCCGGCCCGGACGGCCTGTTCACCGCCCTGCTCCCGATCGCCCAACTGCCCGACTACCGGCTGCGGGTGACGTATCCGGGTGGTGAGCCGCTGGTGCAGGAGGACGGCTACCGGTTCGCGCCGACGCTGGGCGAGCTGGACCTGCACCTGATCCGGGAGGGCCGCCACGAGCAGCTGTGGCGGGCGCTGGGCTCGCACGTGCGCACGGTGGAGGGGGTGGAGGGTACGGCGTTCGCGGTGTGGGCGCCGAACGCGGTCGGGGTGCGGGTGATCGGCTCGTTCAACCACTGGGACGGCACCGCGCACCCGATGCGCTCGCTGGGCTCCTCCGGCGTGTGGGAGGTGTTCCTGCCCGGCGTCGGCGAGGGCGAGCAGTACAAGTACCAGATCCTCACCCGCCACGGACAGCGGGTGGAGAAGGCCGACCCGCTCGCCCGGGCCGCCCAGTGCCCCCCCGACACCGCCTCGCTGGTGACCGTCTCCCGCCACGCGTGGCAGGACGCCGAGTGGATGCAGCACCGCGCCCGCACCGTGCACCACCGCGCCCCGCTGTCGGTCTACGAGATGCACCTCGCCTCCTGGCGCCCGGAGCTGACCTCGTACCGCCAGATCGCCGAGGTGCTGCCCGGCTACCTGAACGAACTCGGCTTCACCCACGTCGAGTTCATGCCCGTCATGGAACACCCCTTCGGCGGCTCCTGGGGCTACCAGGTCTCCGGCTTCTACGCCCCCACCGCCCGCCTCGGCACCCCCGACGACTTCCGCCACCTGGTCGACACCCTCCACCGGCACAACATCGGCGTCATCGTCGACTGGGTCCCCGCACACTTCCCCAAGGACGACTTCGCCCTGGCCCGCTTCGACGGCGAACCCCTCTACGAGCCCGCCGACCCGCTGCGCGCCGAACACCCCGACTGGGGCACCCTGGAGTTCGACTACGGCCGCACCGAAGTCCGCAACTTCCTCGTCGCCAACGCCGTCTACTGGTGCGAGGAATTCCACGTCGACGGCCTGCGCGTGGACGCCGTCGCCTCCATGCTCTACCTCGACTACTCCCGCGAACACGGCGCCTGGACCCCCAACCAGTACGGCGGCCGCGAGAACTGGGACGCCGCCTCCTTCCTCCAGGAGATGAACGCCACCGTCTACCGGCGCTGCCCGGGCGTGCTGACGGTGGCCGAGGAGTCCACCGCCTGGGAGGGCGTGACCCGGCCGACCGACAGCGGCGGCCTGGGCTTCGGCCTGAAGTGGAACATGGGCTGGATGCACGACTCGCTGGTGTACATCTCCAAGGAGCCGGTGCACCGCAAGTACCACCACAACGAGATCACCTTCTCGATGGTGTACGCCTACTCCGAGAACTACGTCCTGCCGATCTCCCACGACGAAGTCGTCCACGGCAAGCAGGCACTCGTCTCCAAGATGCCCGGCGACTGGTGGCAGCAACGCGCCAACCACCGCGCCTACCTCGGCTTCATGTGGGCCCACCCCGGCAAGCAACTCCTCTTCATGGGACAGGAGTTCGCCCAAGGAGCCGAATGGGACCACGAGCACGGCCCGCAGTGGTGGGTGCTGGACGACGCCTGGCCCGCACACACCGACCACCAAGGCATCCAACGCCTGGTCGCCGACCTCAACCACACCTACCGCGCCACCCCCGCCCTGTACGAACAGGACACCGTCCCCACCGGCTTCACCTGGCTCGACGGCGGCGCCGCCGACGAGAACGTCGTCGCGTTCGTGCGCCGCGCGGCCGACGGCAGCCCGCTGGTCGCCGTCAGCAACTTCTCCCCGGTCGTCCGGCACGGCTTCCGGATCGGCCTGCCGCTGCCGGGCCGTTGGCGGACCGTGCTGGACACCGACGACGCCCGGTACGGCGGCAGCGACGCCGCCGCCGGGGCCCGCCGGTCCGAGGCCGAACCCGTCCCGTGGCACGGCCAGGACCACAGCGCCCGGCTGACCCTTCCCCCACTGGCCACCGTCTGGCTGACACCCGAGGAGCATCATGGAGCCTGAACTCGCCCGCCGCCTGGTCAAGGCCTACGACATCCGCGGCCTGGTGCCGCAGGAGCTGGACGAGGCCGCCGCGTACCGGATCGGCGCCGCCTTCGCCGAGCTGACCGGGGCCGCCGAGATCGCGGTCGCCCACGACATGCGGGACTCCTCGCCCGCCTTGGCCGCGGCCTTCACCCGGGGCGTGCTGGAGCAGGGCGCGGACGTCCTGGACGCCGGCCTCGGCTCCACCGACTACCTGTACTTCGTGTCCGGGCGGCTCGACGTGCCCGGTGCGATGTTCACGGCCAGCCACAACCCGGCGGCGTACAACGGGATCAAGCTGTGCCGGGCCGGGGCCGTGCCGGTCGGCGAGGGCAGCGGCCTGGAGCGGATCCGGGCCGCGCTGGTCGACCCGGCGCCGGTCGCCGCCGACCCGGTCCCGGGGGTCCGGCGGGCCGAGAGCCTGCTCGACGAGTACGCCGCCCACCTGCGTTCGCTGGTCGACCTCTCGGGGCTGCGGCCGCTGAAGGTGGTGGTGGACGCGGGCAACGGCATGGCCGGGCTGACCGTGCCGCTGGTGCTGGACCACCCGCTGCTCGAGGTCGTCCCGATGTACTTCGAGCTCGACGGCAGCTTCCCGCACCACGAGGCCGACCCGATGAAGCCGGCCAACGTCGCGGACCTGAAGGCCCGGGTCCGGGCGGAGGGCGCCGACCTGGGGCTGGCCTTCGACGGGGACGCCGACCGCTGCTTCGCGGTCGACGAGCGCGGCGAGGCGGTGCCGGCCTCCTCGGTGGTCGCGCTGGTCGCCGCCCGGCTGCTGGCCGGTGAGCCCGGGGCCCGGGTGGTGCACAACCTGATCACCTCGCGGTCCGCGATCGAGGTGATCGAGGAGAACGGCGGCGTGCCGGTCCGGTCCCGGGTCGGGCACTCCTTCGTCAAGGCGCTGATGGCCGAGCACCTGGCGGTGTTCGGCGGCGAGCACTCCGGGCACTACTACTTCCGCGACTTCTGGTTCGCCGACACCGGCATGCTGGCCGCCCTGCACATCCTGGCCGAACTGTCCGCCGCGGAGCAGCCGTTGTCCAAGCTGGTGGCCGGTTTCACCCGGTACGCCACCGCGGCGGAGACCAACCTGGAGGTCGCCGACCCGGCCGCCGCGCTGGCCGCGGTGGAGCGCTCGCTCGGCGACAGCGCCGCCCTGGACCGGCTGGACGGCCTGACCGCCACCTTCTCCGACGGCTCCTGGTTCAACCTGCGCGCCTCCAACACCGAGCCGGTGCTGCGGCTGAACGCCGAGGCCCCCGACGGCGGCCGCCTCGACGGCCTCCGCGAGCGGGTGCTGCGGATCGTCGCCGGCTCCTGAACCGGCGGTCCGGTCCCGGGACACCCCCTCCGGGACCGGACCGCCCGCGGACCCGCCGCACCCGGCGGGTCCGCCGCGGCTACTGGCTGACCTGCCGCGACGAGGACGCCTCGGCCGCGCTGGGCAGCGCCCGCAGGCCGACGCTGGTCAGCGCCCGCTGGTAGGCGCTCATCGCCTCGTCCGGCCGGCCGAACCGCTGCCAGAGGTCGCCGACCTGCCGCCAGACCTCCGCCGCGCCGCGGTTGGCGGCGAGCTGGCCGAGCTGCCGCTCGACCGCGTGCAGCGTGGCCACGCCGCTGTCCTGGTCGCCGCCGAAGAACTGGGCCTCGGCCAGCAGCACCCGGGCCTTGGCGGCGTCGAACCGCGGCTCGGCCCGCAGCAGCCCGAGCGCCCGGTTGGCGTGCGCCGCCGCCTCGTCGAACCGCCCCAGCTGGATGTCCAGTTGGGCCAGGCTGGTCTCGCTCCAGGCCTGCTCGGTGGCGGTTCCGGCCTCCAGCAGCCCGAGCTGGGACTCGTCCAGCAGGGTGCGGGCCCGCTCCAGGTCGGGCGGGTCCGTCTCCAGGATGAGCCGCCCGTACACGCCCTTGAGCAGGGCCATGTGCCGGACGTTGTCGGTCTCGGCCATCATCATCAGCGCCCGCTCGGTGAGGCCGAGCGCCTCGTCCACCCGCCCGCGCGACTTGGCGACCAGCGCGGCGTTCCAGTACACCGAGCCGCGGGCGACCCGCGAGCCGGTCTGCTCGGCGACCACCAGCAGCCGGGCCGCGACCAGGTTGGCCTGGCCCAGGTCTCCGCGCTCGCGGTAGCAGCCGATCAGGGTGGCGCCGAGCTGGATGTGGTCGTCGGTGACGTCCAGGCCGAGCGCGTCGAGCTTGCGCATCGCCCGCTCGCCCACCTCGACGCTCATGACGTGGTCGCCGGACTCCCGGTAGCAGCGGCACAGCGCCACCGCGAGCTGGGCCCACTGGGCCGAGCCGGCCACCATGGCCGGGTCCTCGAAGAGCGTGGTGAGCAGTTGGATCGCGGCCTCCAGCCGGCCCAGCTTCTCGAACGCCAGCGCCTGGCCGAGCCGGGCCCGGTGGACCATCGCGTCGCTGAGCAGCGGCGCCGAGGCCAGCGCCTCGCTGAAGGACTGCAGCGCCTCCCCGTTGGAGCCGTTGCGCAGCGCCATGTCGCCGAAGGCCACCTTGAGCTCGAGCTCCTTGATGGTGGCGTCGTCGTGCCCGGTGCGCAGGTACTCCACCGAGCAGCCCACCCGCTCGGCGAGGCTCTTCAGCACGGCCTCCGACGGGGCCCGCTTGCCGGTCTCGATCAGGGACACGTAACTGACCGAGATGTCCTCGGAGGCGAGGTCCTGCTGGTTGAGTCCGCGCTTGAGCCGGAGCTCGCGCAGGCGCTGACCGATTCCACCCGGCACGCTCTGAGTCTGGTCCACGTCGTCCACCTCCAGAGTGCTATTTGACTGCCATTTTTACAGGACGGCGAGCAGGCCGCCAAGGCGTTGTCGATGCCTTCCTTCTCGACTGTTCTCGGGCTGACCTGACGTTGTACCGGGCATCGAACCCTACCCGGAAGCGCTCCATTGACAGGTTATGTCAATCGAGATTGACTCTACATGTCAATTCGAAGCCGCCCGCGAAGGGCCTGCTCAGGAAGGCACCGCCATGTCCAAGAAGCTGATCGCCCGCCTCGCCGCCGTGCTCGCCGCGACCGGCCTCGCCCTGGCCCTCGGCCCGCTCGGCGCGGCCCACTCCTCCGCCCCGACCAAGGGCGTCCCTGTGGCCGTCGTCACCCCCAACGGGGACGGCGACTGCTGTTGAGACCCGCGCCCGGCCCCGGAACCAGCGCCCCAGCCCCCAGAAGGGATCCGCCATGCGCGTCTCCGTCCTGACCAGGGAGTACCCGCCCGAGGTGTACGGCGGTGCCGGCGTCCACGTCACCGAGCTGACCCGGGCGCTGCGCCGCCGCGTCGAGGTGGACGTCCACTGCTTCGGCGAGCCCCGCCACGAGGAGGGCACCCGCGCCCACGCCGTCCCCGGGGCACTGCGCGGCGCCAACCCCGCGCTCGGCTTCCTCGGCGCCGGCCTCGGCGCCGCGGCCGCCTGCGCCGGCACCGACCTGGTGCACAGCCACACCTGGTACGCCAACGGCGCCGGCCAGGTCGCCGGCCTGCTGCACGGCGTCCCGCACGTGATGACCGCGCACAGCCTGGAACCGCTGCGCCCGTGGAAGGCCGAGCAGCTCGGCGGCGGCTACGCGCTCTCCTCCTGGCTGGAGCGCACCGCCGCACTGTCCGCGGACGCCGTGATCGCGGTCTCCCGCGCGATGCGCGCGGACGTGCTCGCGGCCTACCCGGAGATCGCCCCCGAGCGGGTCCACGTGATCCACAACGGCATCGACGCCGACGCCTACCGGCCCGACCGCTCCCCCGCGGTGCTGGAGCGGTTCGGCCTCGACCCGGACCGGCCGATCGTGCTGTTCGTCGGCCGGGTCACCCGCCAGAAGGGCCTGCAGCACCTGCTCCGGGCGGCCTTCGAGCTGCGCCCGGAGGCCCAGCTGGTGCTGTGCTGCGGGCAGCCGGACACCCCCGCGATCGCCGCCGAGGTGGACGGCCTGGTGGCCGACCTGGTCCGGCGGCGCGACGGCGTGGTCCGGATCGACGGGATGCTCGACCCGCTGAGCCTGCGCCGACTGCTCAGCCGCGCCGCGGTGTTCGTCTGCCCCTCGCTGTACGAGCCGATGGGCATCGTCAACCTGGAGGCGATGGCCTGCGAGACCGCCGTGGTGGCCACCGCGGTCGGCGGCATCCCCGAGGTGGTCGAGCACGGCCGCACCGGCCTGCTGGTGCCGTACGAGCAGCGGGACGACGCCACCGGGGAGCCCACCGACCCGGCCGCCCTGGCCCGCGGTCTGGCCGCGGCCGTCAACGCGCTGCTGGAGTCCCCGGGGACGGCGGAGAAGTTCGGCCTGGCCGGGCGGGAGCGGGCGGTCCGGGAGTTCTCCTGGGACCGGGTCGCCGAGCGCACCCTCGACGTCTACGGCAAGGTGCTGGCCGCCCGCTGACCGCCGCCCCGGCGGGGCCCGCGCTCAGCCCGCCGGGGCGGGCACCGGCTCCGCCGCGGCCCGCGGCCGCTCGCCCAGCAGCAGGAGCGCGGGCCCGGCCAGCACGGTGGCGGCGACCGCGACCACCAGCAGCGCCGCGTACGGCCGGGGGCCGATCAGGCCCGCCTGCCGACCGGCGGCGAGCAGGACGAGTTCGGTGAGCCCCTTGGTGTTCATCAGGACGCCGAGCCGCAGGCTGTCCCGCCAGGGCAGCCCGCCGCGCCGTCCGACCGCGGCGGCGGGCAGCACCTTGGCCGCGGTCGAGGCGGCGAGCAGCGTCCCGGCCAGGGCGAGGAAGCCGGGGTCGGCCAGTTCGGCGCCGAGGTCGACCTGCTGGCCGGCGCCGAGGAAGAAGCAGGGCAACAGCAGGGTGGCCAGGGTGCCGAGCCCGGCGGCGGTGGTGGCGGGCAGTTCGCCGTGCGGGCCGTCGGCGGGCGGCCAGAGCAGGCCGAGCACCAGGCCGCCGAACAGCGTGTGCAGGCCGAGCGCGGAGGAGAGCGCGGCGGCCAGGCAGACCGCGCCGAGCAGCGGGGCGGCGCCGGGACGGGGGCCGGGCGGGGTGCGGTCGGCGGCGCGGGCGCGGCGGCGGGCGAGCAGGGCGGCGACCGCGACCCCGGCCAGGGCGAGGGCCAGGTGGCTGGCCGGCAGGGCGCCGGCCAGCCAGAGGGCGAGGGCGAGCAGCGCCCAGCAGACGCCGTCGCCGACGGCCGCGGCGGCCAGGGCGAGTCGGCCCTCCGGGGTGCCGTCCAGGCCGCGGTCGTGCAGCAGCCGGGCCAGCACGGGCACGGCGGTGACGCCGAGCGCGGCGGCCAGGAAGACCGCGAAGGAGCCGGGCGAGCCGTGCGGTCCGACCCCGCCCGAGCGGACCAGCCAGGGGGCGAGCGCCAGCCCGGTGGCGGCCGGCACCGCCACCGACACCGCGGCCAGCGGCAGCGGCGAGCGGCCCCCGGCGCCCCGGCGGGTCCGGGCCTCCGCCGCGAGGTGCGCGCCGATCTCGAAGGCGTAGAGGGAGAGGGCGAGTTGGGACAGGCCGCCGAGGACGGTCAGCGGCACGCCGGTGAACAGCTGCCGGTGCAGGTCGGGCAGGACGCGTCCGAGCAGGGACGGTCCGAGCGCGATCCCGAGCACGATCTCGCCGATCACCGCCGGTTGGCCGAACCGCCGGGCGAGCCGGGCGGCGCCGGGTCCGAGGGCCAGGACGGCGGCGAAGGCGAGGAGGAACCGGGTGGTGGGATCCGAGGACATCTGCAACCCCCAATATTTACTTAAGAATTGACAGCCAGAAATCTAGGTCGTCACATCCGGACCGTCGACGGAACGTCACCGGCCGGGGCGCACTGTGGGAAGTCGCGCGGAGCACTCCCGCACTTGAACGGAATGTTCACAACGGATCCTTGACCACACTGCGTTCGTCGGCGCATCCTGGGACCATGGCCGACACCACCCCCCAGCCGCACTCCCCCGCCGCCGACCCGTTCGCCCCGCCCGACCCCGCCGCCGCCCGCACCCAGCGGGTGTACGCCTCGCTGTTCCGGATCGCCGAGCGGCACGCCGCCACCGACGGGCAGCGGCAGCGGCAGACCAACCCCGCGATGCTCGCCCCGCACGAGGCGGTGCGGCTGGTCGCGTTCCTGCTCAGCGGGGCGGCCCTGGCCGAGGAGGGCGAGCCGGAGGTCGACCGGGCCGACGTGCTGGCCGCGCTGACCCTGCTGCCGCTGGTGCGGGCCGAACTCGACGAGCTGGAGGCCGGGTTGCTCACCATGGCCCGCGGGCGCGGGATGACCTGGCAGGAGATCGCCTTCGGGCTGGGCCTGGGCACGCCGCAGGCCGCCCGCCAGCGGCACGAGCGGCTGACCGACCGCACCGCCCCCGCCGAGCCCTCCTGACGCCCCGCCAGGACGGCGACCGGCCCCGGAACGTCCGAAGGCCCCCACCCGGTGGAGGGTGGGGGCCTTCGTCAACTGCCTGCTGTACTCCGCCCGGTGGCGGGGCCGGCTGAGCACCACGGAGGTCGTGGTCCGGCGGCGCTGCCGGGCGGAGGGCCTCCGACTCGTACCCGACCTGTGTCGGGTCTGGTCGCTCTTCGCTCGTGACTTACTTGCTCGCGGCGAGTTCCTTCTCCGGCGCGGCCGCGGCGGCCGGCTTCGGCGCGGGGGCGGTCGCCTCCTGGAAGGCGTCGAAGGGCTTCTCCATCTCGGAGAGGCCGACCGTCTCGCGCTTGAGGAACATCGCCAGGGTCCAGTCGGTGAAGACCCGGATCTTGCGGTTCATGGTCGGGACCATCGCGCCGTGGTAGCCGCGGTGGAACCACCAGGCCAGGCGGCCCTTGAGCTTGATCTTGCCGAACAGGATCGCCACGCCCTTGTGCAGGCCGAGGCCGGCCACCGCGCCGAGGTTCTTGTGCTTGTACTCGGCCTGCGGGAAGCCGCGCATGCCCGCGATGACGTTGTCACCGAGGACGGCGGCCTGGCGGACGGCGTGCTGCGCGTTCGGCGGGCACCAGGCGCCCTCACCGGCAGCCAGGTCGGGCACCTGGGCGTTGTCGCCCGCGGCCCACACGTAGTCGAAGCCCTGCACCTGGAGGGTCGCCGCGGTGTCCACGTGGCCGCGCGGGCCGAGCGGGAGGCCGAAGCGGTTGACCACCGGGTTGGGCTTGACGCCCGCGGTCCACACGATGGTGGAGGCGTCGAACTCCATGCCGTTCTTCAGCACCACGTGCTGGTCGACGCAGGACTCCATCGAGGTCTCGATGTAGACCTCGATGTCGCGCTCCTCCAGGCGGCCCTTGGTCCACAGACCGAGGTCCGGGCCCATCTCGGGGAGGATGCGGTTGGCCGCCTCGACCACCACGAAGCGCATGTCGGAACGGCTGACGGTCTTGTAGATCTTGGCGGCGTCGCGCGCCATGTCCTCGATCTCGGCGACGGTCTCGATGCCGGCGAAGCCACCGCCGATGACCACGAAGGTCAGGGCCTTGCGCCGGACGTCCTCGTCCGTGGTGGACTCGGCCTTGTCGAGCTGCGCCATGACGTGGTTGCGGAGGCTGATCGCCTCCTCGACCGTCTTCATGCCGATGCCGTGCTCCGCCAGACCCGGGATCGGGAAGGTGCGGGACACCGAGCCGGTCGCGACGACCAGGTACTCGAAGGGCAGTTCGTAGGAGTCGCCCGCCGCGGGCTGGATGGTGGCGACCTTGCGGGCGTGGTCCACCTCGGTCACGTGACCGGTGAGCACCTCCGCCTTCTTGAGGGCGCTGCGCAGCGGCGCGACGAGGTTGCGAGGGGCGACGTTGCCGCCGGCCGCCTCGGGGAGGAAGGGCAGGTACGTCATGTACGACCGCGGGTCGACGACCGTGACGGTCGCTTCGCCGTAACGCATCTTCTTGAGGATGCGCATCGCGGCATACAGGCCGACGTAACCACCGCCGACAATGAGGATGCGAGGACGCTCCGTGGTGCTCATATCCGAAAGTATCCACCCCCGCCTGACGGGCCATTCGTGAGGCCCGTCACAAGCTCCTGGACACCGGGTGCTACACTGCGCGCCCGCACTTCCGCCCCGGAGGGGTCTCCCCACCCCCGTCGGCCGACCTCGGTGAGCGGTCCGGGCCGCAGTGCCGCGCTGAGCAGCAACGATCCCGGCCCCGCACCGGTTCCCGAGCGGGGTTTCGATTTCTCCGGGATGAACACCAGGTTGCCTGCGATCCCACGAGCGACCCGCCGACAGCGCCTTCGGTCCACATTTCGGTCGCCGCAGTGGCTCCGAGTGGGTCGAAAGGCTGGATTGCCATGTGAAGAAATTCACGAAGCTTCTCGCCGCGACACGCCGGAAGGCCCCCGGAACGGCCCGCGGGGGTCTCCCGCGCGCCCTCCGGGGGCCTTCCGACACCTTCCCGGGGGCCCTTCGACGGCCTCCCGGCGGCCCGGTGGATCAGGCGATCGACCAGGCGATCCCGTCCAGGATGTCGTGCTCGGAGACCAGCAGTTCGGCGGCCCCGGTGCGCTCCATGACCTCCAGCAGGACGAGCGCCCCCGCGGCGATCACGTCCACCCGGCCGGGGTGCATGACCGGGACGGCGGCCCGCTCGGCGTGCGAGGAGTGCAGCAGCCAACGGGCGACCTCCCGCACCCGCTCGACGCCGACCACCGCGTGGTGGATCCGCTCGGAGTCGTACCCGGGCAGCTCCAGGGCGATCCCGGCGACGGTGGTGACCGTCCCGGCCAGGCCGACCAGGGTCGCGCCGGAGTCCAGCGGGACGACCCCGGCGACGGTGTCCAGCGCGGCCCGGATGTCGGCCCGCGCGGCCTCGATCTGCGCCTCGGTGGGCTGTCCGCCCGCGAAGTGACGCTCCGTCATCCGCACGCAGCCGATGTCCATCGAGTACGCGGCCCGCACCTCCTGCTCGCCGAGCACGAACTCGGTGGAGCCCCCGCCCAGGTCGAACACCAGGTACGGCGGCCGGTGCGGGCCGCCGAGCAGCTCGCGGGTGGCGCCGGTGAAGGACAGCCGGGCCTCCTCCTCGCCGCTGACCACGCTCGGCGTGACGCCCAGGATCTCCTCGACCCCGGCGGTGAACTCGGCGGCGTTCTCGGCGTCCCGGGAGGCGGAGGTGGCGACCATCCGGATCCGGTCCGGGGTGACCCCGTGCGCGGCGATGACCTCCGCGTACTCGCGGCAGGCCGCGAAGGTGCGGGCCAGCGCCTCGGGGTGCAGCCGCCCGGTGCGGTCGACGTCCTGGCCGAGCCGGACGATCAGCATCCGCCGGTCCAGGTCCGTGATCCCGCCGGTGGCCGGGTCGAGGTCGGCGATCAGCAGGCGGATCGAGTTGGTGCCGCAGTCGATCGCGGCGACCCGGGTGCTGCTCACGACTCGTCCTCCGCCCCGTCGGCCCCGGCGGCCGCCTTGCGGGCGGCCCGCTCGGCGCTCAGCGCCTCCTTGGCGGCGATCACCGCGTCGTGGTCCTGCCCCGCGGCCTTGGCCCGGTTGCGGGCGACCCGCTCACCGGCCGCGTCGACCTCGGCCTCGCTGACGCACGGGCCCTTGGCCCACCACTGCTCCAGCATCCCGATCGCCTCGTCGCCGAGCGGGTTGACGCCCTCCCCGGCGGCCAGCGAGTGCCCGACCAGCACGTGCAGGCACTTGACCCGGTCGGGCATCCCGCCCGCGCTGGGGAAGCCCTCCAGCACCTCGATGGCGTCCCGGCGGGCGATGTAGTCCTCGTGCGCCCTCCGGTACGCGGCGGCGAGCTCCGGGTCCTCGGCGAGCCGGGCGGTCTGCTCCTTCATCACGCCGTCCGCCTCCAGCGTCCCGATCAGCGAGGCGGCCCGGGGGCAGGTCAGGTAGTAGAGCGTCGGGAACGGCGTGCCGTCGGGCAGCCGGGGCGCGGTCTCCACCACGTCCGGGTTGCCGCACGGGCAGCGGTGGGCGACGCCGCGCAGCCCGCGCGGGACGCGGCCGAGCTGGGCGGCGATGGCGGCGACGTCGCGCTCGGACACCTCGGGGGCGTCGGACGCGGGAGGGTTCTGGTTGCTCATCGGGAGTCTGTTCGTCTGAGGGGGCGGGGGTCGTTGGGGCTGCTCAGCGGGCCGGTCGCGGGGCGGGCAGGGCGGCGTCGGCGGCGTCCACCGAGTCCCAGAGGGTGGCGTACCAGGGCTTGACCGCCTTCGGGCGGCCGGCCGCGGCGTCGGTCGAGGGCTTCGCGCCGGGCGAGGGCTGCGGGGAGACCGAGACGAACGGGGTCTCGCCGGGCAGCGCGTAGTGCAGCCGCTCCCGGGCCTGGGCCTTGACGTACTCCGGGTCCTGCCAGCGGGCCTTCTCCCGGCGCAGCTCGTCGACCTGCTGGCGGGCGTGCTCGGCCTTGGCCCGCTGGGCGGCGATCTCGCCGCGCTGGGCGATGTACTGCCGGGCCGGGTAGGCGAGTATCGCCACCAGCGAGCACAGCACGAGCACCAGCACGGTGGCCCGGCTGGTGAAGCGCGGTCGCGCCGCCAACCCGGGAATCCTCCACTTGGCCATCTGCTCGCCCCTCCTGCGCATGCCGGTGCCCCGGCCCCACCCTACGCGGTGGGAGCCGGGGCACCGGTCACATCAAGGGGTTGTTCAGCCCTTGCTGTGCTTACTTGTCCGCAGAGCGCTGTGCTCGTCAGTTCGCAGAGCGAAACCGCGGGAACGCCGAACGGCCCGCGTACTCGGCGGCGTCGTCGAGGATCTCCTCGATGCGCAGCAGCTGGTTGTACTTGGCGACGCGCTCGGAGCGGGCCGGGGCGCCGGTCTTGATCTGGCCGCAGTTGGTGGCGACGGCGAGGTCGGCGATGGTGACGTCCTCGGTCTCGCCGGAGCGGTGCGACATCATGCAGCGGTAGCCGTTGCGCTGGGCCAGCTCGACGGCGTCCAGGGTCTCGGTGAGCGAGCCGATCTGGTTGACCTTCACCAGCAGCGCGTTGGCGGTGCCGGTCTCGATGCCCTTGCGCAGGCGCTCCGGGTTGGTGACGAACAGGTCGTCGCCGACCAGCTGGACCTTGTCGCCGATCGCGTCGGTGATGGCCTTCCAGCCGTCCCAGTCCGACTCGTCCAGCGGGTCCTCGATGGAGACCAGCGGGTAGTCGGCGACCAGCTCGGCGTAGTACGCGATCAGGTCGGCGGAGGAGAGCGCCTTGCCCTCGAACTGGTAGGCGCCGTCCTCGAAGAACTCGGAGGCGGCGACGTCCAGGGCCAGGGCGACGTCCTTGCCCGGGGTGTAGCCGGCCTTCTTGATCGCCTCGGTGATGAGGTCGAGGGCCTCGCGGTTGGAGTCCAGGTTCGGGGCGAAGCCGCCCTCGTCGCCCAGGCCGGTGGAGAGCCCGCGCTCCTTCAGCACGCCCTTGAGGGTGTGGTAGACCTCGACGCCCCAGCGGACGGCCTCGGAGAAGGACTCCGCGCCGATCGGGGCGATCATGAACTCCTGGATGTCGACGTTGGAGTCCGCGTGCGAGCCGCCGTTGAGGATGTTCATCATCGGGACGGGCAGCACGTGGGCGTTCGGGCCGCCCAGGTAGCGGAACAGCGGCAGGTCGCTGGCCTCGGAGGCGGCGTGCGCCACGGCGAGGGAGACGCCCAGGATGGCGTTGGCGCCGAGCGAGGACTTGTCCGGGGTGGCGTCCAGGTCGAGCATGGCCTGGTCGATGAGGCGCTGCTCGGTGGCGTCGTAGCCGACCAGCTCGGGGCCGATCTGCTCGATCACGGCGAGGACGGCCTTCTCGACGCCCTTGCCGAAGTAGCGGTTCTTGTCGCCGTCACGGAGCTCCAGGGCCTCGAAGGCACCGGTGGAGGCACCCGACGGGACAGCCGCGCGACCGGTGCTGCCGTCGTCGAGACCGACCTCGACCTCGACCGTGGGGTTGCCGCGGGAGTCGAGGATCTCACGGGCTACGACGACATCAATGGACGGCACGAGGCATCTCCTAGCGGAAGCGGATGTGTGGTCGTTACGACCAGAGCCTAGCCGCACACCGCGCCGCGGCCACGCTCGGCCGGGCCCCGTCTCACGGTGTGGCCGGGCTACTCATCGGTAGTTCACCTGATTGACGGCCGGTCCGCCGCCCCCGGCAGCGCGAACTGCCCGGTGCGCACCGGGAGCGGACGGAACGTCAGGGGACGCGGCCCTCGTCAGGGCGGCGGCGGGGCCTCGTCAGGCCGCCCGCCCCTCGCGTCCCGGATGCCGGGACCGGTTCCGGACCGGCTCGGGACCCGGGCTCGGACCGGGCCCGGACCGGCTCAGAGGGCGAGCACCTGGCCGGGCACGATCAGGTCGGGGTCGGCACCGATCAGCTCGTGGTTGGCCTGGTAGATCCGCTCCCAGCCGCCGGACACGTTCTGCGCGGCGGCGATGCCGGAGAGCGTGTCGCCGTCCTGGACGGTGTAACCGCCGGCGGCCGTGTTCTGCGGGGCGGCCTGGGGCTCGGCGGCCTGCGGCTCGGCGGGAGTGGCGGGGGCAGCGGGCTTCGCGGGCTTCTTCGACTGCGAGCCCTTCGGCTGCCGGGGGGCGGTCGGGCGCTCCTGGGAGCGCGAGGCGGCGTCCTCGGAGGTGTCGGCAGGCGCGCCGCCCTTGACGAGCCCGGCCCGCTTGGAGCAGACCGGCCAGGCGCCGGGGCCCTGGGAGGCGAGCACCCGCTCGGCCACCGCGATCTGCTGGGCGCGGCTGGCCTGGTCGGCGCGGGCCGCGTACTGGCCGCCGCCGAAGGCGCGCCAGGTGGAGGAGGTGAACTGCAGGCCGCCGTAGAAACCGTTCCCGGTGTTGATGCTCCAGTCGCCGCCGCTCTCGCACTGGGCCACGCGGTCCCAGGTGTCGACGGGTGCGGCTACCGCTCCGGTGGCGGCGAGCAGTGGCAGGGCCAGGCCGACCGAGGCCACGCCGGCGGCGGCGATGACCTTCTCGGCCTTGGTACTACGGCGGTGGCGGGCGGTGTTGGCGAACAGCACGGGACGTCCTCTCCGCACGCCTGCGAGGTGAGCTGTCGGGTTCGGACCGGGAGGTTGGCCCGGCCGCCGGTCGCTCCGGACGCGGTTGCGCCCGCCGCTCGGCGGCCTCACCCCAAGCCGTTGGGACTACGGCGTTCACACTGGTTCCCCCGCTCCTGTCCGGTACCTGGTAGGTGGCCCGAGGACGCGGCGGACAGGACTCGGCGTGCCGCGATCGGGGCCCGCAGCTGCGGGCATGTCGGAGAGTAGGCAAAGCTGACGAGCAATCACAAGCTCATATCACCATGATCACGCCGAAATTACGGATCCTCGAATCTCGTACACGAACGATCCAGGTATGTCCGGATTCGTTCCGAACCGGCGTGCGACGCGCGCCCCCGCCCCGGCGCGTCGTCGGCCCGGTCGGACGGCGTGTCGCGGGTGCCGAAACGGCGTCAGCGGGGCGTGAAGGAGACCGGGAGGTCGCGCAGACCGCGCATGATCAGTCCGCCCCGCCAGCGCAGGTCCGCCGGATCGGCGGCCAACCGGACGTCCGGAAGCCTGGTCAGTAGGCTGCCGATCGCGCGCTGCCCCTCAAGCCGGGCCAGCGGGGCGCCGATGCAGTAGTGGATGCCGTGACCGAAACCCAGGTGCGGGTTGTCCGAGCGGGCCAGGTCGAGGGTGTTCTCGGCGGAGAACCGGGCCGGGTCGCGGTCCGCCGCGGCCAGCACCACCAGCACCGGGTCGCCGACCGGGATGTCCACCCCGCCGATGGCCAGCGGCGCGGTGGCGAACCGCCAGGTGGCCAGCTCCACCGGGCCGTCGTAGCGCAGGAGTTCCTCGACGCCGGTCTCCAGCAGGCCCGACTCGCCGCGGTCCAGCGACTGCTGGAGCAGGGTGCGCTGGTCCGGGTTGCGCAGCAGCGCGTACATGCCGTTGCCGATGAGGTTGATGGTGGTCTCGAAGCCGGCGAAGAGCAGGATGAAGGCCATCGCCGCGGCCTCGTTCTCGGTCAGGTGCTCGCCGTGGTCACCGGCCCGGATCAGGCCGGAGATCAGGTCGTCGCCCAGGTCGGCCCGCTTGCGGTGGATCAGGTCGGCCAGGTAGCCGCGGATCTGCTTGACCGCGCGGCCGACCCCTCCCCTCTTACCGCCGGTGTGGCGGATCATCATGCCCGCCCAGTCGCGCAGGTCGTCCTGGTCCTCGGCGGGGACGCCGAGCAGGTCGCAGATCGCGTAGATGGGGAGCGGGAAGGCGAACTCGTGGATCAGGTCGGCCTCGCCGCGGGCCGCGAAGGAGTCGATCAGCCGGTCGGTGAGCTGCTGCACCCGCGGCTCGAACTCGGCCACCCGGCGCGGGGTGAACGCCTTGGAGACCAGGCGGCGCAGCCGGGTGTGGTCGGGCGGGTCGATGTTCAGCAGGTGGGTCATCAGGTCGGCCTGCCGCTCCCCCGGGATGCCGACCCGGCCGCTGCGGTGGGCCTGCTCGCTGTGGTGCGCCGGGTTCTTCGACAGCCGGGCGTCCGCCAGCGCCTGCCGCGCGTCCGCGTAGCGGGTGACCAGCCAGGCGTCCACCCCGCTCGGCAGGGTGGTGCGGTGCACCGGCGCGTGCTCGCGCAGCCAGGCGTACGCCGGGTAGGGGTCGGCCGCGAACTCCCAGGTGAAGAGTTGCGGATGGGGGGCGTGGGGCTGATCTGGCATGTCTTGACCGTATCGGGAAGCACCACCGCGTGAGTCTGGTCACCTGGTGGGTAATCCCTGTTGCGGAGCGTCGGGGCGCGCCTACGATCCTCCGATAACCACAGTGGGCGACGTGCGGGTCGGCCACGGGTTCGCCCTCGGAAAGGGGAGCAGACCATGCGAGTAGCCGGTGCAGTGGTGGTCATCGCGGTGCTCGACGGAGGTTCGGGGGCCGACCTGGCCCGCCGCTTCTCCGCCGCCGGTGCCGCCGGTCTGCTCATCGCCGACCTGCGCCCCGGCATCGCCGAGGACCTCGCGGCCGAACTCGACCGCCCCGGCTGCCCGGTGGTCGGCGTCTCCGGCGACATCCACCACCCGGCCGACATCGCCGCGCTGGTCGACACCGCCGTCAAGCACCTCGGCCCGATCGACCTGTTCGCGGTCGCGGGCCCGGACGGCGAGCGGATCGTCCAGCTCGCCGACCTGCCCGGTCACCTGAACCCGCTGGCCGAGGTCCTCGCCCTGGTCGGCGAGGCCATCGGCGAGGTCGTCCCGGCCCAGCGCCGCCCGGTCGCGGACGTCCCGCTGGCGGGCTGAACCCGCGTCCCCCTACTCCTCCGGCAGCCCCTCCGCGGCCCGGACCGCCGCGCGGTAGCGGCGGGCCGCCGCCCGCAGCGCCGCGTCCACGTCCACCCCCCGGTCGTGGGCGCGCTGGGCGACCGCCAGCAGCAGTCGCCCCGCCGACTCCGCGGTCAGCTCGGCGGGCAGCTCGTACGGCGCGTCCGGCACGCCGGTGAAGTGCGCGCGGCGCACCCGCGAGACCAGCTTCGCCGCGTACGCCAGCGCGGGCAGCCCGGCGGGCACGCCGTCCAGCACCGACTCGCGCTGCTTCTCCGCCGCCTTCAACTGCTCCCAGTTGGCCTCGGTCTCGGCCGAGCCGGTCACGCTCACGTCGCCGAACACGTGCGGGTGGCGGTACATCAGCTTCTCGACGATGTCGCCCGCCACGTCGTCGATCGAGAACGGGTCCTCGGCGTCCTCCTCGGCGATCCGCGAGTGGAAGAACACCTGCAGCAGCACGTCGCCGAGCTCCTCGCGCAGGGTCTCCCGGTCGCCCTCCTCGATCGCCTCGACCAGCTCGAAGGCCTCCTCCACCAGGTACTTCACCAGGCTCTGGTGGGTCTGCTCGGCGTCCCACGGGCAGCCGCCCGGCGAGCGCAGCCGGTCCATCACCGAGACCAGGTCGAGCAGCCGGGCCCCCGGCAGGTCGTACGAACCCGGCAGCAGTTCGATCTCCGGGTGCTCGCCCGCCTCCTCGACCGCGATCCGGGCCAGCGCGTCGGTCAGGCCCGGGTCGCCGTCCGGGCTCTCCAGCCAGACCGCGGGGGCCCGGGCGAGCAACTGCCGGGCCAGCGCCGGGGCGGACGGCCGCTCCACCACCTCCGGCTCCACGCCCGCCGCCCGCAGCGCGGCCAACTGCGGGTGGTCCGCGACACCGGCCAGCACCGTGGGCGCGGACCGGAGCGCCTCCCAGGCGGGCCAGGAGAGCAGGCCGGGGGCGACGCGGTGGGTGGTGGTCAGCAGGATCAGCTTCGGAGTCTCCACGGGACCGAACCTACCGCGCGGCGCCCCGGCCACGGGCGCGGGGGAACGGCCGGTCAGTGCTTGCGGCGGGCCTTCGCGACCAGGACCATCAGCCCCGCCAGGACGCAGCCGAGGGCGGCGAGGCCGATCAGCGGGAGGGCCCCGGCGGTGCCGGTCTCGGGGAGGCGGCCGCTCGCGGCGCCGCTGGGGCTGCTGGACGGGGACAAAAACGGGGACGGCGAGGGGGACGGGGGCGGGGTCGGCGAGGAGCCGGGGACCTTCCAGGAGGCCGCGTCACCCCGGGCCAGGCCGCCGGAGCGGCCGCCCGCGGCGCCGGTGCCGGCCAGGTCGGCGGCCGCCGTCAGGTCGCCGCGCGCCGGCAGGCTCACCGCGGGGGCGGCGGCGAGCGGGACGAGGAGCCCGGCGACGGGCAGGGCCGCGCACAGGGCGCGCGGCATCCTCGGCAGGGGGGAACGGCGCTGAACCACGGCGGACCTCGCAACCGGCGGGCGGACTGGGCAGACTGGGCGGAGGAACCCAGCCTCACCGGCCCGCGGGGGATCGTCCGACCGGACACGGCCCGCGCGTCCGGTCGCCCACCCGTTCGGCCGAGGGCCGCCCGGACCGCTACAGGGCGGCCTGGCCGCTCTTCGGGAGCCAGTCGTCGGAGCTGCCCTGCAGGCCGATCCCGGCGGTGTTCCAGCTGCCGTAGCGCGGGTTGACCTCGATGTGCAGGGCGGTGCCCGCGTCGACCAGGGCCTTGCGGATGGCGGCGTCGCCCTCGGCGCTGGACGGGTCCCGGCCGTCGGCCAGCTTCACCAGGCCGATCTGCTGCCGGTAGAAGCCGTCCACGTCGGTGGCCGGGACGCCCTGCTTGGCGCGCAGCAGTTCGGCGAGCTTGGCCTCGCTGCCGACGGTCCGGGCGTCCGCGGACCGGGCGCGGTCGATCTCGCCCTGGCTGACCGTCAGGCCGCGGTCCGCCAGGGCGCGGGCGACGACCTTGCCGAGGATCAGGTCGGAGACGGCGTGCCGGGCCAGGCCGGGCTGCTCCTCGGTGGCGGCGCCGCTCTGCGCGGCGCCGTCCCGGACGGCGGTGACCCGGGCCTCGACCTGGGCGATGCTGATCCGGTCGCTGCCGACCACGGCGGCCGCCCCCTGGTGCGCCGGTGCGCCGCCGCAGGCGGCGAGCGCGGCGGCGGCGACCGCGGTGCCGAGGGCGGCGCGCAGTCGGCGGGCGGAGCTGGTGCGGATCACTGGGGCCTCCTGGGCGGTGGAGCGCGGTCCGGTGGTGCTCTGCGTACGTGGCTGGGAGGAACACTATTGACCACCGCGCCCGGGTGCCAGACCCCGCGCAGGGAGCGGCGATCCGGTACGGGACGCCGGGGACGGCCCCGGCGCCCCGTACCGGGTGCGCGTGCTCGGCTACCGCTTGAGGTCGTCGAACATGGTGCCCAGGAACTCCGTGCACCAGGACAGCAGTTCCCGCCCGACCAGCGGCTTGCCGCCGATCCGGCCGCCGCTGCCCGGCCGCGGCACCAGCAACTGCCGGGCGGCGGACTTGACCTGGGTGCGCGGGTAGAGCCGGTTCAGCCGCAGCTCCTGCGACTCCCGCAGCTCGACCGGCCCGAACCGGACGAAGTTGCCCTGCAGGGTGATGTCGCCGATGCCGCAGCGCCGGGCGAACAGCCGCAGCCCCGCCACCAGCAGCAGGTTCTCCACCGGCTCGGGCAGCTTGCCGTAGCGGTCGGTCAGCTCCTCGCGGACCTGCGCGATGTCGGCCTCCGAGTTGACCGCCGCGATCGAGCGGTACGCCTGCAGCCGCAGCCGCTCCCCCGGCGCGTAGTCGTGCGGGACGTGCGCGTCCACCGGCAGCTCGATCTTCACCTCCAGCGGCTCCTCCTCCGGCTCGCCGCCGCCGTCCAGCGACTCGCGGAACTCGGCGACCGCCTCGCCGACCATCCGCATGTAGAGGTCGAAGCCGACGCCCGCGATGTGCCCGGACTGCTCGCCGCCGAGCAGGTTGCCCGCGCCGCGGATCTCCAGGTCCTTCATCGCGACGTACATGCCCGCGCCCATCTCGGTGTGCTGGGCGATGGTGGCCAGCCGCTCGTGCGCGGTCTCGGTGAGCGGCTTCTCCGGCGGGTACAGCATGTACGCGTAGCCGCGCTCGCGGCCGCGGCCGACCCGGCCGCGCAGCTGGTGCAGCTGGGACAGGCCGAAGGTGTCGCCGCGCTCGACGATCAGGGTGTTGGCGTTGGAGATGTCGATGCCGGACTCGACGATGGTGGTGGAGACCAGGACGTCGAACTCCTTCTCCCAGAAGTCGACGACGACCTTCTCCAGCTGGGTCTCCCCCATCTGCCCGTGCGCGGTGGCGATCCGGGCCTCCGGCACCAGGTCCTTCAGCCGGGCGGCCGCCTTGTCGATCGACTCGACCCGGTTGTGGATGTAGAACACCTGGCCCTCGCGCAGGAGTTCGCGCCGGATCGCGGCCGAGATCTGCTTCTCGTCGTACGGGCCGACGAAGGTCAGCACCGGGTGCCGCTCCTCCGGCGGGGTGGTGATGGTGGACATCTCGCGGATGCCGGTGACCGCCATCTCCAGGGTGCGCGGGATCGGGGTCGCGGACATGGTCAGCACGTCCACGTTGGCCCGCAGCTTCTTCAGCTGCTCCTTGTGCTCGACGCCGAAGCGCTGCTCCTCGTCGACGATGACCAGGCCCAGGTCCTTGAACCTGGTCTCCGAGGAGAACAGCCGGTGGGTGCCGATGACGACGTCCACCGAGCCCTCGAACAGGCCCTCCAGGACGGCCTTCGCCTCGGTGTCGGTCTGGAACCGGGACAGCGCCTTCACGGTGACCGGGAAGTTGGCGTACCGCTCCGCGAAGGTGGAGAAGTGCTGCTGCACCAGCAGCGTGGTCGGCACCAGCACCGCCACCTGCTTGCCGTCCTGCACCGCCTTGAAGGCGGCGCGCACCGCGATCTCGGTCTTGCCGTAGCCGACGTCGCCGCAGATCAGCCGGTCCATCGGGACGGACTTCTCCATGTCGGCCTTGACCTCGCCGATGGTGGTCAGCTGGTCGGGCGTCTCCGCGTACGGGAAGGCGTCCTCCAGTTCGCGCTGCCACGGGGTGTCCGGGCCGAAGGCGTGGCCGGGGGCCGCCATCCGGGCCGAGTACAGCTTGATCAGGTCGGCGGCGATCTCCTTGACCGCCTTCTTGGCCCGCTGCTTGGTCTTGGCCCAGTCCGCGCCGCCGAGCCGGTGCAGGGTCGGGGCCTCGCCGCCCACGTACTTGGTGACCTGGTCGAGCTGGTCGGTCGGCACGAACAGCCGGTCGCCGGGGTGGCCCCGCTTGGCGGGCGCGTACTCCAGCACCAGGTACTCGCGGGTGGCGCCCTGCACGGTGCGCTGCACCATCTCCACGTACCGGCCGACGCCGTGCTGCTCGTGCACCACGTAGTCGCCGGCCGCCAGCGCCAGCGGGTCGATCGCGTTGCGGCGGCGGGACGGCATCCGGCGCATGTCCTTGGTGGAGGACCTCTGGCCGGACAGGTCGGTCTCGGTGACGACGGTGAGCTTCAGCTCCTCGTCGACGAAGCCGTGCTCGATCGAGCCGCAGGAGACGTACACCACGTCCCGGGTCGGGGCCTCGGCGAGGTCGGCGACCAGCCGGGCCGCGATGCCCTCGTTGCCGAGCACCTCGGCCAGCCGGGAGGCCGGGCCGTGGCCCTCGGTCACCATCACCACCCGCCAGTCGGCGGCCAGCCGCTCCCGGGCGTCGGCGATCGCCCGGGCGGTGTCGCCGCGGTACGCCTCGACGGCGTGCATGCCGAGGGTGAGGGTGTCGGCGTCGCGTTCGAGGATGCCGTGGACGGTGGAGTCGCTGGTGGCGAACGGGCTGACCGACCACCACGGCAGACCGATGCCCGCCGCGTGCTCGCGGACGTCCGCCAGGGACCACAGCGAGGCGGCGGAGACGTCGATCGCCTCCAGGTCGATCGGGCGGTCGGCGCCCGCCGCGGCGGCCACCCAGGACGCGGCCAGGAACTCCTGGCTGGTGGCGACCAGGTCGGCGGCCCGGGTGCGGACCCGCTCCGGGTCGCAGACCACGGCGATCGAACCCGCCGGGAGGACGTCCAGCAGCAGCTCCATGTCGTCCACCAGCACCGGGGCCAGCGACTCCATGCCCTCGACCGCGATGCCCTGCGCGATCTTGTCCAGGATCTCGCCCAACTCGGGGTGCTCGGCGGCCAGTTCGGCGGCCTTCCCGCGCACCTCGTCGGTCAGCAGCAGCTCCCGGCAGGGCGGCGCCCACAGACCGTGCTCGGCGATCTCCAGGGAGCGCTGGTCGGCGACCTTGAAGTAGCGGATCTCCTCGACCTCGTCGCCCCAGAACTCCACCCGCAGCGGGTGCTCCTCGGTCGGCGGGAAGACGTCCAGGATGCCGCCGCGGACCGCGAACTCGCCGCGCTTCTCGACCAGTTCGACCCGGGCGTAGGCCGCGGCCGCCAGCCGCCGGGCGATCTCGCCGAGGTCGTGCTGCTCGCCGCGCCGCAGGGCCACCGGCTCCAGCTCGGCCAGGCCCTTCACCTGCGGCTGCAGCACGCTGCGCACCGGCGCCACCACCACCTGCAACGGGCCCGCCGCCGGGTCGTCGGCCCGGGGGTGGACGATCCGGCGCAGCACGGCCAGGCGGCGGCCGACGGTGTCCGAGCGCGGGGAGAGCCGCTCGTGCGGCAGGGTCTCCCAGGCCGGGAACTCGGCGACCGCGTCGGCGGGCAGCAGCGAGCGCAGCGACGCCGCGAGGTCCTCGGCCTCCCGGCCGGTGGCGGTCACGGCCAGCACCGGCCGCCCGTTCCCACCGCCCCGGGCGGCCAGCGAACGGGCCAGCGCCGCGATCGCGAACGGGCGGGCGGCGGGCGGTCCGACCAGGTCGAGGTGCTGCCTGTGCCCCGTGGCCGCCGCCTCGATCGCCTCGGCGAGGGCGGCGTCCCGTACGACGACATCGAGCAGTCCGGACAGGCTCATACGTCAGTTTCTCCACGACGGGGAGTGGCCCGGCACAGGAGACGGCCGGGCAGCGCGACAGCCCGGAACGCGGTGCGCCCCGGGGGGTGTCCAGCCTACGCCGCGCCGCCGCCCGGCACGCGGTGCGGCACCCTCCCGGCCGGTCCGGCCGACTCACCGGTATCCGTACGGGCTCGTCCAGAGATCATGCGGCCGACACATTGTCGTCACTGTGCGTCCATGGTCAGCGCGCACCATGGATGTCAGCGCGGGCCGCATCCAACCGTGGGGGATGGCTGCGGAAGCGCGGTCGCACCTCGATGGGGGTCGGGAGTGCGAAGGCCGGGCGACCCTGGGTGGGGGCGCCCGTGCCACTCACGCCGGGACTCGCGGCGTCCGCTCCCGGGCGGGCGCCGCGGCTCTCGGCGTCCTGGCGTTCCGGGCCCCTCCCGCCGCTCGCGCACGCTCGTGCACCACTTCGGGCGAAGCCGCCCGCGCGGAGGCCCGGGCTCCGTACCCTCGTGTGAAGAAGGTGTGGGGACGCCGGTCTTTCCCAGGGGGTTTGCTTCGTCATGCGCGTTGTCATCGCAGGTCAGGGCTACGTCGGACTCCCGCTCGCGGTTCGCGCCGCCGAGGTGGGGCACCGGGTCGTCGGGTACGACGTGGACGAACGCCGGATCAAGCGGCTCGCGGTCGGCGAGTCGTACGTCGAGGACATCCCCGGGGAGCGGCTGCGTCCGCTGCTCGACTCCGGGGCGTACCTGCCCTCCGCCGACCCGGCCGACGTCGCGGGGTTCGACGTCGCGGTGATCACCGTCCCGACCCCGCTGCGCGAGGGCGTCCCCGACCTGTCCTACATCGAGGCCTCGGCGAAGCTGCTGGGGCGGCACCTGAAGCCCGGCGCGACGGTGGTGCTGGAGTCCACCACCTACCCGGGCACCACCGAGGAGCTGCTCGCCCCGCTGCTGGAGGCGGGCTCGGGGCTGCGGGCGGGCGCCGACTTCCACCTCGGCTACAGCCCGGAGCGGATCGACCCCGGCAACCCGGTGTGGAAGCTGGAGAACACCCCGAAGGTCGTCTCCGGCACCACCCCCGAGGGCCTGGCCGCGGTCTCCGACTTCTACGGGCAGCTGGTCGAGCGGACCGTCCCGGTGTCCTCCTGCAAGGAGGCGGAGCTGACCAAGCTGCTGGAGAACACCTTCCGGCACGTCAACATCGCCCTGGTCAACGAGCTCGCGATGTTCGCCCACGACCTCGGCATCGACGTCTGGGAGGCCATCGACGCGGCCTCCACCAAGCCCTTCGGCTTCCTCCGCTTCACCCCCGGTCCCGGCGTGGGCGGGCACTGCCTGCCGATCGACCCCTCGTACCTGTCCTGGCGGGTGGAGCGGGCCCTGGGGCAGTCCTTCCGGTTCGTCGAGCTCGCCAACGACGTCAACAGCCACATGCCCGACTACGTGGTGCGCCGGCTCACCGAGGCGCTCAACCAGCGGCGGCGCAGCGTGAACGGCTCCCGGGTGCTGGTCCTGGGGCTGGCGTACAAGCCGAACACCGGCGACGCGCGGGAGACCCCGGCGGCCCGCGTCGTCGAGCTGCTCACCCGCCAGGGCGCCGAGGTCCGGGCCGCCGACCCGCACGTGGTGGCGGGCGTGCACGTCGCCGAGCCGCACGTCCCGGGCCAGCGCACCGCCGCCCACGAGGGCGGCCCGCTCGCCGCCGTGCACCGGGTCGAGGCCACCCCGGAGGAGCTGGCGGCCGCCGACGCGGTCGTCCTGCTCGCCGACCACGACGAGTTCGACTACGAGGCGGTCGCCACCCACGCCCGGTACGTCCTGGACTGCCGCCGCCGCCTGACGGGGGCCGCGGTCGAGGTGCTGTAGCCGGTCACCTCCGCCGCGACGCCCCCTCGCTCCGGGCTCAGCCCCGGCGCTGGATGCGGTTGCGGTCCGGGCGGGTGTCGTGGTCGATGCCGTCGTCGACGATGACGATCTTGGGGACGATGCGCTCCTCGACGGTGGCGTCCGGCTTCGCGTCGGCCTTCGGCTCCGGCTTCGCGCGGGTCTCCGGCGCGGCCGCCGGGGCGGTCGCGGGCTTCGGGGGCAGCGGCTCCTTGGCGAAGCTCGCGGGCTTGGCGGGCGGGGCCGGGGGCTGGGCGGGGGCCGCGGGCGCGTAGGGCTTGCGCGGGTCCTCCTGCTTGGGCTTGACCGGGCCCAGCACGGTGGTGGGCTGGTCGGTGGCCGGGGCCTTGGCCAGGTCGGCCTTCTTGGCGGCGACGGCCTCGGCCGCGTCCTCCGGGTCCTCGATGGCGCCGACGGCGGCGCCGGTGAGCGAGGCCAGGGTGCCCTTGATGTGGTCGAGGTGGGTCTGGACCTTGTCGAGGCGCTTGGCGAAGTCGGCCTGCTCGCGCTCGCTGGCGGCCCTGATCCGGTCGGCCTTCTCCCGCGCGGCGGCGAGCGCCGCGTCGGCCTTGGCCTGGGCCTCGGTGTCGAGGCGGCGGGCCTCGGCGAGCATCGCCTCGCGGTGCTGCTCGGCCTCCTTGACCCGGGCGTCGGCGGCGGCGGTGACCTTGGCCACGGCGGCGTCGGCGGCGGCCTCGGCGGCGGCGAACTCCTCGTCGGCCTTGCGGCGGCGCTCGGCGAGCGCGCTCTCGGATTGCTCGGAGGCGTTGGCCGCGGCGACCCGGACCCGGGCGGCGTGGCCGGTCGCGGCGTGGATCAGGGCGCGGCACTCGGCGTCGGCCTCGGCGCGGATCCGCTCGGCCTCGGCCCGGCTGCGCTCGTCGGTGCGGCGGGCGAACTGCTCGGCGTCCTCGCGCAGCTTGGCGGCGTACTCCTTGGCCGCCTTGGCCGCGGCCTCGCCCGCCTCGTGGGCGGAGTCGCGGGCGTCCTCGGCGGCGCGCTCGGCCTTGGCGTGGATCGCGTCGGCCTCGTTGAGGGCGATGCCGAGCAGGGCGGCGGCCTGGTCGCTGAGCTCGGCGAAGTCCGGGTCGGGGGCGTCCTCGGCGGCCTGCTTGATGTCGGCGAGGCGCTTCTCCATCTCGCGCAGGCCGCCGCCGAGGACGCTGAGCCGCTCCCAGGCCTCGTCGCGTGCGCGGATGAGGGCGGTGACGGCCGCGTCGACCTGGTCGGGCGCGTAGCCGCGCCGGGACGGGGTGAAGCCGTACTGGGACACGGCGTCGCTCATTTCGGCTGTTCTCCTCGTGCTCGCGGGCTGCGCGGCCCCGCTGGGTGCGTGGTTCGGGTGGGTCGGGGTGAACCGTCCCATTGACCTATTTTGCGCAGATACGAACGCAAACCAAACAGGGCCGCCGCGCGGCCGGGGAAACCGGCCGCGCGGCGGGGCACTACAGCAGACCGTCCCAGAACTGCTCGACGAGCACCGCCCACCAGCTCTCCGGGGTGTGCACGGCGGCCGGGTCGACGGCCATCAGCTGGGCCTGGAGGTCGGTGGTCCAGCGTCCGGCCTGTTCGGGGGTGAGGCCCAGCCGCAGCCGCCACATCCGGGCCAGCACCGCCAGGCAGCCGACGAACTCGGGGACGCCGGTGTTGACGAAGCGCGGCGGCTCGGCCGGGTTCTCCAGGTCGACGGCGACCACCGCGGCGGTGCCGTACTGGACGCACAGCTGGCGGCCGTAGTCGTTGCCGAGCACCAGGTAGCCGCCGAAGTCCGGGCCGGGCGGCAGGCCGCGCTCGGCGGCGAGCTCGGCCAGCGTCGGGATGGGGCGGCCCTCCTGCGCCTGGGCCCAGAAGAACGGCGCGAACTCGCGCGGCAGGCCGACCCACATCAGCGTCTGGGCGACCGGCTCCGGCACGCCCTGCCGGGCCACCGCGCGCTGCTCGAACCGGAACATCGAGGGGCCGAACAGGGCGCCGAACTCCGCCGCGAGCTGCTGCGGCGGCGCGGGCGGCTGCTGCTGCGGGACGGTGCCGGGCGCGGGCAGCGGCACCCGGACGGTGCGCGGGCGCGGCGGTGCCGACACCAGCTGGTGCAGCTGCTCGACGTGCTCGCTGAGCACGTTCATGCCCGCCTGCCGGGACGCGGCGTCGCGGCCGTACGGGGCGGTGTGGCTGATCCGGGCGTTCGGCCAGGACGCCCGCACCATCCGGGCGCAGTAGCCGCCGGGCAGGTCGCACAGCTCCAGGTCGGTGTGCACCTCCAGCACCTGGTCGGCGGGCACGCCGAGGCGGCGCAGCTCCTGCAGGGCCTTCCACTCGGGGTGCGGGGTGCCCAGCTCGGAGGTCATCACCAGGTTGAGCTCGGAGCCGTCCGGGCCCCGGTAGTTGACCACCGCGGTGGTGCCGGGGCCGACCGTCGGCGGACCGGCCGGCGGCGGGGCCACCGGCGCGGGGGCTCCGGGCGGGAAGCCCGGACCCGGCTGCGGGCCGCCCGGGAACGGCGGCGGCGGCGGGGGCGCCTGGAACGGCGGCGCGCCCTGCGGCGCCGGGGCGCCCGGGAACGGCTGGCCGGGGGCGCCCGGCATCGGGAACGGCGGGGTCGCGCCCGGCGGCAGCTCGATCGCCGGGGCCAGCTGGGTCGCCTGGTACGCGACCGCGGCGGCCGCGGGCGCCGGGGCGGCACCGGGCGCGCCGGGCGCGCCCTCGGCGCGCAGGCCCGCCGGGGCGGGCGGCGGCGGGGCACCGGGGCCGCCGCGGCCGCCGGAGTGCGCGGCGGGGCCGCCGCCGGGGGGCAGCAGCTCGTTCGGCGGCGGGGGCGGGGGCGCGCCGGGGCCGCCGCGGCCCAACTGGGCGTGCGCGGGTCCGCCGGTGGACGGCAGCAGGTCGTTCGGCGGGGGCGGCGGCGGGACGCCGGGGCCGCCGCGGCCCAACTGCGGGGTGCCGGGCAGCGGCTGGCCGGGGCCGGGGGCGCCGGGCAGGCCCATCAGCCCGGGCGGGCCGTCGGTGGCGAGCATGGTGGCCGCGTAGTTGACCCCGGGGCCGGACGGGCCCGGCGGAACGGGCGGGCCCGGCGGGACGGGGGCGGCGGGCGGGACGGGCGTGCCGGGCACCGGCGTGGCCGGACCGCCGACCGGGTACGGCGGGGTGGCGCCGGGCGGCACGGGCGCGGGGGCACCGGGCACGGGGACGCCGAGACCGCCCGGGGCGAGCACGGTGGCGTCCTCGGAGCCGGGCACGGCGGGGCCGCCCGGAGCGCCGGGCGGCGGCGGCACGGGCAGGCCCGTGCCGGGCGTGCCGGGCGTGCCGGGCGTGCCGGTGAAGTAGCTCGGTCCCTCCCCGCCGGGCTCCGGCAACTGCCCGCCCTGCTGCACCGGGACGGGCGGCGGCACCGGCGCGGCAGCCGGAACGGGCGCAGGAGCGGGCGCGGGGGCGGGCGCCACGGGGGCGGCGGGCGCCGCCGCGGCGGGCGCACCCAGGCGGTCGGCCTCGGCGGCGATCGCGGCGGCCCCGGCCTCCTGCAGCCACTGCGGGGGGCTGAGCAGGAAGGAGGTGGCCTCGACCGCACCGCGCACCGGTTTGGCGGCGCCCGCCGGGTTGGGGGCGCTCTCGGTGCCGTACAGCTCCTCGTACTGCCGGACCACCTCGTTGACCGGCAGCGGCGGCCAGAGCGTGCTGGCGCCGCCGTCGCGGGCGATCACCAGGCGCAGCGAGGTGCCGGGGCCGCCGGTGTGCTCGCTGCCGTCGACGGCCCAGCAGACGTAGCCGAGGTCGAACTCGCGGACCTTCACCTCGCGGTGCTGCGAGCGCGGCACCCCGGCGTTGATCCAGTCCTCGGCGGTCTCCTGCGCCTGCGCGTACGTGGTCACCACGTCTCGTCCCACCCTCGTCGTTCTGGTCAGTTCACCGGGACGGCGCGGGCGAAGCCGCCGTCCACCATGAGTTCGGCGACGGTCTCCAGCTCCGCGGGGCTGCCCGCGAGGCGCAGCAGGAACGCGTCGAAGCTGTCGGCGCAGGGCAGCAGGAGGCGCTGCACGCGCTGCTCGACGGACTCGTCCGAGCCGTCGTCGCGGGCGTCGTCGTGGGGCAGGAAGCCGACCGAGCCGGTGCCCTCGCCGCGGACCTTGACGGTCAGCAGGCCGCCCTGCAGGTAGGCGACGGCGAGGTGGTCCTTGGTGAGGTGGTCGCGCAGGCACTTGTTGGCGTACACCAGGTCCTGGGTGCCGTACTCCTCGCTCAGGGTGAGGAACGGCTGGTCGACCAGCAGGCCGAGGTCCACGTCGAGGGCGACGCCGGCCGGGCCGCGGCCGCCGGTGAGCTTCAGGAAGTCCCGGTAGGCGGTGGGCAGCGGGTGGCCGAGGCGCTGTTCGGCGCGCTGGACGAGGTCCTCGGTGACGACGAGCGGGTCGCCGCCGTCCTTGGCGAGGGCGAAGTGCGCGGGGCGGCGGTCCTGCAGCGGGCGGGTGCCGCGGCGGGTGTGGTCGGCGGTGGAGTTGGCCAGGCCGCCGTGGTGCCGCAGCAGGGCCTTGACCTCGACCGGGACGAGTTCCATCCGGCGCCAGCCCGCGGGGGCGCGGCCGACCACGTGGTGCCACGTCCAGCCGGGCGGGGTGGCGACGGCGCTCTCCAGGTCGGCCCAGAGCTCGTGGCCCTGGGTGTACAGCGCGGCGTTCGCCGACACGTAGTCGGTCAGGCGCAGTTCGTCGACGCCGAAGCCCTCCGGCGGGTCGGCGACCTCGGCGGCGGCGGCCGCGTACGGCGCGAAGTCGGGGTGGCCGTTCTCGTCGACGCGCACGCCCCGGGGGTGCCGCTGGGCCCGGACCGGGTCCGGGAACTGCACCACCTGGCCCGCGTACGCCGCGTTGGGCACGGCGGCGGTGCCGGGCCGACCTGTCGTCATCTGTGGTCCCCCACTGGCAGAAGCCGATTTCCTCGGGGACCAGCGTAGGGCAACGGCCGTTCGCGTTCGGGGCACGGGCCCACCCTGACCGGCGGCCCGGACGGCCGGGGGCCGACCGGGTGCCCGGCGCGGGTCAGCGGCGGCGCAGCGCGGCGGCCAGCGCCTCGGCGACCCGGGCCTGCTGGCCCTCGGTGAGCTGCGGGAACAGCGGCAGGGTGAGCAGTTGCCCGGCGGCCCGCTCGGTGACCGGGAACGCGCCCTCGGCGTACCCGAGGTGCCGGAAGGCGGGCTGCAGGTGCACGGGGACGGGGTAGTGCACGCCCGCGCCGATCCCGGCCTCCTGCAGGGCGGCCAGCACGCCGTCGCGGTCGCGGTCGACCCGCACCGCGTACAGGTGCCAGACGTGCTCGTTGCCGGGCAGGGTGCGCGGCAGGGTGAGGCCGTCCAGGCCGCCGAGCAGTTTGTCGTAGCGTTCGGCGGCGGCCCGGCGGGCCTCGTTCCAGGCGGGCAGGCGGCGGAGCTTGGCGCGCAGCACCACGGCCTGCAGGGTGTCCATCCGGGAGTTGAAGCCGAACTTCTCGTGGACGTACTTGCGGGCCGAGCCGTGGTCGCCGATCAGCCGGACCGCGTCGGCGAGTTCGGCGTCGTCGGTGACCACCGCGCCCGCGTCGCCGTACGCGCCGAGGTTCTTGCCCGGGTAGAAGCTGGTGGCCGAGATCCGCCCCCAGCTGCCGGACGGGCGGCCGTGCCGGGTGGCGCCCTGCGACTGGGCGCCGTCCTCGACCACCGGCAGCCCGTCGGCGACCTCCAGCAGGTGGTCCACCGGGGCGAGTTGGCCGTTGAGGTGGACGGGCAGCAGGGCGACGGCCTGGGTGACCCGGTCGGCGGCCTGCTCGACGTCGATCAGCAGGTGCTCCTCGTCCACGTCCACCAGCACCGGCCGCAGCCCGGCCCGGACCACCGCCTCGGCGGTGGCCACGAAGGTGTTCGCGGGCAGCACCACCCCGCCGCCGGGCTTCAACTCCAGTGCGCGCAGAGCCAGTTCCAGCGCGTCGGTGCCGTTCGCCGTCCCCACCGCGTGCCCCACCCCGGAGAACGCCGCGTACTCCCGCTCGAACGCGGCCACGTCCGGGCCCTTGATGTAGGCCCCGCTCGCCAGCACCGCGTCGAAGCCCGCGCGGACCTCGTCGGCGATCTCGGCGTGCGAGGCGTGCAGGTCGACCAGGGGGATGTTCGTCATGTGGGCAGAACCTTTCGGGGGTAGGGGGGCCTAGGGTCCGTCTTCAAACCCCCGTCGCAGCCCTGCGGTGTCTGGTGCGTGCTCTCGGCGTGCCGGGTGGAAGGCCTCGTACTGGCTGTACTTGGCCTTTCGCCCGGTGCGGCGAGAGGGCGTGCCAGGCATCGTGGGGCAGGCGGGGGTTTGAAGACGGGCCCTAGCGGCCCAGGGCCGCCTTGAGCGCCGAGACGACGTGGTCCTGCTGCGCGTGGGTGAGCGAGTGGTACAGCGGCAGGATCAGCGTCCGCGACGTGATCGTCTCGGTCACCGGGAGCGGCACCCGGGCGGTGCCCTTGTACGGGGCCTCCAGGTGGGCGGCCATGATGCCGCGCCGGGCGGAGACGCCGTCCGCGGCCAGCCGGGCGAGGACCTCGCCGCGGTCGGGGGCGTCCTCGGGGAGCAGCAGCCACAGCGACTGGAAGTTGGAGGTGCCGTGCGCCGGGTCGCCGACCAGCCGGGCGGCGAGTTCCGGGCCGAGCAGGTCCCGGTAGCGGTCGGCGAGTTCGCGGCGGCGGGCGACCATCGCGGGGAGCTTGCCGAGCTGGACCAGGCCGATCGCGGCCTGGACGTCGGTCATCCGGTGGTTGAAGCCGATCTCGTCGTAGGTCTCGACGATGCCGGCCCCGGCCGCCCCGGCGTGCCGGTCGGCGGCCGAGACGCTCATCCCGTGCTCGCGCAGGCGCCGCAGCCGGGCGGCGAGCGCGGCGTCCCGGCAGGTGACCATGCCGCCCTCGCCGGTGGTGAGGAGCTTGCGCGGGTGGAAGGAGTAGGCGGCGATCTCGGCGCCCGCGCCGGCCGGTCGGCCGCGGTAGACGGAGCCGGCGGCGCACGCGGCGTCCTGGACGACGACGGCGCCGCGCGGTTCGACCAGGGCCCGGATCGCGTCCAGGTCGACCGGGACGCCGCCCTGGTCGACGGCGACGACGGCCCGGGTGCGGTCGGTGAGCAGCGGGGCGACGGTGTCGGGGGTGAGGTTGCCGGTGGCCGGGTCGACGTCCGCGAAGACCGGGGTGGCGCCGACGTAGGTGACGGCGTTGGCGGTGGCGATGAAGGACAGCGAGGGCACCACGACCTCGTCGCCGGGGCCGACGCCCGCGCCGATCATCGCCAGGTGCAGGGCGGTGGTGCAGGAGGAGACCGCGACGGCGTGCGGGACGCCGAGGTGCTCGGCGAACGCCCGCTCGAAGGCGGCCACCCGGGGGCCCTGCGCGACCCAGCCGGAGCGGACCGCCTCGGCGGCGGCCTCGGCCTCCTCGTCGCCGAGCCAGGGGACCATGACGGGGATGGTGGACACGGTGGTGCTCCTTCGCATCGCGCAGGGTGGGCGGCCGCGCCCGTGGACGGTTCACCCCCGCCCGGGCGCGGCCGGCTCCCGCGGGCGTCCTGCGCGCTGCGCGCTAGCTCTGCTCGCGCCACCAGGCGACGAGCTTGCGCAGCCCGTCCTCCAGCCCGAGTTCGGGCTTCCAGCCGAGGTCGCGCTCGGCCGCGGAGATGTCGGCGAGCCGCCGGACCACGCCGCCCGCGGTGTCGCGGGCCGGGCCGTGCTCGACGTCGAGGTCGGAGTCCATGGCGGTGAGCAGGGCGTCGGCGAGGCCGCGCAGCGAGACCTCGGTGCCGGAGGCGATGTTGTAGACCCGGTCGGTGACGGGGGCGGCGGCGGCCAGCAGGTTGGCCCGGGCGATGTCCTCGGTGTAGACGAAGTCCATGGTCTGGGCGCCGTCGCCGAAGATCAGCGGAGGCTGCCCGGCGGCGATCCGCTCCATCCAGCGGATGAAGACCTCGGTGTAGCGGCCGTGCACGTCCATCCGGGGGCCGTACACGTTGAAGTAGCGCAGGGCGACGTAGTCGAGGCCGTGCATGGCGTGGAAGCTGCGCAGCAGGCCCTCGTTGAAGACCTTGGCGGCCCCGTACAGGGTGTCGTTGTGGTACGGGTGCTGGGTCTCGGGCGTGGGGAAGGTGTCCGCCAGGCCGTAGACCGAGGCGGTGGAGGAGGCGACCACCTTGCGCACGCCGGTCTCCGCGGCGGCCTCGACCACGTCGAAGGTGCCGTCGACCATGACCTCCAGGGCGAGCCGGGGTTCGGCGGCGCACTGGGTGATCCGGATCGCGGCGAGGTGGAACAGCAGGTCGGTGCCGGTGCCGAGCAGTTCGCGCAGCAGGGCGCGGTCGCGGATGTCGCCGTCGACGACCCGCAGCTGCCCGGGGGCGGCGAGTTCGCGGGCGCGGGCCAGGTTGGCGGTGCGGCCGCGGACGAAGTTGTCGAGGACGACGACCTCGCGGGCCCCGGCCTCGACCAGCTGGTCGACGACGGTGGAGCCGATGGTTCCGGCGCCGCCGGTGACCAGGCAGCGGGAGCCCTCGAGGGGGACGGCGGCGTTCATCGGGCGGCGGCCTTCTGTTCGGCGGTGCGGTGGCGGGTGATCGGCCCGGCGTCGGCGGCGGTGTCCACGGGGACGGTCGCGCCGCCGAGTTCGAGGCTGCGGGAGGCGGCGTGCAGCAGGCGCAGCACGCGCAGTCCGGCGCGGCCGTCGGTGAGCGGGGCGCGGCCCTCGGTGATGGCGGCGGCGAACTCGCCCATGACGTTGCGCAGCGCCTCCTGCTCGACCAGGGCGGGGGCGACCACGTCGCCGACCCGGTAGGAGATCAGGGCGCGGTGCCGGATGGCGTCGGTGAGTTCGTCGGGCGGGGTGAGGTCGACGCCGCGGTCGTGGACGGCGAGCCGGGCCTGCGGGTTGAGGTCGTCCCAGACCAGGGTGCGGCGGGAGCCGCCGATCAGGGTGGTGCGGACCTTGGTCGGGGAGAGCCAGTTGACGTGGCAGTGGGCGAGCGCGCCGTTGGACAGGCGCAGCGTCAGGTAGGCCACGCAGGCCCGTCCGGCGCCGATCGGGTCGGCGGCCTGGGCGCTGACGCCGACGGGTTCGACGCCCGGCGGCAGCACGAAGTCGAGGATGGACAGGTCGTGCGGGGCGAGGTCCCACAGCACGTCGACGTCGGGCTGGACCAGCCCGAGGTTGATCCGCACCGAGTCGAAGAACTGGACGTCGCCGATCTCGCCGCCGTGCACGAGCTCGCGGATCCGGCGCACCACCGGCGTGTAGCAGAAGGTGTGGTCGCACATCAGGACGAGGCCGCGCTCCTCGGCGAGGGCGACCAGGTCGGCGGCCTCCTCGACGGTGGTGGTGATCGGCTTCTCGACCAGGACGTGCTTGCCCGCCTCCAGGGCGGCCCGGGCCAGCCGGTGGTGCGCCCCGGCGGGGGTGGCGATGGCCACCGCCTGGACCCGCTCGTCGGCGAGCACCTGCGCGTACGAGGTGGTGGCGGCGACCGTGGAGTACTCGCCGAGGACCCTGCGGGAGCGCTGTTCGTCGAGGTCGCACAGCCAGTGCAGCCGCAGGGCGGCGGTCTGCTGCGCGTTGCGGACCAGGTTCGGTCCCCAGTACCCGGCGCCGACGACGGCCAGGCCGATCCGCCGGTCGGGCGGGCGTTCGGTGCTGCCCGGTGTGGGCACGTGTTCCCCGGGCGCCTCGTGCGCCACGACGTTCGACCCCATCGCAAGACCCCCCTTGCCGCCGCGTCGCTCGAACGGTACCGGCCCGGCCGGGCCCATCGGGTCACAATCGGCAAAACCGGTGAAGGCCAGCAGGGGCGCGTGCGGCGGGAGTTCGGCCCTCCGTACACCTCCGCACGCCCCGTGTCCGTACCCCGGCGCGGCGCGGCCCGAATCGGTTTGGCAGGCTGGATGCTCTCGGGTGAGGATCCCCTGTCAGTGGGGTTCGCTACCCTGCGTGATCCACCGTCCGTCAGCAGACCCCCGGCAGCGGAGAACTGCCGGCGCACCGCACCGATGCCGAGGAGCAGTCATGGACCAGTCGGGCCCGCCGCCCGTGCTGCGGCACCAGCGCGACAGCCTGCTGCCCGCGGTCGCGGCCGCGCTGTCGCTGCGCGGCGGCGAGGTGCACACGCTGGCCGGGGAGAAGTCGGAGCCGGCGCCGATGCTGCACCCGCTGGTCGGCGAGTTCCTGGCGGGGCTGCCGGTGGAGAAGCGCGAGCGCTTCGTGGGCCGCTGCCCGGAGGCGGCGCTGCTGTCCCAGTACCTGGGGCAGGTCGACGCGTCCCGCTCGAAGCGGGCCGCGCGCAAGCCGATGACGGTGCAGGAGGCCCGCAAGGCGCTCAAGGGGGCCCGGATGACCACGCTGCGGATCCGCGAGGAGGGCGACCCGGCGCACGGCACGCACGCGCCGCCGTGCCGCTCCTGCGCCCCGCTGCTGGAGCACCTGAACGTGGCCAGCGTCGCGGTCGGCCCGCCCGGCCGCTGAGCGCGCCGCCGCCGAGCGCGCGCCCGCACGCGCCTCCGCCGCGCACCCCGCCCCCGTCCCCGCACTCCCGGAGCACGCCCTGAACGCCAGCACCGTCCGCACCCAGCCCCGGTTCCCGGCCGACGTGGCCGCCGCCCTCAAGCAGGCCGGCTGGCACCCCGGCCGCTGGGAGATCCGGCAGGCCGAGCAGTGGGCCGACGCCCTGGTCGCGTACGGCGGCCCGCAGGAGCCGCAGCACGCGGTGTTCCCGGCCGCGATCGAGGCCTGGGCGGAGTTCGGCGGCCTGGCCTTCGACGTCCCGGGCGCGGGCGCCACCCTGGCCCGCACCCCGTTCCTGCTCGACCCGCGCTGCGGCCTGCACGCCCCGCGCACCCTGGCCGACCTCGGCCGCGCCCTCGACACCCGGCTGGCCCCGCTGGGCGAGGAGCTGTACGGGCAGGCGCTGCTGGCGATCGACGAGCAGGGCCGGGTGTACAGCCTCGACCACACCGGCGAGTGGTACCTGGGCGCCAGCGTGGACCGGGCGATCGGCACCCTGGTGCTCGGCCACGCCCCGCACCGGCTGCGCACCGCGTCCGACCCCGGCTGACGCCCGCCCGGCCCGGCGCCGCGTCAGGCCGGGGGCGCCACCGCGCGCCGCAGCCGGGACGGCAGCACCGCCTCCACCCGGAACCCGCCGTCCCCCTCCGGCCCGGCGTGGAACGCCCCGCCGAGCGCCACCACCCGCTCGCGCATGCCCACCAGCCCGTTGCCCCCGCTGGGCAGCGCCACCGGCACCGCCGCCCCGCCCGGGCACTCGTTCACCACCGACACCCGCACCCCGTTGGGCACGTACGCCAGCAGCACCGAGACCCGGGCCCCGCCCGCGTACTTGTGCGCGTTGGTCAGGCCCTCCTGCACCACCCGGTACGCGGTCTGCTCGGCCTCGGCGACGTACGCCCGGCGCTCGCCGCTGACCGTCAGCGACACCGCCATGCCCGCCACCCGGGACTGCTCGACCAGCTCCGGCAGTTCGGCCAGGCCGCCGACCGGGGCCTCCACCTGCTCCTGCGGCTCGGTCATCCGCAGCACGCCGAGGATCTCCCGCAGCTCGTCCAGCGCCTGCCGTCCGGTCTCGCCGATCAGCTGGGCCGACTGCTGGGCCCTCGCCGGGTCCTTGGGGACGATCCGCTCCACCGCGGCGGCGTGCACCACCATCAGGCTGACCCGGTGCGCGACCACGTCGTGCATCTCCCGGGCGATCCGGGTGCGCTCCTCGGCCCGGGCCCGCCAGGCCCGTTCCCTGGCCTGCTCGGCCAGCAGCGTCAGCTCGGTCTCCAGGCCCTGGGCCCGGTCCTTCAGCGACTCCACCAGGCGGCGCCGCGCCCCCACGTACAGGCCGGTCACCATCGGGGCGACGGCCATGCCGACCGCGACGAAGGCCGCGATCAGCACGAACACCCAGGTCGGCGGGAGCGGTTCGGCGGGCGGGGCCTTCGTGGGCGCCGTCATCGCGAACAGCACCATGCCGAAGGTCTCCACCGTCGCGACCGCCGACAGCACCACCACCCGGGCCCGGCGCGAGGGCCACTCCCAGGTCGCGGCGAGCGTGTACAGCGAGACCACCAGCAGCATCACGCCGAAGAAGCCCGGCACGAACACCAGCGCCACCACCACCGGCACCACCGGCCACCGCCGCCGCACCACCAGCGACGCCCCGGCCAGCGCCCCCAGCACCACGCACACCACCGTGACGGGCGTCCCCCAGTGCAGCCGGTCCCGGAGCAGCCCGTACGCGCCGACGGCGCACTCCAGCCCCGAGGCCACCGCCAGGCCCACGTCCAGCACCGCGCTGCGCCTGCGCGCCCACCACCACACGCCGTCCCCCGCCGGCTTCTCACTCATGACCGACACGATACGCAAGCGGCCCCGGCGGCCGGACCCCCGGCGCAGCCCGGTGCCCCGACCTGTCCGCCATCCGGCCACCTCTCCGTCCTGGCACCGCGTGCCACCTATGCTGTTGCCCGTCGGACAGCGCGGTCCGCACCCGTCACCCGCACCGCGGTGATGTCAGAGCCGTTGCCGAACCCCACCACCACAGGGAGACAGCCGTGACCGCTCCGGTCCCCACTCCGGCGGACAGCCCCTCCGTGATCGCCGACGCGGACGACAACGCCGCGCTGCGGGCGGACATCCGCCGGCTCGGCGATCTGCTCGGGGAGACCCTGGTGCGCCAGGAGGGCCCCGAACTGCTGGGCCTGGTCGAGCAGGTCCGCCTGCTGAGCCGCACCGACGGCGAGGCGACGGCCCAGCTGCTGGCCGAGATCGACCTGGACACCGCCGCGAAGCTGGTGCGCGCCTTCTCGACCTACTTCCACCTGGCCAACGTCACCGAGCAGGTGCACCGCGGCCGGGAGTTCGCCTCCCGCCGGGCCCGCGAGGGCTCGCTGCTGTCGCAGACCATGGACCAGCTGAAGGACGCCGACCCGAAGCACCTGGCCGACACCCTGGCCAACCTCGCGGTCCGCCCGGTCTTCACCGCGCACCCCACCGAGGCGGCCCGCCGCTCGGTGCTGAACAAGCTGCGCCGGGTCGGCGAGCTGCTGGAGCGCATCCACCGCGAGCAGGCCGCCACCGGCCGGGTCGACAGCGCCCGGCAGACCTCCGCCCGCCGCCAGGCCGACCGCCGCCTGGCCGAGGTGATCGACCTGCTGTGGCAGACCGACGAGCTGCGGATCGCCCGCCCGGAGCCCACCGACGAGGCCCGCAACGCCGTCTACTACCTGGACGAGCTGTACCGCGACGCCGTCCCGGAGGTGCTGGAGGAGCTGCACGAGGAGCTGGCCCGGGTCGGCCTGACGCTGCCCGAGGGCGTGCGCCCGCTGACCTTCGGCACCTGGATCGGCGGCGACCGCGACGGCAACCCGAACGTCACCCCGCGGGTCACCTGGGACGTCCTCAACCTGCAGCACGAGTACGGCATCAAGGACGCCCTGGAGGCGATCGACGACCTGCGCGCCTCGCTCTCCACCTCGGTCCGCCTGGCCGGGGCCTCGGAGGAGCTGCTGGCCTCGCTGGACGCCGACCTGACCCACCTGCCGGAGCTGAGCCCGCGCTACAAGCGGATGAACGCCGAGGAGCCGTACCGGCTGAAGGCCACCTGCATCCGGATCAAGCTGGAGAACACCCGCGACCGGCTGGCCGCCGGGACGCCGCCCACCCCGGGCCGCGACTACGTCGGCACCCGCGACCTGATCGCCGACCTGCGGCTGATCCAGGACTCGCTGCGCGCCCACCGCGGCGGCCTGATCGCCGACGGCCGCCTGGCCCGGGCGATCCGCACCATCGAGGCGTTCGGCCTGCAGCTGGCCACCATGGACGTGCGCGAGCACGCCGAGGCGCACCACCACGCGCTGGGCCAGCTCTTCGACCGGCTCGGCGAGGAGGCGTGGCGCTACACCGACATGCCGCGCGAGTACCGCCAGCGCCTGCTGTCCAAGGAGATGCGCTCGCGCCGCCCGCTGGCCCCGACCCCGGCGCCGCTGGACGCCGCGGGCGCCAAGACGCTGGGCGTGTTCACCACCATCCGCGAGGGCTTCGAGCGCTTCGGCGACGAGATCGTCGAGTCGTACATCATCTCGATGTGCCAGGGCGCCGACGACGTGTTCGCGGCCGCGGTGCTGGCCCGCGAGGCCGGCCTGATCGACCTGCACGCGGGCATCGCCAAGATCGGCATCGTGCCGCTGCTGGAGACCACCGACGAGCTCCAGGAGGCCGACCGGATCCTGGACGAGATGCTCTCCGACCCCTCCTACCGGCTGCTGGTGTCGCTGCGCGGCGACGTCCAGGAGGTCATGCTCGGCTACTCGGACTCCTCCAAGTTCGGCGGCATCACCACCTCGCAGTGGGAGATCCACCGCGCCCAGCGCCGGCTGCGCGACGTCGCGCACCGCTACGGCATCCGGCTGCGGCTCTTCCACGGCCGCGGCGGCACCGTCGGCCGCGGCGGCGGCCCCTCGCACGAGGCGATCCTGGCCCAGCCGTGGGGCACCCTGGAGGGCGAGATCAAGGTCACCGAGCAGGGCGAGGTGATCAGCGACAAGTACCTGCTGCCCTCGCTGGCCCGGGAGAACCTGGAGCTGACCCTCTCCGCCACGCTGGCCGCCTCCGCGCTGCACACCGCGCCCCGCCAGGCCCCCGAGGAGCTGGCCCGCTGGGACGCCGCGATGGACCGGGTCTCCGAGGCCGCGCACACCGCGTACCGCGCCCTGGTCGAGCAGGAGGACCTGCCGAAGTACTTCTTCGCCGCGACCCCGGTCGACCAGCTGGCCTCGCTGCACCTGGGCTCCCGCCCGTCCCGCCGCCCCGACAGCGGCGCGGGCCTGGACGGCCTGCGGGCCATCCCGTGGGTGTTCGGCTGGACGCAGTCCCGGCAGATCGTGCCCGGCTGGTACGGCGTGGGCTCCGGCCTGGCGGCGGCCCGCGCGGCCGGGCTGTCGGACGTGCTCGACGAGATGCACGGCAACTGGCACTTCTTCCGCAACTTCCTGTCCAACGTCGCCATGACGCTGGCCAAGACCGACCTGCGGATCGCCCGCCACTACGTCGAGCAGCTCGTCCCGGCCGAACTGCACCACATCTTCGACCAGATCGTCGCCGAGCACGACCTCACCCTGCGCGAGGTGCTGCGGCTGACCGGCGAGTCGGAGCTGCTGGAGCACAATCCGGTCCTCAAGCAGACCTTCACCGTGCGCGACGCCTACCTCGACCCGATCTCCTACCTGCAGGTCGCGCTGCTGCGCCGCCAGCGCGAGGAGGTCGCGGCCGGCCGCCCGGAGGACCCGCTGCGCGCCCGCGCGCTGCTGCTCACCGTGAACGGCATCGCGGCGGGCCTGCGCAACACCGGCTGACCCGCCCCGACGGCACGGCGGCCCGCCCCCTCGCTCGGACGAGGGGGCGGGCCGCCGCCGTCGCTCCTACCGGCCGTTCAGGCCTTCCTGCGCTTGCGCAGCCAGGCGGCCGCCCCGCCCGCCACCACCACCAGGCCGCCGCCCACCGCGTACACGCCGGCCGAGCCGACGGAGCCGGTGGGCGGGGCGAGCCGGGCCGCGGCGGGCTCCGGGGCGGGGCTGGCTTCGGCGGCCGCGGCGACCCCGGCGGTCCAACCCCCGGCGGCCAGGCACAGGACGGTGCCTCCGACGACCTTGCCCACGCGCTTCGACCGGATCACGGTCCATACCCCCATAGACGGCACTTCAATCCTTGCTGTACCGGTCCTGACGCTATCGGATCCGTCGGCGTTTCTGACCCCAGGTCAGCTTCCACCGGGCAAGCGTTGCATGAACGTTGTGTACGGAGGGTGGTCGAATCCGGTGCCGCCGCGGCACCAGGTGCCAAGTGGAGGCGGGGGTTCAGGAGTTGTAGTTCTGCTGGGCCCGTTCCAGGCCGTCCGAGAGCAGCGCCTCGACGGCGTCGGCGGCCCGGTCGACGAACCAGTCCAGGTCCTTGCGCTCGGTGGAGGAGAAGTCCTTGAGCACGAAGTCGGCGACCTCCATCCGGCCGGGCGGGCGGCCGATGCCGCAGCGGACCCGGTGGTAGTCGGGGCCGAGCGACTTGGTGATCGACTTGAGGCCGTTGTGGCCGTTGTCCCCGCCGCCGGCCTTCAGCCGCAACGCCGCGTAGTCGAGGTCGAGTTCGTCGTGGACGGCGACGATCGCCGAGGTCGGGACCTTGTAGAAGTCGCGCAGCGCGGTGACCGGGCCGCCCGAGAGGTTCATGAAGCTCATCGGCTCGGCGAGCACGACCCGCTTGCCCGCCAGCCGCCCCTCGGCGACCTGGGCGCGGCTCTTGTGGGCCTTGAACCTGGCGCCGATGCGCTGGGCCAGCAGCTCGACCACCATGAAGCCGATGTTGTGCCGGTTGCGGGCGTACTCCTTGCCCGGGTTGCCGAGGCCCACCACCAGCCAGGGGCCGTCGTACTCGCTCATGCCGCTCCTCACGCGGGTGTTCTCCGTACCGTCACATCATCCCGGACACGCCGCTGCCCCGGCCGTCCGCGCGCGGGGCGGGACGGCCGGGGCAGCGAAGGGGCGCGATCAGGCCTCGACGGCCTCGTCGGCGGCGGCCTCGGCGGCACCCTCAGCAGCGGCCTCCTCGGTCTCACTGGCCTCGGGGGCCTGGGCGCCGATGACCTGCAGCACGACGGCGTCGGCCTCGACGGCCAGGGTCGTGCCGGAGGGCAGGGTGATGTCGCCGGCGGTGATGGAGGCGCCGGCCTCCAGGCCCTCGATCGAGACGGTGACCGACTCGGGCAGGTGGGTGGCCTCGGCCTCGACCGGGAGGGCGTTCAGCACGTTCTCGATCAGGTTGCCGCCGGGGGCCAGCTCGCCCTCGGTGTGGACCGGGATCTCGACGGTGACCTTCTCGCCGCGCTTGACCAGCAGCAGGTCGACGTGCTCGATGGAGCGCTTGATGGCCTCGCGCTGCACGGCCTTCGGCAGCACGTACTCGTCCTTGCCCTCGATCGGGACGACCAGCAGGGCGTTCGGGGTCTTGAGGGCCATCATCAGGTCGTGGCCGGGCAGGTTCAGGTGCACCGGGGTGTGGCCGTGGCCGTACACGACACCGGGGACGAAGCCGGCGCGGCGGGCGCGGCGGGCGGCACCCTTGCCGAACTCGGTGCGGGCTTCGGCGGCAAGGCGGATCTCGGACACGACTGCACTCCTCGTGAAGCGAAGGGGTGCAGGAACGACAGAACCGCCGGGCCACACCCTCATGTACGTAATGGGGGACGCTCGGCGGTTCGATCAAGGCGCATCGTTCTCGCGCGTCGATCACGGAGCACCGAATGGGCATCCCTCGCCGAGCAGTCTCCCAAGACTAACCGGGGGGTGGCGCGGACGTGAAATCGGCCCCCGGCTCCGTGACGGAGCCGGGGGCCGATCGAGGGGTGGGACGGGGTCAGTGCACGCCCTCGAAGAGGCTGGTGACCGAGCCGTCCTCGAACACCTCGCGCACCGCGGCGGCGATCGACGGGGCGATCGACAGCGTGGTGATCTTGTCCAGCTGGAGCTGGGCCGGGGTCGGCAGGGTGTTGGTGAAGACGAACTCGCTGACCCGGGAGTTCTTCAGCCGGTCCGCGGCGGGCCCGGAGAGCACGCCGTGGGTGGCGGCGACCAGGACGTCGGAGGCCCCGGCGTCGAACAGCGCGTCGGCGGCGGCGCAGATGGTGCCCGCGGTGTCGATCATGTCGTCGACCAGGACGCAGACCCGGTCCCTGACGTCACCGACCACCTCGGCGGACATGATGGTGTTGGCCTGCGACATGTCGCGGCGCTTGTGGATGATCGCCAGCGGGGCGCCGAGGCGGTCGCACCACTGGTCGGCGACCTTCACCCGGCCCGCGTCCGGGGAGACGACGGTCAGCTTGGAGCGGTCCGGGACGCGGGCGCCGATGTAGTCGGCCAGCATCGGCAGCGCGAACAGGTGGTCCACCGGGCCGTCGAAGAAGCCCTGGATCTGCGCGGTGTGCAGGTCCACGGCCATCAGCCGGTCGGCCCCGGCCTGGCGCAGCAGGTCGGCGATCAGGCGGGCCGAGATGGGCTCGCGACCGAGGTGCTTCTTGTCCTGCCGGGCGTAGCCGTAGAACGGGAGGATCGCGGTGATGCTGCGGGCCGACGCGCGCTTGAGCGCGTCGATCATGATCAGCTGCTCCATGATCCACTGGTTGATCGGAGCCGTGTGGCTCTGGATCACGAAGCAGTCCGCGCCGCGGGCGGAGTCCAGGAACCGGACGTAGATCTCGCCGTTGGCGAAGTCCAGGGCCTTGGTCGGGACGAGTTCGGTGCCCAGCTCGCGGGCGACCTCCTCGGCAAGTTCGGGGTGGGCACGGCCGGAAAAGAGTTTGAGCTTCTTCTCACCGGAGGTCGTGATCCCGCTCACTGCACCGTCTCCTCGATGTATTGCCACTCTGGGTGAGTACGCCGAGGCACGGCCGAACAGGCCCGATGGCGCACGTATGTACTTCAGGTTACGCGCCCCGCTGCCGGACCGGTGGCCGGGGACCACTCCTCAAGATCCCCGGCCGCCCCCTCCGGACTACTGCGCCCCACCCGCCTCGGCGGCCGCGCGGGCGGAGGCCGAACCCGGCCGCTTCCGCTCAACCCAGCCCGCGATGTTGCGCTGCTGGGCCCGCGCGACGCCCAGCGAACCGGCCGGGACGTCGTTGGTGATCACCGATCCGGCGGCCGTGTAGGCGCCGTCGCCCACCGTCACCGGGGCGATGAACATGTTGTCGGAACCCGTGCGGCAGTGGGCCCCGATGACCGTGCGGTGCTTGTTCACCCCGTCGTAGTTGACTGTGACGGACGCCGCACCGACGTTGGTGCCCTCGCCGATCGTCGCGTCCCCGATGTACGACAGGTGCGGGACCTTCGCCCCCTCGCCGAGCTCCGAGTTCTTGATCTCGACGTAGGTGCCGGCCTTCGCCCCCCGGGCCAGCGTCGTGCCGGGCCGCAGGTACGCGTACGGGCCGACGCTGGCCTCCGGGCCGATCTCGGCGCGCTCGGCCGTGGTGTTGCTCACACGGGCGCCCGCGCCGACCGCGGTGGCGGTCAGCGTGGTGTTCGGGCCGACCTCGCAGCCCTCGCCGAGGTGGCTGGCGCCGCGCAGCTGGGTGTTCGGGTGGACCAGCGCGTCCGGCTCGTAGGTCACCTGCACGTCGAACCAGGTGGAGGCCGGGTCGACCACGGTGACCCCGGCCCGCATCGCGTCCTCCAGCAGCCGGTCGTTGAGCAGCCGGCGGGCCTCGGCCAGCTGCACCCGGTCGTTGATGCCGACGATCTCCCGGTGGTCGGCGGCCACCACCGCGCCGACCCGGTGGCCCTCGCGGCGCAGGATCTCCAGGGTGTCGGTCAGGTACTCCTCACCCTGCACGTTGTCGGTGCCGACCAGCGACAGGGCCAGCGCCAGCAGCTTGGCGTCGAAGGCGAACACCCCGGAGTTGATCTCGTCCACGGCCAACTGCTCGGCGGTGGCGTCCTTGTGCTCGACGATCGCGGCGACCGCGCCGTCCGGGCCGCGCAGGATCCGGCCGTAGCCGGTCGGGTCGGGGACCCGGGCGGTCAGCACGGTGACGCCGTTGCCCTGCTCGGCGTGGGCGGCGGCCAGCGCGGCCAGGGTGGCGCCGGTGAGCAGCGGGGCGTCGCCGGTGGTGACCAGCACGGTGCCGTCCAGCTCCACGCCGTCGGCGGCCAGCGCCCGCAGCGCGGTGCGCACGGCGTGGCCGGTGCCGTTCTGCTCGCTCTGCACGACCGGGCGGGCGGCCGGGTAGTGCTCGGCCAGGTGCGCCTGGACCAGCTCGCGCAGGTGGCCGACCACCACGACCAGCTGAGCGGGCGTCAACTCCTGGGCCGCGCTGACCGCGTGGCCCACCAGGGAGCGCCCGCAGATCTCGTGCAGCACCTTCGGCAGGGCCCTGGACTTCATCCGGGTGCCGCCCCCGGCGGCGAGCACGATCACGGCGGCGGGCTGGTTGGCACTCACGCGGGGAGACTCCTCGGTCGATGCGGATGGAGGGCGCACCGAGGATACCGAGAGAAAAGGAACGGAAACCGTCCGAAACGGTCGGGGCGGCCCGAAACCGGCAGGCCGGGGCTCCGCGAAGGGCTCCGCCGCTAGGATTCGAACCCAGACAAAGGCCTCCAAAGGGCCCTGTGCTGCCATTACACCACGGCGGAAAGGGCGCGTCGCGCGCCCAGCACAGCCTACGGGTTGACGGCCCGTAGCTCCACCACCTTCCGCGAAGGCACACGAACGACGCCGCGCGAACGGCGCGCCGACCGGCGGGCGAACAGTGCGACACACCCGTGCGGGCCTCTTCCGCTTGCCCGGCGGCGTTACCTACGATGCCGTAAGTTACGGAAACGTAGGTACCAGCTCCTCCCCCTCACCCAAGGGAGCGCCATGACCATCCAGACCGGGCAGGCGCCGCCGCGCGCCGCCGAGGACGAACCCACCACCGCCGAGCGCAGCGCCACCGGACTGTCCGCCACCAGGGGCGGCGAGAAGCAGGGCGCGCTGGAGCGCACCACCCTGGCCCTGTTCATCGCCGTGCCGTTCCTGGCCCTGCTCGCCGCCGTCCCGCTGGCCTGGGGCCGGGGCCTGTCCTGGCTGGACGCCGGGCTCGCCGTCGGCATGTACTTCCTCACCTGCCACGGCATCACCGTCGGCTACCACCGCTACTTCACCCACGGCGCGTTCAAGGCCAACCGCCCGCTGCGCGTGGGCCTGGCGGTGCTCGGCTCGCTGGCCGTCGAGGGCCCGCTGGTGCGCTGGGTCGCCGACCACCGCAAGCACCACCGCTACTCCGACAAGGACGGCGACCCGCACTCGCCGTGGCGCTACGGCGAGAGCCTGCCCGCCCTGCTCAAGGGCCTGTGGTGGGCGCACATGGGCTGGATGTTCGACGAGGAGCAGACCCCGCAGCTCACCTACGCGCCCGACCTGGTCCGCGACCCGGCCATAAGGCGCGTCTCCCGGCTGTTCTGGCTGTGGACGCTGATCTCGCTCGGCCTGCCCCCGCTGGTCGGCGGCCTGGCCACCTGGAGCTGGCAGGGCGCGCTGAGCGCCTTCTTCTGGGGCTCGCTGGTCCGGGTCGCGCTGCTGCACCACGTCACCTGGTCGATCAACTCGATCTGCCACGCGGTGGGTTCGCGGCCCTTCAAGTCCCGCGACCGCTCCGGCAACGTCTGGTGGCTGGCCGTGCTGTCCTGCGGCGAGTCCTGGCACAACCTGCACCACGCCGACCCCACCTCGGCCCGGCACGGCGTGCTCCGCGGGCAGGTCGACTCCTCCGCCCGGGTCATCCGCTGGTTCGAGCGGGCGGGCTGGGCGCACGACGTCCGCTGGCCCGGCGCGGAGCGGATCGCCGCCCGCCGCGCCGCATGACCCGGCGCCTACAGCATGATGGAGGGGTGAACGGGACCAACGGAGACAGCGCCGGCCATCGGCAGCCCCCGCGCCGCGGCGGGGGCAAGGGCAGCGGCCGGGTGCGGATGACCGGCAAGCAGCGCCGCGAGCAGCTGCTGGAGATCGGCCGGACGGTCTTCGCCGAACGCGGCTACGACGGCACCTCGGTCGAGGAGATCGCCGAGCGCGCCGGGGTCTCCAAGCCCGTCGTGTACGAGCACTTCGGCGGCAAGGAGGGCCTGTACGCGGTGGTGGTCGACCGCGAGATGCAGCTGCTGCTCGACATGGTCACCGGCGCCCTCACCGGCGGGCACTCCCGCGAGCTGCTGGAGCAGGCCGCGTTCGCGCTGATGGACTACATCGACACCTCCACCGACGGCTTCAAGATCCTCGTCCGGGACTCGCCGGTGGCCCAGTCCACCGGCTCGTTCGCCTCGCTGATCGGCGACATCGCCACCCAGGTCGAGGACATCCTCGGGCTGGAGTTCAAGTCCCGGGGCTTCGACGCCAGGCTGGCGCCGATGTACTCGCAGATGCTGGTCGGCATGGTGGCGCTGACCGGCCAGTGGTGGCTGGAGGTCCGCAAGCCCGCCAAGGCGGAGGTCGCCGCCCACCTGGTCAACCTCGCCTGGCACGGCCTGGAGGGCCTGGAGCGGCACCCCAAGCTGGTCGGCGAGCGCAAGAACTGACACCGACCGGCCCGGCCCCGCACCGAGGCCCGGGCCGCCCCCGCGACAGGAGCACCCGTGGCGGTCTTCCTGCTGTCCCTCGGCGCCGCCTGCTGCCTGGGCGCCGGATTCGTCCTGCAGCAGCACGCCGCCCAGCGCGCGCCCAGCGGCGACCTGCTGCGCTGGCGGCTGCTGCTCGACCTGATGCGGATGCCCGACTGGCTGCTCGGCATCGCCTTCATGATCGGCGGCCAGGCGCTCTCCGCGCTGGCCCTCAGCCAGGGCGAAGTCGCCCTGGTCGAACCGCTGCTGGCCACCAACCTGGTCTGGGCGATGCTGCTGGCCCGCCGGATCACCGGCACCCGGCTGGGCCGCGCCGGCTGGATCGGCGTCGCCCTGATCGCCCTCGGCGTCACCGCGTTCATCGCCGCCGGACAGCCTCGGGGCGGCGGCCCGGCGGCCGGACCGCTGCGCTACTGGCTGGTCTTCGGGATCGTCTCCGGCCTGGCCCTGCTGCTGGTCACGGTGGCCCGCCGCCTGCCGCTGTTCGAGGAGGCCACCCTGCTGGCGCTGGCCGCCGGGCTGCTCTACGGCCTGCAGGACGCGCTCACCCGCACCACCTTCGACCGGATCGACCGAGACGGGGCGGCGGCCGCGCTGGTCTCCTGGCCGCCGTACACCGTGGTCGGGCTGGGCGTGATCGGCCTGCTGCTGGTGCAGTCCGCGTTCGAGGCCGCGCCGCTGCGGATGTCGCTGCCCGCCCTCACCGCGGCCCAGCCGCTGGCCGGGATCGCCTGCGCGGTCGGCTTCCTCGGCGACCGGCTGCGCCTCACCCCGGGGGCGCTGGCCTGGCAGAGCGCCGGGCTGGCCGCGATCGTGGTCGGCGTGGTGGTGCTGGGGCGCCACCCGGCGCTGCCCGGCGCCAAGTGACGCGCCGTCAGCGCCTCACCGCTTGACCGCCACCGCGAAGACCCGGCGGAACGGGAACAGCGTGCCGTGCTCGGTGGCCGGGTACGCCGCGCGCAGCAGCGCCCCGTACTCGGCCAGGAACTCGGCGCGCTCCCGCTCCTCGGGCAGCCGGTCCAGCACCGGGCGCAGGGTGGAGCCCTTGACCCACTCCAGCACCGGGTCGGGGCCCGGCAGCACCATCGTGTACGTGCTCTCCCAGACGTCCGCGGTGCAGCCCGCCGCCATCAACGTCCGTGCGTAGCGCTCCGGTTGGTGGCAGGAGGCGTCCGGGCGGACGGTGCCCAGCCGCTCGCGCCAGTGCGGGGCGCGGCGCAGTTCGGCGAGCAGGGTGTGGCTGGGGGCGGCGAAGTTGCCGGGCAGCTGGAAGGCGATCACCCCGCCGGGGCGCAGTGCGGCCGCCCAGCGCGGCAACAGGTCCAGGTGGTCGGCGGTGTCGGTGTCCATCCAGTGCAGGGCGGCGTTGGAGGCGATCAGGTCGGGCCGCTCGGGCGCCGGGTCGTACTGCGTGACGTCCTGCTGCCGGTACACGGCGGTGGGTTCGCCGTCGGCGCCGCGGGCCTTCGCCAGCAGCTCGGGCGAGGAGTCCAGGCCGAGCAGCCGGGCGTCCGGCCAGCGGCGGCGCAGCGCGGCGGTGGAGTTGCCCGGGCCGCAGCCGAGGTCGAGCACGGTGGGGGCGGGCGGCAGCTCCGGGACGCGGGCGAGCAGGTCCTCGAAGGGGCGGTTCCGCAGGTCGGCGTAGCGGAGGTACTGGTCGGCGTCCCAGTGGGCGGGCATGGTGCGGCTCCCGAAAGTATCTCGACATCAAGATATCTCTGTAACGACGAGACTCCCTTTGTTATCTCTTGATGTCAAGAGACTTCACATCGACACACCCCCCGATACACTGATCGACATGGAGGACGAGGTCGACCGGCTGGTCGCAGCATGGCGCCGAGAGCGCCCCGACCTCGACGTGGAACCGCTTGAGGTCCTCAGTCGGGTGAGTCGGCTCGCCCGCCACCTCGACCGCGCCCGCCGCACCGCCTTCGCCGAGCACGGCCTCGAACCCTGGGAGTTCGACGTCCTCACCGCCCTGCGCCGGGCCGGCTCCCCCTACCAGCTCTCCCCCGGCCAGCTCCTCACCCAGACCCTGGTCACCTCCGGCACCATGACCAACCGGATCGACCGCCTCACCGCCAAGGGCCTGGTCGTGCGCCTCCCCGACCCCGACGACCGCCGCGGCGTCCTGGTCCGCCTCACCGACGCCGGCCGCGACAAGGCCGACCAGGCCCTGGCCGGCCTCCTCGCCCACGAACGCGAGATCCTCGCCCAGCTCGCCCCCGCCCAGCAGACCGAACTCGCCGCCCTGCTCCGCAACCTGGTGGCCCCCTTCGACCGCAGCAGCTGAGAGGCCCCGCACGAGGGCCCCGTCACGAGGGCCCCATCAGGGGCCCGGGGAACGGCGGGCACGGGTCTGCTCACGGTGCACTGCCGGAGCGCGCGTCGGCTTCGGGTTCTGTCACCGCGGCCCGAAGCAGCACGGACCTCCGGTGGGCTCCGGCCAGCAGCAGCTCGGACTCGCCGTTCCCCGAGCCCCTGAATACGCATCCCGCCGTTCCTCCCGAGCCCCTGACGGGACTCCCCTAGAAACCGTCCGGGTACGGGGTCGCGAGGGCCGGGGTCCTGGCGTGGGCGGTCTGGTAGCCGGGGAGCAGCGCCGCCAGGCGGTCGCGGACCTCGGGGTCGGAGTTGACGGTGGCCGCGCCGTAGAGGCCGGTGAGGCCGCCGGCCAGGTCCTCGGGGACGGTGGCGTGGTCGGCGACGGTGGCGAAGATCCGGGGGTGGGCGGTGGGGAGGCGCTCCTCGCTGTCGGAGAACAGCGCCTCGTTGAGCTTCTCCCCGGCCCGCAGGCCGGTGTAGCGGATCTCCACCTCGTCCGCGCCCAGCTGCACCTGTTCGGCGAAGTTGTGGACCAGGTCGACGATCCGGACCGGCTCGCCCATGTCGAGGACGAACACCTCGCCGCCCTCGGCCATCCGTCCGGCCTCCAGGACCAGGCCGACGGCCTCCTCGATGGTCATGAAGAAGCGGGTGACGTCGGGGTGGGTGACCGTCACCGGGCCGCCGCTGCGCAACTGCTCCTCCAGCACCGACAGCAGCGAGCCGCGCGAGCCGAGGACGTTGCCGAAGCGGACGGCGGTGAAGACGCCGGTGCCCAGGTTGCGGGCGTCGCGGGCGTTGGCCTGGACGATCAGCTCGGCCAGCCGCTTGCTCGCGCCCAGCACCGAGGTCGGGTCGGCGGCCTTGTCGGTGGAGATCAGCACGAAGCGTTCGACGCCGGTGGCCAGCGCCGCCTCGACCAGGTGGTCGGTGCCCAGCACGTTGGACTTCACCGCCTCGCTGGGGTGGCGCTCCAGCAGCGGGAGGTGCTTGTGCGCGGCGGCGTGGAAGACCACGTCGGGGCGCAGGTCGCGGAAGATCTGCTGGATCCGGGGGCGGTCCCGGATGTCGGCGATCACCAGGGACTCGTCGGTGAGCAGCGCCTCGCCCCAGATGTCGAGCTGCAGCCGGTGCAGGTTGGACTCGTCGTGGTCGAGCATGTAGAGCGCGGCGGGCCCGAACGCCTGGACCTGCCGGCACAGTTCGCTGCCGATCGAACCACCGGCGCCGGTGACCAGGACCCGGCGGCCCTCGATGACGGTGCGGACGTCCGGGGAGACCACGTGGACCTCGTGCCGGCCGATCAGCCGGTTGACGTCCAGGGTGCGCATGTCGGAGCCGACCACCTCGCGGCGCAGCGCGGACAGGAAGGACGGCAGGTAACGGACGGACGCACCGGCCGCGGCCGCGGCGGTGGCGAGCTCGCGCACCCGCTGGTGCGGGAGGCCGGGGATGGCGAGGACCACCACCTGGGCGGCGTGGGTGAGGGCCAGGTCGGTGAGGTCGGCGAGCGGGCCGAGGACGGGGCTGCCGGAGACGTCCAGCCCGGCCTTGGCCGGATCGTCGTCCAGGACGCCGACCGGATGGAGGCCGAAGTCCGGGGTCCGGTCCAGGTCGCGGACCAGCGCGGTCCCGGCGGCGCCGCCCCCGACGACCAGGGTGCGCAGGCCGGGCGAACCGGCCCGCTGGGCGGGCAGCGGGATGCGGGCCCGGTACGGGCGTGCGGCAGTGGGGTGCGGCGACATCTGACCTCCGGTCTACCTGACTCACGGAGTGGAACGTGCGGAAGGGCGCGGGCTCGTTCAGCCCGGGCCGGGGCCTGCGGCAGAGGCGACGGTCGGCGGAGGGACGGGGGCGGTGGCCGGGGCGGGCGCGGCGGGCGGCCCGGGCGGTTCCAGGGGGGCGACCCCGGCCCGGCGGGCGACCGCGACCGCCGCCAGCGTGGAGTGCACCCCCAGCTTGCCCAGGACGTTCTGCATGTGGGTGCGGACGGTGTGCGGGGAGAGGAACAGCCGCTCCGCGACGGCCTGCCGGCCGAGACCGGCCACCATGCAGCGCAGCACCTCCTCCTCGCGGGGGGTGAGCGCGGCCACCAGCCGCTCGCTCTCCGAGCGGTCCCGGCGGGCCGAGGTCAGTTCGCGGACCACACCGGTGAGCAGCGCGGGCGGCAGGTGCGTCTCGTCGCGCCGGACGCCGCGCACCACCGCCATCAGCGCGCCGAGCGAACTCTCGCGCGCCACCCAGCCGTTGGCCCCGGCCTGCAGGGCGCGGGCGGCCCGCTGCGGGTCGTCCGCGGCGGCCAGCAGGACGGCCCGCACCTGCGGGTGGGCCCGCCGGATCCGGGCCACCAGGGCGATCCCGTCGGTCAGCGGCGGCTGCCCGCCGGGGGGCTGCGGGGCCCGCCGGGGCACCGGCACGGCGGCCGGGCCGCGGGGCGGCGGCACCGGCACGACGCCCAGGTCGACGTCGACCAGCACCACGTCGTACGGGCGGTGCTCGCCCGCCGCGCGCTCCAGTGCCCGTTCGGCCGCCGCCGCGCTGCCCGCCGCCCCGACGTCCACGTCGGGTTCGGCGGCCAGCGCCGTGGCGAGCGCCTCGGCGAAGATCCGGTGGCCGTCGACCACCAGGACGCGTGTACGCCCCATTCGTCCTTGCCCCCCTGCTCGTGGGCCGACCCCCACCGGTCCCTCACTCAGCCTACGGGCGCCTGCCCGCACGGCGTGGGGGTTTGGTGAAGTTCCTGTACACAGGGTCTTCGACGGTGGGGGTCGGGTCGGGGTGGGGTGCTGGTCAGGCGCGGTGGGCGAGGGTGAACTCCCAGGCGTCGGCGACGATCCGGTCGAGTTCGGGGCGCTTGGG
>NZ_JBIAVO010000018.1:0-161306 GCF_042894345.1 Kitasatospora sp. NPDC001540
TCCGCTCCGAGATGTCGTACTCACCCAACGCCCAGTAATTCGCCCCGAAGGTGTTGGTCTCCACACAGTCCACACCCACCGCGAAATACGCCTCATGCACCGAACGCACAATGTCCGGCCGCGTGACGTTCAGAACCTCGTTGCAGCCCTCCAACTGCTGGAAGTCCTCCAACGACGGATCCTGCGCCTGCAACATCGTGCCCATCGCCCCATCGGCCACCACGACTCGGGTGGCGAGGGCCTCGCGCAGGGCGTCGGCGCGGGCCTGCTGGGCGGACGTGGGTACAACGGTGGCCATGTGGCTGCTCCCTGAGTGCGACGGCTGTCGGCTATGCGCCCCGCCTGGACCGGGGGTGCACCCCGCCAGGGTATCGGTCCGCCGGGGTGCGATCGGAACCCTTTCCACATCGTGGGCGTCCTTGTCCACCGGAAGGGAGCAACGATCATGCCCACTTCGGGGGAACAGACCGGGTCGAAGCGCCTGCGACGCGCCCTGCGCGCGTCCGAATGGCGGACACTGGCCGGCCGGGCCGGCCGCCGCTGGCGGGGGCGGACCCGCTGGAGCCGACGGCGGCGCGTCCTCACCGCGCTCGGCACCGTCCTGCTCCTGCTGGTCCTGCCGGTGCTGGGCGCCGCCGCGGCGCTGCGCTGGGAGTACGCGGGCGACCCGGCGGCGGACGCCCGCACCCGCGGCAAGGACGCGCTCTGGCTGGGGCACGCCTGGGTCGACGGGCGGCGCACGCCCGCGGAGCTGACCGCGCTGGCCGCGAAGGTGCGCAGCACCGGCATCCACGACCTGTACGTGCACACCGGGCCGCTGGAGCACGACGGTTCGCTCGACCCGGCGCTGGCGCCCGGGGCCGCGGACTTCCTGGCCCGGGCGCACGCGGCGCTGCCGGGGGTGCGGGTGCAGTCCTGGCTGGGGGACGTGGTGGCGCCCGAGAAGGAGGGCCTGCACCTGGACCGCCCCGACGTCCGGGACCGGATCGCCGCCTCCGCGCGGCAGGTCCTCGACCTGGGCTTCGACGGCGTCCACTTCGACCTGGAGCCGGTGCACTCCGGCTCCCCCGGGTTCCTGGCCCTGCTCGACCAGGTGCACGCGCTGACCGCGGCCCGCTCGGTGCCGCTGTCCATCGCCGCCCCGCAGATCGACCCCGTCCCGGGGCTGGGCCGGGTCACCTTCGCGCTCAGCCACCACGGCAAGTACTGGTCCGCCGGGTACTTCGCGGCGGCGGCCCGGCGGGTCGACCAGGTCGCGGTGATGTCGTACGACACCTCGATGCCGGTGGAGTCGCTGTACGGCGGCTACGTGGCCCGGCAGACCTCGCTGGCCCTGGCCAACACCCCGCCGGGGGTCGACCTGCTGATGGGCCTGCCCGCCTACTGGGCGGACACGCCCTCGCACCGCGGCGACGCCGAGACCGTCCGCGCGGCGGTCCGCGGCGCCCGGCTGGGTCTGGGCCCGGGCGGGCGGCGGAACTTCGGACTCGCGCTGTACGTGGACTTCGCGGCGACGCCGGACCACTGGGCGGCGTACCGGGACGGCTGGTGCAACTAGACCGCTTCTTTCAGATCATCTGATCGTTGGATTCGGACAGAGCCGTTGCAGGCCCCGCCGGTCTGGCCGGGGGCGCAGGTGGGCTGTTGGCCGACGCCCCTCGCGCGGCGCGTCCTCGTCAGCGGCTGATGTGCAGGACGCAGATGTCGTCCCGGCGGGTGCGTGAGGCGACCAGGTCGCGAACGGCGTCGTCCAGGAAGTGGGGGCTGTCGGCGTGGGCCAGGGCGGCGTCGGCCAGCCTGGCCAGTCCTTGGTCGATGGATTCGCCCGGCTGCTCGATCAGGCCGTCGGTGTAGAGCAGCAGGTGATCGCCGGGCAGCAGGTCGAGGACGGACGCCTGGTAGCGGGGCGTACTGGTCGCGCCGAGCAGGATGCCGCCGGTGGAGGGCAGGAAGTGGGCCCGGCCGTCGCGCACCAGCAGGGGCGGCGGGTGGCCGGCCCGCACCCAGGTGAGGCGGGAGGAGGCGGGCTCGTAGACGGCCATGACCATGGTGGCGGTGTCACCGTCGCGCTCCGGGGTGTGCAGCAGGAGGGTGTTCAGGTTGGTCAGGACGTCGGGCAGCGGGGTGCCGGTGATGGCCATGCCCTTGGCGGTGAAGCGCAGCAGGGCCATGGTGGCGACCGCGTCCAGGCCGTGCCCGGCGACGTCGCCGACGACCAGCAGCACGCTGCCGTCGGACAGTTCGACGGCGCTGTACCAGTCGCCGCCGAGGCCGAGCCCCTCCTGCAGCGGCCGGTAGACGACGTCGACGGTCAGTCCGGACACCTTCACATTCCGCTGGGGCAACGGGAGCAGGGTCTCCTGGAGGCGGGCGGCCAGGGCGCGTTCGGCAGCGAGCTGGCCCTGATGGGCGAGCGCCGCCTCCTGCTGCTCCAGCAGCAGCCGCTCGGTCTCCTTGGTGTCGGTGAGGTCCTGGAAGAGGCCGTGCAACCGCACCGGCCGGCCCTCGACGTCCGTCTCGGCCTCGAAGACCGCCCGCACGTGGCGGGCCTGCCGCCCGGGCAGGCGCAGGCGGAAGGCCCGGTCCAGCGGCTCGCCCCTCTCCAGCAGGAGCCGGACCGCGCTCTCCACCGCGAGGCGGTCCTCGTCCTCGGCGTGGGAGGAGAGCTCCTCCAGGGTCATCGGGCCCAGGGCGCGGTCCCGCTCGAAGATCGAGTAGACCTCGTCGGACCAGGTGAGCTCCGCGCGGACCAGGTCGCGGTCCACCCAGCCCATCCGACCCAGGCTCTGCATCAGCGCCAGGCGCCGCCGCTCGCGCTCGTCGGCGTCCAGGCGCTCCCAGGAGACGATCAGCCCGCCCTCGCAGCGCGCCGCGCGCACCCGGTAGCGGGAGAGGTGCGGGATCCCGGCGGCGCTCTCCCGGTACTCCAGCTCCTCCTCGTAGGAGGTTCCGGTCTCCAGCGCCGCCAGGTAGCCGCGCCACAGCTCGGTGTCCTCGACGCCCGGGTAGGTGGCCCGCACGCTCATGCCCGGCAGGCCCGCGGCGCCGCGGCCGCCGATGTCGACCACCCCGGGCGAGACCGCCGCCACCCGCAGGTCCACGACCTCCCCGTCCGGCCCGTGCACCGGCACGAGGAGAACCACCGAACCCGGCAGAGCAGCAAGCACGTCCTGCACAACGGCCGAAACCGCCCCAGCCCCTCCTGACCGGGGCGTCGCCCGCCTCCGCTGCTCCGCCATACGGGGAGCATGTCACGCGCCGAGGGCAACCGATACATCCTGTGACAGCCCTCACCGGAGATTTGGTGAAACTCCTGCTGGTGGCTGGTGAAGGCCCACGAATCAGCTGACGGGGACGGAGCCGCCTGCACACCCGGCCGGCCTCCCCGGCGGCGGTGAGCAGCTTCCTGTGGGACGCGACTCGTTCCAGGTCGGGCGCGAGGGCCGCGGGTGCGGCGGGGGAACCGCGGGACGTGGAAGGGGCCGCGCCGCCCCCCCCCGGGGGGGGGGGGCGGCGCGGCCCCGGGCGGCCGGGGTCCGTCCGGTGTCAGGGCAGGCGGAGCCAGGCGGCCGTGTCGGGGGGCAGTTGGCCGTCGGCCAGCGGCCCGCTGGTGAGCAGCAGGGTGTCGTGGGCGGGCAGGTCGAGGGGTTCGGTGCCGAGGTTGACGGCGCAGGCGAAGCCGGCCGTGCCGCGGGTGAAGAGCAGGGCGTGCGGGGCGGTGGGCAGCCAGGTCAGGTCGGCCGGGGCGGTGGCGAGTTCGGTGCGGCGGATCCGCAGCGCCTCGCGGTAGAGCTCCAGCATGGAGTCCGGGTCGCCGCTCTGGGCGGCGACGGTGAGCTTCGCCCAGTCGGCGGGCTGCGGGAGCCAGGGTTCCTTCGCGCCGTCCGGGGAGAAGCCGAAGGGCGGCTCCTGGCCGGTCCAGGGCAGCGGGACGCGGCAGCCGTCGCGGCCGGGGTCGGTGCCGCCGGAGCGGAAGTGCATCGGGTCCTGGAGCCGGTCCAGCGGCAGGTCCTCGACCTCGGGCAGGCCGAGCTCCTCGCCCTGGTAGAGGTAGAGGGAGCCGGGCAGGGCCAGGGTCAGCAGGGCGGCCGCCCGGGCCCGACGCAGGCCGAGGGCGAGGTCGGTGGGCGTGCCGAAGGCCTTGGCGTCGAAGGCGAAGCGGGTGTCGGCGCGGCCGTAGCGGGTGACGGTGCGGGTGACGTCGTGGTTGCAGAGCACCCAGGTGGCGGGGGCGCCGACCGGGGCGTGCGCGGCGAGGGTGGCGTCGATCGACTCGCGCAGTTGTCCGGCGTCCCAGGGGCGGGCCAGGAAGTCGAAGTTGAACGCGGTGTGCATCTCGTCCGGGCGCAGGTAGCGGGCGAAGCGCTCGGTGTCGGGCACCCAGATCTCGCCGATCAGGACGCGCGGGTCCTCGTAGGAGTCGGCGATGGCCCGCCAGGAGCGGTAGATGTCGTGCAGGTCGTCGCGGTCGAGGTAGGGGTGCGGGTCGGCGCCGGGGACGAGGTCGGGCAGGGCCGCGTCCTTGGCGAGCAGGCCGGCCGAGTCGATCCGGACGCCGGCCGCGCCGCGGTCGAACCAGAACCGCAGGATCTCCTCGTGCTCGCGGCGGACCTGCGGGTGGTCCCAGTTCAGGTCGGGCTGGGCGGCGGCGAACAGGTGGAGGTACCACTGGCCGTCGTCGATCCTGGTCCAGGGGCAGCCGCCGAACTCGGACTCCCAGTTGTTGGGCGGGAGTTCGCCGTGCTCGCCGCGGCCCTCGCGGAAGTGGAACAGCTCCCGTTCGGGGCTGCCGGGGGCGGCCGCCAGGGCGGCCCGGAACCACGGGTGCCGGTCGGACACGTGGTTGGGGACGACGTCCACGATGGTGCGGATGCCGTGCTCGGCCGCTTCGGCGATCAGCTTCTCGGCGTCCTGGAGGGTGCCGAACACCGGGTCGACGTCCCGGTAGTCGGCGACGTCGTAGCCGCCGTCGGCCATCGGGGAGGGGTACCAGGGGTTGAACCAGATGGCGTCCACGCCGAGTTCGGCGAGGTACGGCAGCTTCGCCCGCACTCCGGCGAGGTCCCCGATGCCGTCGCCGTTGCCGTCGGCGAAACTGCGCGGGTACACCTGGTAGATCGCCGCGTTCCGCCACCACTGCTCTGACACGGTCAGGGTTTCCTTTCAGAAGTTGTTGGACCTGGGGCTCGCCGGTGCGGGCCTCAGCCCTTGAGGCTGCCCGCGGTGAGGCCGGCCATGATGTTGCGCTGGAAGACCAGGAACAGGGCGATGGTCGGGACGGACGCCAGGAACAGGCCCGCGATCAGGGTGTTCTGCGGCATCGAGGTGGCCGCGGTGTTGACGCCGACGTTGAGCGTCTCGTGCTCGGGCACGGTGATCAGCGGCCACAGGAAGTCCTTCCAGACCGCGACCAGTCCGAAGATCGACACCACGCCGAGGATCGGCCGCGACAGCGGCAGGATCACCGACCAGAGGGTGCGCAGCGGGCCCGCCCCGTCGATGGAGGCCGCGTCGAGCAGCTCGTTGGGGATCGAGTCGAAGAAGCGCTTGAGCAGGAAGACGTTGAACGCGTTGGCCACGGTGGGCAGCCAGATCACCCACGGGGTGTTCATCAGGTTCACGTGGATCAGCGGCAGGTCGAGCACCGTCAGGTACTGCGGGATCACCAGGGCGGCGGCCGGGATCATCATCGAGGCCAGCATCATGCCGAGGATCACGTGGCCGAGGACCGGGCGCAGCTTGGAGAGCGAGTACGCGGCGGCGACGCAGAAGATCAGCTGCAGCAGCAGGGCGCCGCCCGCGTACACGACGGTGTTGAGCAGCAGTTGGCCCATGCCGAGCCGGTCCCAGGCCTCGGTGAAGGCGTGCGTGCTGGGGTGTTCGGGGACGAGCGTGGGCGGGGTGCGGACCAGTTCCTGGGAGGACTTGAAGCCGCCGGTGGCCATCCAGTAGAGCGGGCCGACGAAGACCAGGGTGGCGACGGCCAGGGTCAGGACCAGGACGATCCGGTAGGTCCGGCGGCCGCCGGGCTGGTTGAGCCGGACCGGGGAGATCAGGGTGCGGGTGCCGCTGTGGACGGGCTTGCTCATCGTCACTCCTCCCCGCCCCGGCGCTCCAGCCACAGGTAGAGGGCGGAGAAGGCGCCGAGCACCAGCAGCAGGACGACGCCCAGTGCGGCCGCGGTGTTGAACTTGTCGAAGTTGAACGCGTAGTTGTAGAGCATGTAGACCACGGTGGTGGTCGATCCCTGCGGTCCGCCGCCGGTGAGGACGAAGGACTCGGTGAACATCTGCATGGTGGCGACCACCTGCAGCATCAGCATCAGGGAGAGGATCAGGCGGGTCTGCGGCACGGTGACGTGCCAGACGCGGCGCAGCAGGCCGGCGCCGTCGAGTTCGGCGGCCTCGTACAGCTCGCCGGGGATGCTCTGCAGGGCGGCCAGGTAGACCAGGGTGGCGCTGCCCATGTTGGCCCAGGTGGAGACGATGACCAGGGAGAACATCGCGGTGTCCTGCGAGGCCAGCCAGGACGAGGTGGGCAGGTGCAGGAAGCTCAGGATCTGGTTGAACAGGCCGTAGCCCGGGTCCATGAAGTACTTGAACAGCAGGATGCCCGCGACCGGGGGCAGCATCACGGGCAGGTAGACCAGGATCCGCAGGTAGCTCTGGGCGTGCCGGAACTCGTTGATCACGAGGGCGGTGACGAACGGCGCCACGAAGCCGAAGAACAGGGCGATGCCGGTGAACTCGAGGGTGTGGCGCCAGGCGGGCCAGAACTCGGGGTCGGCGAAGATCTGCCGGAAGTTGTCGAACCCGACCCAGTGGGTCTCGCCGTAGCGGACCTTCTGGAACGACATGACGATCTCGCGGACCATCGGGTACCAGGTGAACAGCGCGAAGCAGAGCAGGGCGCCGATCAGGAAGGCGTGGGCGCGGAGGTTCCGGGCGAGGGCGCGGCGCAGGTGTCCGCCCCGGCGCGGGGTGCGGGTGCGGACCGTGTCGGCTCCGGGCCGCCCGCGGGTCAGCGTGGTGGTCATGGGTGGTGACTCCTCGTCAGGGGACCGGCCGCCGGCCGGACCGCGGGGAGGGGGCGGTCCGGCCGGCGGCACCGGTCACTGGTTGGCCAGGATCTGGTTGGCCTGGGACTCGGCGGTGGCGAGGACGCTGTCGAGGTTCGCGTTGGGGTCGGTGAGGGCGGCCGACATCGCGGTGTCGAGGATCTTGTAGAGCTGCTGGGCGGCCGGCGGCTCGGTGATCGACTTGGTGGGGTTCTTGACGTACGGGTCGTAGTTGGACAGCGGCAGGTTGCCGTTGGTCTTCAGCGACTCGGTGATGGCCTTGATCTGCGGCGACTCGGCGGCCCAGAAGTACGGCTGCGGGACGGCGATCGCGACCGGGTCCTTGCTGCTGCCCGCGAGGGTCTTGGCGCGGGCGAAGTTGAACTGGCCGGCGTCCGGGGTCTGGTACTGGAAGTTGATCCAGGCGATCTCGGCCTTGATCTGGTTCGGGGTCTGGCCCTTCTTGATGTAGTACAGGTCGCCGCCGCCGAGGCTGTTGCCGGGGCCGGTGGCGCCGGGCATCGGGCCGAGGCCGTACGCCTTGGCGTCGGCGCCGAGGACCTCGATCAGGTGCTTGATGACGTCGGGGGCGCCCAGGAACATGCCGACCTTGCCGGTGGCCAGCGGCGGGAAGGCGTCGGCCCACTGGGTGACCGGGGTGGCGCTGATGCTCTGGTCGGTGAAGCGCATGTCGTGCAGGCGCTTGAGGACCTGCTTGCCCTCGGGCGAGTTGAAGGCGGCCTTCTTGCCGTCGTCGGTGACCATCTTGCCGCCGAGGCTGTAGAGCTCGGAGGTGAAGTGCCAGCCGCCGGTGTTGCCGCCGGAGTAGTCCTCGTAGCCGGTGATGCCGTTGCCCAGCGCGGCGATCTTCTTGGCGTCGGCCTGCAGCTCGTCCCAGGTGGTCGGCGGCTTGTCGGGGTCGAGGCCGGCCTGCTTGAACAGGTCGCGGTTGTAGACCAGGCCGGTGGTGTAGTAGTTGATCGGCAGCGCGTAGACCTTGCCGTCCACCGTCATGTTGTCCTTGACGGACGGCAGCATCGAGGAGAAGCCGGGCAGCGTCTCGTCGTTGACGTACTTGGTGATGTCCTGGGCGTCGCCGGAGTTCAGCGTGGCGTCGCGGTCGGTGAAGTAGGCGTGGAAGGCGCCGGTCTCGTCGTGCGCCTTGTACTGCGCGGTCTGCTGGGCCGGGACCTCGCACTGGCCGACGTACGGCTTCGCGTTGATGGTGACGTTCGGGTACTTGGTCTTGAAGAGCGCCAGGTCGTCGGCGTAGTTGGCCTTGCCCGCGGCCTGGTCCGCACCCGGGGCGCAGTCGATGGAGATGGTGACGGTCGCGTTCGGGTCGAGCGGCTTGCCGTCCGCGACGCCGGCCGCGGCGTCGTTGCCGCCGCCGGAGGAGTCGCTGCTGCACGCGGCGGTGCTCAGCAGCAGGCCCGCGGCGAGAGCGAGGGCGGCCATCCGGCTCGATCTGTTCAGCATCATGCGTACCCCATGGGTGGGAGAGGTTTCGGGTGGGGCCGGGCGAAAGCCGACGTGTGAGGAACGTAGGTCCTTGAACCATGCCACGCAAGAGGTTGACGAGAAAGTGAAAAGTTACGACTGTGCATCGACGGCCGTCCGTCGCCGTTACGCCAGGCCTCGCCCGGTTACGGGCGGCCACCCCGGACTTGCTGACGTCCTTGCTGGTTCTTGCTCGATTCTGTTCTACTTTTGCGCATGAAGAGCAAGCTCTCCGTGGTCGCGAAGCACGTCGGAGTCAGTGAGGCCACGGTCAGCCGGGTCCTGAACGGCAGACCGGGCGTCGGCGCCGCCACCCGGATCGCCGTCCTCACCGCCCTGGACGTGCTGGGCTACGAGCGGCCGAGCCGGCTGCGCGGCGAACGCGCCCGGCTGATCGGCCTGGTGCTGCCCGAACTGCAGAACCCGATCTTCCCGGCGCTCGCGGAGGTGGTCGGCGGCGCGCTCGCGCAGGGCGGCTTCACCCCGCTGCTGTGCACCCGCACCGCGGGCCTCGGCGAGGCCAGCCACGTCGGCATGCTGCTCGAGCAGCAGGTCTCCGGGGTGGTCTTCGCGGGCGGGCACTGCGCCCAGGCGGACGCCTCGCACGAGCACTTCGCGCAACTGCGCGAGCGCGGCGTCCCGGTGGTGCTGCTGAACGCCTCGGTGGAGGAGCTGGGCTTCCCGCAGGTCTCCACCGACGACGCGGCCGCGGTCGCCCAGGCCTACACCCACCTGGCCGCGCTGGGGCACGAGCGGATCGGGCTGCTGGTCGGGCCCGAGGACCACGTCCCGTCCCGCCGCAAGCTGGCCTCCTTCGTCGAGCAGTACGCCCTGCGGGGCCGCGAGCCGCACCCCGGCTGGGTGGCGCACACCATGTTCGGCCTGGAGGGCGGCCAGGCGGCCGCCGGGCGCCTGCTGGAGAGCGGCGTGACCGGGGTGATCTGCGCCAGCGACCCGCTCGCCCTGGGGGTCGTCCGGGCCGCCCGGCGGGCCGGGCTGGACGTGCCCGGCGACCTGTCGGTGATCGGCTTCGACGACTCGCCCTTCATCAACTGCACCCGGCCGCCGCTGACCACCGTCCGCCAGCCGATCGAGGCGATCGGCCGGGCCGCGGTCTCGCTGCTGGTCGGCCGGATCGACGGCGCCCCGACCGCGCCCGGCGAGCTGCTGTTCGAGCCGGAGCTGGTCGTCCGGTCGTCCACCGGCCCGGCCCCGCGGCGCTGAGCCCGGGCGGGCGGACGGGCACGACGGAGAGGGCGGGCGCCGCGGGCGCCCGCCCTCTCCGCGTACGGGGTGCTACGGGTTGACGGTGATGTGCATCGTCGAGGTGGTGTTCTGGATGTCCTTGTAGTTGTTGCTCAGGGTCAGGTGGTTGAAGGTGACGCTGCCGACCGCCGGGCCCTGGCCCGCCTCCGGCATCTCGTTGGCCCAGATGCCGTAGCCGGACTTGGCGTCGAAGGCGTCACCGCTGCGCTGCGCCCCGCTGATCGACACGTTGGTGAAGACGGTGTCGGTGATCGGGTTCTGCGGCTGGCCGCCCGAGTAGTTGGTCTGGAACATGATGCCGCTGTAGGTCGGGTCGACGATGTCCACGTCGCTCACCCGGATGCCCTGGAACACCTTGGAGGCGGAGAACACCCAGATCGCCGGGAAGACCTGCTGGCCCCAGAAGTGGCCGCCCGCCCGGACCAGCGAGATGTTCTGCAGGTTGGTGGTGGGCGAGGCCCCGAAGCCGTTCATCGGGTAGCCGAAGTCCAGCGAGGAGATGGTGACGCCCGAGTAGCAGAGGGTGTCCGCGATGTAGATGTTGCGGAAGGTGTTGGCGTAGCCGCCGTACACCGCGACGCCCGCCGCGCGCCAGGTCAGGATCGAGGTGAGGTTCTGGAACACGTTGTTCTTCTCGTCCGCGCCGCCCGCGTCGATCGCGGAGAACAGCGCGAAGGAGTCGTCACCGGTGGCCCGGGCCTCGTTGTTGGAGACCAGGTTGTCGGTCGAGCCGTTGGTCATGTTGATGCCGTCGGCGAAGGTGTCCCGGATCCGCGAGTTGGTGATCGTCATGAAGTCCGTGTTGGCGCCCCAGTACATGCAGACCATGTGCTCGGTCCAGATGTTGTCGATCGTGATGTTCGCGACGTTGGCGAAGTCGAACACCTTGCCGGGGCCGTCGATCCGCGAGGTGTAGTTGCCGAAGTAGGCGAACCCGCTGAAGGTCGAGCCGTTGGCGGTGGACTCGGCCCGGAAGCCGACGTCGGTGTTGGACTGGCCGGCGGGGGCGTAGAAGCGGGTGAACCACGGGCCCGCGCCGACCACCTTCACCGGCTTGCCGTAGACCTGGAACTTGCTCGCGGTCTGGTAGTCGCCCGCCGGGAGGTAGACGCCGACCAGGGTGCCGGTGGTGTCCATCCGGACCTTGTCCAGGGCGTTCTGCACGTCCTGGTGCGAGAAGCCGGCCGGGACGGCGTACTTGGCCGGGTCCGGGTTGGCGATCTGGGTGGCCTGCTCCAGGCTGACGAAGTCGATCGCGTACTGCGAGGTGTTCGCCGCGTCCTTCTGCAGCTTGATCCTGTGCCCGGCCGGGACGGTGGTGCCCAGCAGGACGTTGGCCTCGTCGTAGATGTGCCGCGGGCTGCCCGCGCTCGGGGTGTTGCCGGGGCTGGTCTCCGAGCCGTACAGCCAGGCGTACTTGGAGGTCAGGTCGATCGACTTGAGGAAGCTGCCGTCCACGTAGACGTTCAGCGTGGCGCTGGTGCCGTCGCCGCCCGCCGCGTCCGGGATGGAGAACCGGGTGACCAGGGTGTTGGTCGCCGCCTTGGTGGTGAACTCCACCGAGGAGCCGGTCGAGTTGAGGGTGACGGCCTTGCGGCCGGAGGCCTCGCCCGCCAGGTCGCCGATGGTGCGGTTGGGGCCGACCACCTGGGCGCCGCCGCCGAGCGTGCCGTCCTCGGCCTCGTAGGTGTCGAACGGCATGTTGGCGCCGCGGCCGACGTACAGCGACTGGGTGCTGGTGTTGTTGGCCTGCTTGACCGGCAGCTCGTTGCCGTCGTTGGCGATGACCGTCCTGACGGTGTAGCGGCCGTTGGCGGCGGTCCAGCTGCCCAGCGCGACGGGGCTGCTGGTGGCGCCGGGGGCGAGCGTGCCGCTGTACGCGCCGGTCAGGGTCTTCAGCACGGTGCCGGTGGTGGCGTCCGCGATCGTCACGGTGATGCCGTGGCTGCCGGAGGCGCTGGCCACCGTGCCCTGGTTCTTGACCGCGACGGTGAAGTTCACCGCGCTGCCGTCGGCCGGGTTGGAGGGCGACCAGGTCGAGGGGGCGGCGACCAGGTCGGAGGAGGCGACCTGGCTGACCGTCAGGGCGCTCGCGGCGGTGAAGGCGTTGTTGGTCTCGTCCTGCTCGATGACCTTGTTGTCCTCGTCGACCTTCGCGGTCAGCTGGTAGCTGCCCGCGTTCTGCGCCGGGACCTGCGCGGAGACGGTGGTGGAGGCACCGGCCGCGAGGGCGCCGACGGCGGCCGAGCCGACCTTGGTCGCGCCGAGGTAGAAGTTGACCGTGGTGGCGCCGGAGGGGTTGGTGCCGGAGTTCCTCACCACGGCCGACAGGGTCGGGGTGTCGGTCTCCACCGGGGCGGCCGGGTTGCTGCTCACCGAGGTGACGGTCAGGTCCGGGTTGGGGGCCGGGACGCCGATCACCTGGAACTCGGCGGCCTGGCCGGCCGCGGAGCCCGAGTTGGCGGTGAACTTCAGCTGGACGTCGGCGACGGTCGCGGACACCGGGATGGTGACGGTGTTGCCGCTCGCCGGGTCGAAGGTGTAGCTCTGCGCCGGGACGATCGTGCTGAAGCCGCTCGCGCTCTGCTCGCGGCCGTCCACCTCGATGGTCTGGGTGCGGGTCGCCCAGGCCGAGGCCGGGTTCAGCTTGACCACCACCGCGCTGGTGGTCGCGTTCGCGCCCAGCTTCACCGCGAGGGTGTTCGGGTAGCTGCCGCCCGCGCCCTCCCAGTAGGTGGAGGTGTCGTTGTCGTTGGCGTTGGTCGCCACGAAGGTGAACACCGAGGACGAGGCCGAGATCGGCTTGCCCGCCGCCAGGTTGGTGCCCGTCCCGCCGCCGCTGCCGGTGCGCACCACGGTGTTGGAGGCCGCGGAGGTGTTGCCCGCCGCGTCCTTCGCCTTCACGTAGTACGAGACGGTCGCGGTGTCCGGCTGGCTGTCGGTGTACGTCAGGGTGCTGCCGGAGACGCTGCCGCGCAGCGCGCCGTTGGCGTAGACGTCGTACCCGGTGACGCCCACGTTGTCGCTGGAGGCACCCCAGACCAGCTTGACCTGGCCGGAGGCGGGCGAGCTGTAGGCCAGGTTGGCCGGGGCGCTGGGCGCCTGGGTGTCGCCGGACTGGCCGGTGCGGGTGACGGTGTTGGAGGCGGCGGACTGGTTGCCCGCCGCGTCCTTCGCCTTCACGTAGTACGACACCGTCTGGCTGTCGGAGCGGCTGTCGGTGTACGTCAGGGTGCTGCCCGACACCGAGGTCAGCAGCGCGCCGTTGGCGTAGACGTCGTAGCCGGTGACGCCCACGTTGTCGCTGGAGGCGCCCCAGACCAGCTTGATCTGCCCGGAGGCGGGCGAGCTGTAGGCCAGGTTGGCCGGGGCGCTGGGCGCCTGGGTGTCGCCGGAGGTCGGGCCGTACGCCTCGAACTCGGAGAGCTGGCCGGCCGGCCAGGCGGTGTTGCCGGTGAAGGTCAGCCGCAGGTAGCGGGTGGTGGTGGTCGCCAGGTTGACGGTCACCGCGTTGCCGGACGCCGGGTCGAAGACGTAGTCGGCGGAGGCCAGCAGGTCGGTGAAGTTGCTGCCGTCGGTGGAGCCCTGGACCTTGAGCGTCTCGGTCCGCTTCTCCCAGCCGGTCGGCAGCTTCAGCACCAGCTTGTTGACCGGGACGGCCGAGCCCAGGTCGCCCTGGACCCACTGCGGGAAGGCGTTGTTGGCGCTCTCCCAGTAGGTGGCCTGGTTGCCGTCGCCGACGTTGCCCGCCACGTAGGTCTGCGAGTAGCCGCTGGCGGTGAAGGTGCGTCCGGCCAGCAGGTTGGCCGAGGCCGAGGTGGCGCCGTAGACCTCCAGCTCGGAGACCTGGGCGGCCTGCCAGCCGGTGTTGGCGGTGATGCTGACCCGCACGTAGCGGGCGGTGGTGGCCCCGAAGGAGATCGTCGCCTTGTCGCCGGAGGCCGGGTCGAAGGTGTAGTTCGCCGAGGAGGTGATGGTGGAGAAGTTGGTGCCGTCGGTGGAGCCGAGCACGCTGAGCGTCTCGGTCCGGGCGCCCCAGGAGGAGGGCACCTTCAGCACCACCGTGTCGATGGCGGCCGCCGAGCCCAGGTCGACCTGGACCCACTGCGCGGAGGCGAGGCCGGTGGACTCCCAGTAGCTGTCCTGGTTGCCGTCGTTGACGTTGCCGGCCGTGTAGCCGCCGTTGGCGCTGGAGGCGGTGACGGTCTTGCCGAGCGCCAGGTTCGGCCCTCCGGCCGCCTGCGCCGCCGGGAGCAGCGGCCCGGCGAGCAGGAGCATTCCCAGCGTGGCCGACGACGCCGTCAGCCGCGCGGTTATGCGCTTCGATCTCATGACGTCCCTTCACAAGGTCGAGAAGATGACAATCTTCTGTCCATCTTTTGCGTGATGGCAGCCAAGAGTTACAGCGGGGCTACGAGCATGTCAACGGATCGGTCCGAGCGTGCGCATACGAAAAGCGGGCGGGCACCGAAGTGCCCGCCCGCTCGGCGGTCTCGTCGTGGCGCCCCGTCAGGGGCCTGCTACCGGCTGCCGGTCAGCTCCGTTCGCGGGCCGGGGCGGTCGAACCGCGCACCACCAGCTCGGGCTCGAACAGCAGCTCGTCGTGGGTGACCCGGACCCCGGCGATCTCGCCGACCAGCAGGTCCACCACCGCGCGGCCCATCGCCTCGATCGGCTGCCGGACGGTGGTCAGCGGCGGGTCGGTGCACATCATGAACGAGGAGTCGTCGTACCCGACCACCGACACGTCGTCCGGCACCGCGAGCCCGGCCCGGCGCACCGCGCGCACCGCGCCCAGCGCCAGCGGGTCGCTCGCGCAGACCACGCCGGTGACGCCCTGGCGCAGCAGCCGGGTGGTGGCCGCCTGGCCGCCCTCCAGGCTGAACAGCGCCCGCTCCACGTGCGCGTCCGGCAGCTCCAGGCCCAGCTTGGCGACCACCGCGCGGGCCGCGGCCAGCTTGCGCTGCGAGGGCATGTGGTCCAGCGGGCCCAGCACCAGGCCGATCTTCGTGTGCCCGAGCTGCCGCAGGTGGCCGAAGGCCTGCTCGACCGCCACCGCGTCGTCGCAGGACACCCGGGGGAAGTCCAGGTCCTCGATCGCCGCGTTCAGCAGCACCGTCGGCAGGCTGCGCTCGGCGAGGCGCTGGTAGTGGTCGTGCGGGGCGTCGCCCTGGGCGTACAGGCCGCCGAAGAAGACCACGCCGGAGACGTGCTGCTCCAGCAGCAGGTCGACGTAGTCGGCCTCGGAGACCCCGCCCGCGGTCTGCGTGCACAGCACGGGCGTGAAGCCCTGGCCGGCCAGCGCGCCGCCCACCGCCTCGGCGAACGCCGGGAAGATCGGGTTGCCCAGCTCGGGCAGGACCAGCCCGATCAGTCGGGCGCGCTCCCCCCGCAACTGGGTGGGCCGCTCGTAGCCGAGCACGTCGAGGGCGGTGAGCACGGCCGCCCTGGTCGCTTCGGAGACACCGGGCTTCTCGTTCAGCACCCGGCTGACGGTCGCCTCGCTGACCCCGACCTTCTTCGCCACCTCGGCGAGTCGTCGTGTCATGGGCCGAGTGTACGACAGAAAACGCAAGCGGCTTGCGTGGATTTGCAGAAGAGGACGGAACCGGTCGGTTCCGTCCTCGGTGCGCGTCCTCGGTCCGCGCCGTCGCCTTGCGGGGTCAGCGCAGGTCGAACACCAGTCGGGCCGAGACCTTGCCCGCGAGCACCTCCGCGAAGCAGTCGTTCACCTCCTCCAGCCTGCGGGTCTCCCGGATCACCTTCGTCCGGCCCAGTTCGTGCAGCCGGAACACCTCCGCGAGGTCCTGCCGGGTGCCGACGATCGAGCCGATCACCTTCGTCCCGTTCAGCACCGTGTCGAACACCGGCAGGGTCAGCTCGCCCCCGGCGGGCAGGGCGACCAGGACGAGCGTGCCGCCCCGGCGCAGCGCGTCGTACGCGGCCCGGAACGAGGCGTTGGAGACCGCCAGCGAGACCGCCGCGTCCGCGCCGCCGAGCTTCTGCACCTCGTGCGCGACGTCCTGGGTGCGGGCGTCGATCACGTGGTCGGCGCCCAGCTCCTCCGCCAGCGCCAGCTTGTCGTCGGTGATGTCCACGGCGACCGTCTCGGCGCCGAAGATCCGCGCGTACTGCAGCGCCAGGTGGCCGAGGCCGCCGATGCCGGAGATCAGCACCCGGGTGCCGGGCCGGGCGCCGGAGAGCTTCACCGCCTTGTACGTGGTGACGCCCGCGCAGGACAGCGGGGCGGCGTCCATCGGGTCCACCCCGTCCGGCACCGGGACGACGTAGTCGCCGTGCGCCAGCGCGTACTGCGCGTACGCGCCGTCCACCGAGTAGCCGGAGTTGTGCTGGCTCGGGCACAGCGTCTCCCAGCCGCTCACGCAGTGGTCGCACCGGCCGCAGGCGTCGGCCAGCCACGGGATCGCCACCCGCTCGCCGACCTGCACGTGCCGGACGTCCGCCCCGGCCGCCTTCACGATCCCGACGCCCTCGTGGCCGGGCACGAACGGCGGGGAGGGCTTGACCGGCCAGTCCCCGTGCGCGGCGTGGATGTCGGTGTGGCACAGGCCCGAGCACTCGATCCGCACCAGCACCTGGTGCGGCTCCGGGGTCGGCACCTCCCGTTCCTCGATCTCCAGCGGCTCGGTGAAGTCCCGGACGACGGCTGCCTTCATGTCCTTCTCTCCTCGCAGGCTGAGCGATGGTGACAAAAGGGGCGAAACCCCCGGAACAGCCTGCTGGTTCCCGGTCCGAACCGCGAACGGACGCGCCGCCGCGGGGCCGGGGCCGGTTCGGCGAAAACCCGTCACCCGGGGCGGGTCGGGCGGTTAGCCTGCCCGCGGACCACCGCACGGCACGGAGGAAGGAACCATGGAGCGCACCCTCGCGCGCACGACCGGAACGGGACGGGCCCCGCTCGCCGCCGCACTGCTCACCGCCGCACTGCTCACCGCCGCACTGCTGCTGGTCGGCTGCTCGTCCACCGGGCACCCCGCAGCCGCGCCGCCGCCCAGCGCCACCGGCGCCCCGGCCTCCGGCTCCTCCGTGTCCGCCGCACCCTCCGCACCCTCCGCACCCGGCAGCGGCGCCAGCGCGGCCTACCACGCGCCCACCGCGGCCCCCGGCTCCACCTACCTGCCGCCCGACCAACTCACCGACGCCTACTTCGCCGAGGGCTCCTGCGCCCGGGCGCTGCCCGCCACCCTCGGCAGCGACGCGCCCCGCTACGAGATGGCCCCGTGCGACTCCCCCGAGGCCGAGGCCAGGGTCACCAAGCGCAGCGGCACCCTGACCGGGGTCGCCGCCGCCCTCCCGCAGGGCGCGGACTGCCCCGACGGCACCGACGTCGCCCTCGACCTGACCCAGAACACCCTCGTCCCCGACGTCACCAAGGGCCGCTCCGCCTGGGCCTGCCTGCGCAACCTGCACGACCCCCACCCCGGCGACCCCGGCGGGGGCGGCGGCCCGGGCATCGTGGTCGGCGACTGCGTGTACGCCACGAAGGACGCCTCCGGCCGCGAGGGCACCGCGGAGACCCGCTGCGACGGCGGCGGCGAGCACGCGCCCGAGTACAAGGTCGACCGGGTCTACGTCTCCAAGACCGTCACCGGCACCGGGGAGAAGCAGCCGGGCTGCCCGGAGGGGGCCACCGTCAGCTTCACCCTCCCGCCCGCGCCCGGCACCCTCGCGATGAACGCGGTCGTCGCCTGCGCCGAGCCCGTCGGCTGACACCACTACGCTTGGGCACCTCACCCGGTCCACGGGGGCATTCAATGCCCGTAGGCTGGGCAGTAAGGGACCACGGGGGCGGCAGTTGCCCCCGCCACTGACGGAGGGAGATGCCGGGTGATCGAGCTGGAAGACCTTCCCGAGTTGATCGACCCGGTGATGATCTGCGCCTTCGAGGGCTGGAACGACGCCGGCGACGCGGCCTCCGCCGCGCTCGGGCACCTCGACGAGACCTGGGGCGGCAAGGTGTTCGCCGCGCTCGACGCCGAGGACTACTACGACTTCCAGGTCAACCGGCCCACCATCTGGCTCGACGGCGGAGTCCGCCGGATCACCTGGCCCACCACCCGGCTGTCGGTGGTCCGGGTCACCGAGCCCAAGCCGCGCGACCTGGTGCTCGTCCGCGGCATCGAGCCCAGCATGCGCTGGCGCTCCTACTGCAACGAACTGCTGGGCTTCGCCCACGAGCTGGGCGTCGAGCTGGTCGTCATCCTCGGCGCGCTGCTCGGCGACACCCCGCACACCCGGCCCGTCCCGGTCTCCGGCGTCACCTCCGACCCGACGGTGGCCCGCTCGCTCGACCTGGAGGAGAGCCGGTACGAGGGCCCCACGGGCATCGTGGGCGTCCTCCAGGAGGCCTGCGCGCACGCCGGCGTCCCGGCGGTGACCTTCTGGGCCGCCGTCCCGCACTACGTCTCCCAGCCGCCCAACCCCAAGGCCACCCTCGCCCTGATCAACAAGGTCGAGGACCTGCTCGACCTGCGCATCCCGCCGGGCGAACTCGCCGACGACTCCAGGGCCTGGCAGCTCGGGGTCGACCAGCTCGCCGCGGAGGACTCCGAAGTCGCGGAGTACGTCCAGCAGTTGGAGGAGGCGCAGGACACCGCGGAGCTGCCGGAGGCCTCGGGGGACGCGATCGCCCGGGAGTTCGAGCGGTACCTGCGGCGGCGCGAGAACCAGGGGCCGAAGGGCGAGAAGCCGATCACGGGGCACGCGACGGAGCGGCCGAAGGACGAGGACGAGGAGTAGGCGCTCCGCGCGCGGCGAGACGCGCGGCGTGGATCGGCCCCGGGAGGGTGGTGCTCTCCCGGGGCCGGTCTTGCTGTGGGTGCGTGGTTGCTCGCGCAGTTCCCCGCGCCCCTGACGGGGCGCGGGGGTTGGGCAGGGACGGCAGGAGAACTGCGCCCCTGCCCTGCCGGGTTACAGGGCGACGCCGAGGAGGGCGTCGACGGTGCGGGAGACGAGGCCGGGGGCGCCGGTGTCCTCGCCGCCCTGGGCGTGGGCGGTGGCGGCCCAGCGGTCGACGGCGGCGAGGGCGGCCGGGGCGTCGAGGTCGTCGGCGAGGGCGGCGCGGACCTCGGCGAGCAGGGCCTCGGCGGGCGGGCCGTCGGGGCGGGAGACTGCGGAGCGCCAGGTGGCCAGGCGGGTGAGGGCGGCGTCGAGGTCGGCGGCCGTCCACTCCCAGTCGCTGCGGTAGTGGTGGGCGAGCAGCGCGAGCCGGATCGCGGCGGGGTCGATGCCGTCGCGGCGCAGGGCCGAGACGAAGACCAGGTTGCCGCGGGACTTGGACATCTTGTGCCCGTCCAGGGCGACCATGCCGGCGTGCACGTACGCGCGGGCGTAGGGGTGCTCGCCGAGGGCGACCTGGGCGTGGGCGGCACCCATCTCGTGGTGCGGGAAGGACAGGTCGCTGCCGCCGCCCTGGATGTCGAAGTCCATGCCGAGGAACTGCAGGGCGATGGCCACGCACTCGATGTGCCAGCCGGGGCGGCCGTGGCCGAGTTCGGTCTCCCAGGCGGGTTCGCCGGGGCGGGCGGAGAGCCAGAGCAGGGCGTCGAGCGGGTTCTTCTTGCCGGGGCGGTCGGGGTCGCCGCCGCGCTCGGCGAAGACCGGGAGCATCTGCTCGCGGGTGAGGCCGGAGACCTCGCCGAAGCGCGGGTCGGCGTCGACCGAGAAGTAGATGTCGCCGTCGACCTCGTAGGCGGCGCCGGAGGCGAGCAGGCGCTGCACCAGCGGGACGATCCACGGGATGGACTCGACGGCGCCGATGTAGTGCGCGGGCGGGAGCATCCGCAGCGCGGTCATGTCCTCGCGGAACAGCGCGGTCTCGCGCTCGGCGAGGGCGGTCCAGTCCTGGCCGGTGGCGACGGCGCGCTCCAGCAGCGGGTCGTCGACGTCGGTGACGTTCTGGACGTAGAGGACGTCGTGGCCGGCGTCCTTCCAGACCCGCTGGATCAGGTCGAAGGTGTTGTAGGTGGCTGCGTGGCCCAGGTGGGTCGCGTCGTAGGGGGTGATGCCGCAGACGTAGAGCCGGGCGGTCGGGCCGGTGGGCACGACCTCTCGGACACTGCTCGTGGCGGTGTCGTGGATGCGCAGGGGAAGCCCCTGACCGGGCAGGGCGGGAACCTCGGAGGCGGGCCAGGCATGCATGGGACCGACTCTAACCTTGCGATCATTTGAAAGACCAACCTACGGACGCGATCGGCCGGAATCGATTCGTCCTCGGTTTCGGATCGGTATCAGACCGGCGGCCAGGGAATAGAAGGCCACTCCCGTGACGGCAGCGGGTGCCGCCCGGAGGCGCGCAGCGCGGCCGTCCGGGCCTTCAGCGCGTCGAGTTCGGCGGGCGTCAGGTGCGGGCGCAGCCGTTCGCCGAGCGGGCCGTCGAGGTCGGTGGCGAGCTTGGCCAGGACGTCGAGCGCCTCGGCGGTGAGCGGCTGTTCGGCCCAGCCCCAGAGCAGGGTGCGCAGTTTCGGGTCGGTGTGGAAGGTGACGCCGTGGTCGATGCCGTAGATCCGGCCGTCGGCGGCGGGCAGCCAGTGGCCGCCCTTGCGGTCGGCGTTGTTGAGGACGGCGTCCAGGACGGCGAGGCGGCGCAGCTGGGCGTCGTCGCGGTGCACCAGCCAGACCTGGCGGCCGCCGTCGACCTCGGCCCGGACCACGGGCAGCCAGCCCTCCCGGACGCCGTCCAGGGGCTGCAGGTCGAGCAGTTCGGGGGCGTCCGGGTCGGGCTCGACCCATAGCTGGACCATGCCGGGCCCGGCCGGGCCCTCGCGCAGCACGGTGGGCGGGACGAGGTGCCAGCCGGTGGCGGCGGAGAGCTCGTGCGCGGCGGTCTCCCGGTCGGCCAGGGTGCCGTCCGGGAAGTCCCACAGCGGGCGCTCCCCCGCGACCGGCTTGTAGACGCACGGGGCGGTGACGCCGTCCAGCGTGACGGTGCAGTACAGGACGGCGTTGGAGGCGTCGGTGACCCGGCCGTGCACGGCCAGGGCGCCCTCGCGCAGCAGGGTGAGCGCGGTGGCCGGGTCGGCGGCCAGGGCGGCGCTGGTGGCCGGGTCGGTACCGGGGGCGTCCGCCACCTCGGGGCTCTCCTCGTTCAGCGCCGGTAGCCGTTCGCGCGCGGGCACAGGTGGCCCTCCGGGTCGAGCGGGAGGTTGCAGAACGGGCAGGGCTTGCGGCCCGCGGCGACCAGGTCCAGGGCGCGCTTGGCGAACACCCGGGCCATCGCCCCGCTGAGCCGGACCCGGAGCAGGTCGGGGCCGTTCTCGTCGTCGAAGACCTCGGCCTCGTTCTCCTCCTCGGACTCCTCGACGTACGCCTGCGCCTCGACCACCAGGCACTCGTCCCTGGCGTCCCAGGCCAGGGCCATCGTGCCGACCCGGAACTCCTGCTCCAGCGGCAGGTCGAGCGGGGCGGTGTCGAGCAGTTCGGCGGGGGCGACGGCGGGGATCGGGGCCTCGCCGCCGCTGCGGCGCAGCGCCTCGTCGAGGACCTCCTCGATGCGCTCGGCGAGCGCGGCGACCTGGGTCTTCTCCAGCAGGACGCTGGTGATCCGGCCGCGCGAGGAGGCCTGCAGGTAGAAGGCGCGGGCGCCGGGCTGGCCGACGGTGCCGGCCACGAAGCGCTCGGGCTGGTCGAAGAAGTGGACCTGACGGGTCACGCTGCTCGCTCCGGAGGGGGGTTGCGGTCTTCTCGATCTCACCCTACGGCCAAACCGCCCCGGTGCGGCACACGGGGCGGTCGGTTCCCGTGCGCGGCCGGGCAGTTGGCCCCGGGGCGGGGTGGTGGTGCTCCGTGCCCGGACGGTGCCGCCGGGTGGTCGGGCGCCGCCCGGGCCGTGGGCTCAGTCGTGGGCTCAGCCGTGGGCTCAGGCGGTGGTGGCGGTGCCGGTCTCGCCGCCGACCACGGCGTCGTCCCCGGCCGAGTGCCCGTGCGGGCGGGGGGCCAGGGCGGCGAGCGAACCGGTGTCGCCCAGGCGCAGCAGGTAGGGGCGGTGGGGGGTGTAGCGGATCGCGGTGACCGAGCAGGGCTCGACCGAGATCCGCTGGAAGTGGTCGAGGTGCAGGCCGAGGGCGTCGGCGACGATCGCCTTGATCACGTCGCCGTGGGTGGCGGCGACCCAGAGCGCGTCCGGCCCATGGTCGACGGCGATCTTGTCGTTCCACTCGCGCACCGCGTCGACGGTGCGGTGGCTGAGCGCGCGCAGCGACTCGCCGCCGGGGAAGGCCGCGGCCGAGGCGTGGTCCTGGACGGTGCGCCAGAGCGGTTCGCCCGCCAGTTCGGCCAGCGGGCGACCGGTCCAGTCGCCGTAGTGGCACTCGCCGAGCCGCTCGTCGAGCGCGGGGGCGGCCAGCTCGGGGCGGGCGGCGGCGAGCGGCTCCAGGGTCTGCCGGCAGCGCTCCAGCGGGCTGCTGACCAGGCGGGCGATCGGGAGCCCGGCGAGCCGCTCGGGCAGGGCGGCGGCCTGGGCCCGCCCGGTGTCGTCCAGGTCGACTCCGGGCGTCCATCCGGCGAGGATCCCGGCGGAGTTGGCGGTGGACCGGCCGTGGCGGACGAGCAGCAGGGTGGGCATACCTGAAGGGTACGGGGTCGAAGCCGCCCCGCGGGCCGTCGCTTCGGGTCACAATGGCCGACATGATCGTGGATTGCGGCATCTACCGGGACGGGAAGCGCACCCCGGGCCCCGCGGACTTCTCGGACGCCCTGGCGGAGGTCCGCGCGGCCGGTGACGGCTTCCTGTGGATCGGCCTGGCGGACCCGACCGCGGAGGAGTTCGACCACGTCGCCGACGAGTTCGGCCTGCACCCGCTGGCGGTGGAGGACGCGGTGACCGCGCACCAGCGCCCGAAGGTCGACATCTACCGGGACTCGGTGTTCACCGTCCTGAAGACCGCCGCGTACCACCAGGAGAACGAGACGGTCTCGATCGGCGAGCTGATGATCTTCCTCGGCGACTCGTACGTGATGACCGTCCGGCACGGCCCGGAGAGCCCGCTCAAGGACCTGCGCAGCCGGTTGGAGGCCCAGCCCGAACTGCTCGCGCACGGGCCCGCCACCGTGCTGTACGCGGTCTGCGACCTGGTCGTCGACCAGTACCTCGACGTGGCGACCGAGCTGCAGACCGACCTGGACGAGTTGGAGGAGCAGATCTTCTCCCCCGGGCGCTCGCGCGGCGCGGCCGAGCGGATCTACGGCTTCAAGCGGCAGGTGGTGGGCTTCCGCAAGGCCACCTTCCCGCTGATGGAGCCCGCGCTGCGGCTGACCCGGGCCGGCGCCGACGTGCAGGTGCCGTTCGTCGCCGCCGAACTGCGCCCGTACTTCCGGGACGTGGCGGACCACCTGGCCAAGGTCAACGAAGTGGTGGAGGGCCTGGACCGGCTGCTGTCCGACATCCTCTCCGCCAACCTGGCGCAGGTCAGCGTGCAGCAGAACGACGACATGCGGAAGATCTCCGCCTGGGCCGCGCTGGCCGCCGTACCGACCATGATCGCGGGCATCTACGGGATGAACTTCGAGCACATGCCGGAGCTGCGCCAGGCCTGGGGCTACCCCGCGGTGCTGGTGCTGATGGCGGGCGTCTGCTTCGGCCTGCACCGGCTGTTCAAGCGGGCGGGCTGGCTGTAGGTCCCGCGCGAGCGACGCGCCGGGCGACGCGCCGGATGACACCTCGGACGGCCGCCCGGCGCGGGTGGGCGCCGGGCGGCCGTCGTGGCCGTGGCGGTGGGTCAGGACTCCTGGCGACGGCGGCGGGTGACCACCAGGGTGCCCGCGCCCAGCGCGATCGCGGTGGCGCCGCCGACGGCCAGGGCGCCCACCGGGGCGTCGGTGCCGGTGGAGGCGAGGTTGGCGGCGGCGGCGGTGGTGTCCGTCGTGCTGGTGGTCGTGGTGGTCGTGCCGGTGGTGGTCAGACCTGCCTGGACGGTGCCGCCGTTGCTGCTGTTGCTGTTGCCGTTGTTGCCGTTGCTGCCGTGCCCGGCCGCCTCGTCCCGGGCGCGCGCCTCGGCGAGCCCCTCGGTCAGGAACGCGCGCAGCGCCTCCGGGGTACCGGCGTCCAGCGCCTCGCCCGCGGCCTTCCGGGCCTCCGGGCCGCCGACCGACATCGCCTTCGAGACCTGCAGCAGGTAGTCGTCGAGCCGGAGCCGGGGCGCCCGCGCGAGGAAGTCGGCGATCGCCGCGGTGTCGTTCTCCTCCAGCACGGCCAGCGCCTCGGCGCTCAGCTCGTCGCTGATGGCCGGGTCCTCGATGAACTGCGAGAGCTTGACCCGGTTGTCGGAAGCGATCTGCGCCGGGGCCTCCACCTGGAGGAAGTGCGCGATGGCCGCGTCGTCGCGCCCGTCCAGCAGCTCCAGCGCCTTCGCACGCAACGCGCCGCTGATGGCCGGGTCCTCGATGAACTGCGAGAGCTTGACCCGGTTGTCGGAAGCGATCTGCGCCGGGGCCTCCACCTGGAGGAAGTGCGCGATGGCCGCGTCGTCGCGCCCGTCCAGCAGCTCCAGCGCCTTCGCACGCAACGCGCCGCTGATGAAGGGGTTCTCGATGAACTGCGAGAGCTTGACCCGGTTGTCGGCGGCGGTCAGTACCGGGAAGTCGACGTAGAGGAAGCGGTCGACCGCCTCGATGCTGCCGTCGTTGAACGCGTCCTGAACCGCCTGCCAGACCTTGGTGCCGTACCCGGCGAGGCTCATGAGCTGGATGGCCTTGATCCTCTTGTCGTCGTCGATGACCAGCGGCAGTTCGACGTCGAGGAAGTGCTGGATCTGCTCGGCGGTACCGGTCTTCGCCTCCGTGACCTTCTCCTGGAAGAAGCCGAAGTGGCCCGGCTCGGCGAGCAGCGCGTCCAGCCGGGCCCGCAGCGCGGCCAGGTCGGCCGCCGGGGTCTCCGGGTCGGCCGCCGGGGTCTCCGGGGTGGCGGGCTCAGCCGGGGTGGTCGTCGGGGCGGTGGAATCCGCGGGCACGGTGGAGTCGGCCGGGGCCGCGGGCTCTGCCGGGGCCGCGGGCTCTGCCGGAACGGCGGGCTCGGTGGCGGGCACCTCGGCGGCCGGGGCCGTCGGGGCCTCCGCGGTCGGCGTGGTGTCCGGGACGGAGGCGTCCGGCTGGGACTGGCCGACGGGGCCGGTGTCGGCCATCGCCTGGCCGGCGCCGAGGGCGGTCGGCGCGGCGACCGCGGCCACGAAAACGGCAGCGGCGAGCGAACGGCGGATGCTCAAAGTTCCCCCCAGGGAAGGCAGTACGCGCGGGAAGCGTCGCCGCGGCAGACGATCACGCGGCGGTTGGTGCGGGGATCGTACCGGAACTTTCCGGCCCGTCATAACCGGTTCTTTTCCGATCCTTTGCGCTCGATCGACCCTTGGGTGGCGTGGGTGGCGGTGGGCGGGTACCGGGTCGCACTGGAGGCGAACGGGGTGCTCGAGTGTCGGAACGCGGCCGGGCGCCGGTTGCGGGCGGTGCCGTCGAAGTCACGGGACGACCCGGCGGGGGGTCGGGCTGCGGGCGCTGGCCGCCCGGGCGGCGAGCAGCGGCTGGGGCGGTTGCACCGCGAAGTGCGGCACCGCCCGGCCGACCTGGCCCCGCGGGCCACCCTGGTCACCGCCTACGCGGGCGGCCGCTACCCGGAGCCGCAGCAACTCGCCGCCCGCTGCGCCCGGTTCGGCCACCGGCTCCGGGGCGGGTACGCGGTGCTGCCGCTGGTCGAGGACGGACGGGCGGCGGCTGCCGCTCCGCGAGGTGGGCCCGGTGGCCTGGTCCGAGGGCGTCCGGATGGCTGCCGCGCTGTACGCGGGCGGCGCGGTCGGAGCGGAGGACGGCTGCCGGTCAGGCGAGCCCGGCGCGCTCCAGGGCCTCGACGCCGGTGCGCAGGGCGGCGATCCGCTCCTCCAGCGTCCAGCCGGCCGGGGCGAGGGTGAGGGTGGTGACGCCCGCGGCGGCGTAGGCCTGCATGCGGTCGGCGATCCGGGCGGTGTCGCCGAGCAGGGCGGTGGCGTCGATGAAGTCGTGCGGGACGGCGGCCGCGGCGGCGGCCTTGTCGCGGGCCAGGTAGTGGGTCTGGACCTCGTCGGCGGCCTGCTCGAAGCCCATCCGGCGGGCGAGCTGGCTGTAGAAGTTCTTCTCCTTGCTGCCCATGCCGCCGAGGTAGAGGGCGGTGTAGTCGCGCAGGGTGTCGGCGGCGGCCTCGACGTCCTCGCCGACGGCGATGTTGACGGTGGGGCAGAGGTCGAAGCCGTCGAGGGTGAGCCCCGCCTTGGCGCGGCCCGCGGCGAGGGCTTCGGTGGAGAGGGCGGCGTGCTCGGGGGCGAAGAAGAGGCCGAGCCAGCCGTCGGCGATCTCGCCGGTCAGTTCGAGGTTCTTGGGGCCCATGGAGGCGATGTACAGCGGGATGCGCTCGCGGACGGGGTGGACGGTGAGCTTGAGCGGCTTGCCGGGGCCGCCGGGCAGCGGGAGCGTCCAGTGGGCGCCGTCGTGGACCAACCGCTCGCGGGACATCGCCTTGCGGACGATCTCCACGTACTCGCGGGTGCGGGCCAGCGGCTTGTCGAACTTGACGCCGTACCAGCCCTCGGAGACCTGCGGGCCGGAGACGCCGAGGCCGAGCCGGAAGCGGCCGCCGGAGAGGGTGTCCAGGGTGGCGGCGGTCATCGCGGTCATCGCGGGGGTGCGGGCCGGGATCTGGAAGATCGCCGAGCCGACGTCGATCCGCTCGGTCCTGGCGGCCACGTAGGACAGCACGGTGGCGGCGTCCGAGCCGTACGCCTCGGCGGCCCAGCAGACCGCGTAACCGAGGCGGTCGGCCTCCTGGGCGACCGCGATGTTGTCGGCGTCCAGGCCGAGTCCCCAGTAGCCGAGGTTGATCCCGAGTCGCATGTGCCCAAGCCTTCCAGTCCGGTGGTGCGGGTGAGCGTAGCCGCCCCGGCGGAGGTCGTGCTACCGACCGGTAGGGGTGGTGCGGGTCACACCGGGGCGCGCGCGGCGGCGCGGCGCGCGGGTGCTCCCGGGCCCCGGGGGGTTTCGCCGCTACCCTCACAGCACGTGGGGGGCAACGCCCCCGACCTGCGCCGACACGATTGGCACAGCGGGCGTGACGGAGGGCGCGATGGAACAGCGACAGCTCGGCCGGACCGGCCTGCGGGTCTCCCGGCTCGGTCTGGGCACCCTCACCTGGGGCCGGGACACCGACGAGCACGAGGCCGCCGAGCAGTTGAAGGCGTTCGTGGACGCGGGCGGCACCCTGGTCGACACCGCCGACGTGTACGCGGACGGCGGCGCCGAGTACCTGCTGTCCCGGCTGACCGACGGCCTCGTCCCGCGCTCCGAGCTGGTGATCGCCACCAAGGCGGGCGCCCGGCCCGGCTCGCGCCGCCCCGACGCCTCCCGCGGCCACCTGCTGACCGCCCTGGACGCCTCGCTGCGCCGCCTGAACACCGACCACGTCGACCTGTGGCAGGTGTACGCGTACGACCCGGCCACCCCCACCGAGGAGACCCTGCACGCGCTCGACCTGGCGGTCTCCTCCGGCCGGGCCCGGTACGTCGGGGTCTGCCAGTACAGCGGCTGGCAGCTCGCCAAGTCCGCGGCCCGGCAGCACGCGGTGCCCGGCAGCACCCCGCTGGCCTCCGTCCAGCTGGAGTACTCGCTGCTGCAGCGCGGCATCGAGCGCGAGGCGCTGCCCGCCGCGCTGGACGCCGGGGTCGGCCTGCTGGCCTGCTCGCCGCTCGGCCGGGGCGTGCTGACCGGCAAGTACCGGCACGGCGTGCCCCCGGAGTCGCGCGGTGCCTCCCCGTACCCCACCGGCCCGGTGCAGCCGTACCTGGGCGAGGGCTCCCGGCGGATCGTGGACGCGCTGGCCACCGCCGCCGACGGGCTCGCCTCCACCCCGCTCAAGGTCGCCCTCGCCTGGGTCCGCGACCGTCCCGGCGTGTCGGCGACCCTGCTGGGCGCCCGCACCGCCGCCCAGCTGCAGTCCTCGCTGTCGGTCGAGGCCCTTACGCTTCCGGGTGAGATCCGCGCTGCGCTGGACGACGTGTCGGCCCCGGTGCACCGCTACCCGGACCAGGGCTGGACGGAGCTGTAGCCGCCCGCCCGTCGAAGGAGCCTTCCCGCGATGACCATCCCCGAGGAGAGCCCGGCCGAGAACCGGGCCGAGAGCCGGGCGGAGCGCCCGGCGGAGCCGACGGTCGCGCCGGAGCCGACGGCGGGCCCCGGCACGCCGCTCACCGGTGCGGAGCGCGCCGCCGCGGTGGCCGCGCTGGCCAAGGCGATCGGCGCGATCAACGCGAACGACATCGTCGCCCCGCCCCGTCCGCGTGACGTCGACCTACCGGCCGCTGACGAAGAGGTGACCGACGGGGCCGCGGCCGACGAGGCCGTGGCGGACCGACCCGTCGCCGACGCGCCCGCCGCCGAGCCGTCCGCCGCCGCCCGTCCGGTCCGCCGCCCGTCCGCCCCGGCGGACCGGCCCGCCCCGCTCGACGACGCGCAGCGCCGGGCCGCGCTGGCGGCCGTCGGCGAGGTGCTGGCGGTCGGCGGGGCGCCCGCCGAGCTGGCGCCCACCGCGCTGGCCGAGCTCGGCGAGGGCGCGGCCGAGCTGCTGCGGGAGGACCCGTGGGCGGTGCTGTCGCTGCCCGGGGTGCGCCCCGAGCACGCGGACGGCTTCGCCAAGGGCCTGCTCGGCCCCGCCGCCCAGCCGGGCGATCCGCGGCGGGCCCAGGCGCTGGTCGCCTGGCTGCTGGAGCAGGCCGCGCTGCGCGGGCACTCGGCGCAGGAGCTCGGCGAGGTCGCGGAGGCGCTGCGCACCCAGCGGGTCCCGGACCCGGAGGGCGCGCTGCAGGCGGTGCTGGAGGACGGGCGGGTGATGCCGTTCCAGGAGGAGCTGCCGATGCCGCCGGGCAGCCACGACGAGGACGAGGAGCCGCCCGTCCGCACCGTGCTCGCCCTGGAGCGGCTGGCACTGGCGGAGGAGAGCCTCGGCGAGGGCCTGGTCCGGCTGCTGTCCACCTTCGCGCCCGGCACCGACGGGGAGCCGGAGGAGGGCGGCGCGCCCGCGCGGCCCGGCCCGGCCGCCTGGGCGGAGGCCGCGGCGGCGGCGCCGCGCTCCGCGCAGGAGCTGGTGCGGGCCGCGGCCGACTCCGGCCTGGTGCTGCACACCGGCGGCGAGGCGGCCCGGGCCGAGCCCGCCGCGCTGCTGCACGCCGCGGCCGGACTGGGCCTGCGGGTCTGGGCGGCCACCTGGACCGGCCAGGGGCGGGACGCGCTGGCGGCGCTGCTGCCCGAGGGCTCCCCCGCCGCCGGGCGGATCGGCACGCTGAGCGACCTGCTCTCCGGCGCCGACGTGCCGCGCGCGGTGGACGGCACCCTCGAACTGGACGTGCTGGTGGTGCTGGACGCCCCGCTGCTGGACGTGGAGACCGCCGCGACGCTGCTGGAGGCGGTGCCGGACGGCGCCCGGCTGGTGCTGTCCGGGGACCCGGAGGGCCTGTGGTCGGCCGGTCCGGGCCGGTTCTTCGCCGACCTGCGGGCCGCGCGGGCCTGCCCCGCGGTGGCGTCCCGGACGCCGGACCTCGGGCCGATCGGCGAGCTGGTGTCCGGTGTCGGCGTCGGCGAGCTGCTGCCGGTGGACGCGCCGGACAAGGAGGTGGTGATCCTCACCGCGCAGGACGGCGGGGAGGCCGTGCACCGGGCCGTCCAACTGCTCACCGACTCGATCCCGCGGGCGCTGTCCGTGCCGCCCGAGCAGACGGTGCTGCTGACCCCGGGCCACGGCGGCCCGGCCGGGACGCGGGCGCTGAACGCGGCGGCCAAGGCCCGGCTGAACCCCGGCCCGGGCCGGTTCGGCGGCTTCGACCCGGGCGACCGGGTGGTGCACTCCCCCGCGCTGGGCGTCAGCCTGCCCGGGCGGGTGCTGGACGGCGACGCGAGCGGCCTGCACGTGGAACTGGCCGACGGCGGCCGGATCACGCTGACCCCGGCCCAGGCCGGGAAGCTGCGCCACGGCTGGGCGGTGACGGCCCACCAGGCGGTCGGGCGGCGCTGGCCCGCGGTGGTCGTGGTGCTGCCGCCGGAGGCGGCCGGGCAGTTGACCAGGCAGTGGGTGTACTCGGCGTTCGGCCGCGCGGAGCGGCACCTGTCGGTGGTGCACGCGGCGGGCCCGGCGCTGGCCCAGGCGGTCGCGGAGCGGCCCGCGCCGGACCGCACGACCCGGCTGCGCTCCGTCCTCACCGCGCAGTAGCCCGGGCATGGGGTAACCCGGCGGCATGGTGGCCCGGACGCGACGGGGCCCGGTCGCGGGGCGGCCCGGAAACACCGCGGGTGCGGGGGTGGACGACGCCCACCCCCGCACCCGCGGAACACGTACACGCTGCTGCCGGGCCAACCGTTCGACGGGCTCGGGCGGGGGAGAGCCGCCGCAATCCCCCTGGCGCCTCGACGTCGAGGCGCCTTTCTCCTTCGCCCGCCGTGGACCGGCAGCAGTCCCCCGTGCGACGTACGGCCGCACCGGCGACCGCATTTCGACGCTCCGCTCCCCCGAGTCGGAGCACCGGAATGCGACTCCGTTGCGGTCCGAACGTTAGCCGAAATTCGTCCCGGACGGGCTTGAATTGTGCGAAGTGATCCGGCTCACGCGCCTTTCGCGGCCGCGCGGCGGGCGGGGCGGAAACGGGCGGCGGGCCCGGTGGGGTCGGGCGGTGAGCGGTCGGGGGCGGCCCGGTCGGCGCGGGAATTCGGGGAATACCGCCGAGGCCCCGGGGGGGGAACTCGGGATTCCGGGCAGGTCGGGAGAAGTGCTCGGCCGTCCGTCGGCGCACCGTTCCCGCTGCCGCGCCGCCGGAGCCGGGAGGTCTCGGATCGCCCCTTCCTGGCGCTCCCGGCGTTCCCGGACGCACGGAGGCCGGGGCACCGACCGCACGGGTGCGGCCGGTGCCCCGGTCCCGGGTCGCGTCACCGGGTCACCGGCGGACGGCCCCCCTGCCTCGTACGGGCCCGCGGTTCAGCGGTCCTCCGGGTCAGAGCTCGTCGAGCTCGTCGTCGTAGACCTCGCTGACGTCGAAGCGGCAGATCAGCAGCTCCGGGTCGGCGCCCTCGAAGGGCTCGGGCAGCCACTCGCCGGGGTCGGCCGGTTCGGTGGCCGAAACCCACAGGGTGGAGTCGCCCTCCTCCAGGCCGAACTCCTCGGCCCGGGCGGCGATCTCGTCCGGTTCGTACTCGCCGAACAGGACGCCGATCGCCGCCGTCACCTCGCCCTCGGCGCCCCCGCCGGGCACGAGCGACTCGTCGACCCGTTCGGCCTGGGCGCGCAGTCGCTTCGGGTCGGCGATCAGGTAGTCGCGGCGGATCAGCACGCTGATCGCCTCGGGGTGGTCGGGCCCCTGGTAGCCGGTCCCGGCGTCGTCGCCGGGGATCTCGAAGGGGGTGACCTCGTCGTAGACCTCGTACAGGATCTGGTCGTAGGCGATGGCCGCCGCCGCGAGCTCCTCGTAGGCGTGGACGACGACCGGATCGCCGGGTTCGGTGGAGTTGGAGACGGCCTGCAGGTGGCGGTCGATGGCGGCCTTGACCGCCTCTGCGGCGGCCCGTACCTCGGTGATGGTCAGCTGCGCGGCATCAGACATGGTGCAGACGCTATCCCCACCCGGCGACGACACGCACAGCGGTTGTCACCTACAGCCGCTAAAACCGGGCAAGTTCACCCCGGATGTCCGTTCCGGGTGCTTCTGCGACCGCCGTTTCCCGGCCCTCCCCCGCTCCTGGCACCGCCCCCTCCCCCGCTCCGGCCCCGCTCCCGTCCGCCTCCGGCCGCGCATCGGCGCGGCCCGGCGCGGGTATCCCTTCCGGTACCGGAAAACTGATTGACGATCAGCTCGGGCCGGGCGAGGCTCGGACCGTCCGCCCGGACGGGCCGCACCCGAACCGGCCGCCCGACGGCGACGCGCCGTAGGCTTGCAGGCAGTCCAGCAGCGGAGGAGAGGTCTTGATCCCTACCAAAACGGTCCGGCTCCCGGAGTACGAGTACCAATCGCTCCGCCTGCCGCGCGGCACGACCCGGAACGCCGCGCGCCAGCTCCTGACCGAGCACGCCGAGTACGGGAACTGGGAGCTCGACCGGCTCCGGCTGTTCCCAGACGGCAGCCGCACGGTCCGGCTGAAGCGGAAGATCATCCGGCAGGTCCGTTCCACCTGGTAGCGGTCACCCGGCACCCGTGACGCCCGCGCCCGGGCACCCCGCAGCTCCGTGCGGCGGGGTGCCCGGGCGCGGGCGCGGTACCGGTGCCGCCCTGAGGGCGGTCAGCGGCGGGCGAGGGCCCGCGAGCGGCGGTAGAGCACGCCGCCGCCGAGCAGCAGCGCGACACCGGCGGGGGCCAGGACCTCCAGGCCGGACGCACCGGTCGAGGCCAGCTGCGCCTGCCCGGCGGGGGCGGCGGCCCGGGCCTGGGTCACGGTGCCGGGGGTCGACGGCTGGTTGACTGCGGGGGTGGACGGCTGGTCGCCGTTGGGGCCGCCGGTGCGGTCGCTGCCCGGGGTGGTCGGCGTGCTCGGGGGGGTGCCGTGGTCGCCGCCGGTCTGCTCGGGCGGGCAGTCGTCGCCGGGCGGCTGGGTGTGCGGGGGCGGGGTGGTCGGGTGGTGGTGCGGGGTGCCGGTGTTGCCGCAGTCGTTGCCGAACGCCGGGTTGCCGAGGCCCACCACGTCGACCGAGTTGCCGCAGGCGTTCACCGGCGCGGCCACCGGCACCTGGACGTCGTTGCCCGAGGCGACGCCGGGCGAGTTGCTCGTCGTCCCGCTCGCGGCGGAGCCCGGCGCTGCGGTGCTGCCGCCGTGGCCCCCGGTGCCCTGGTGGCTCGGGGTGCTGACGTTGGCGCAGTCGTTGCCGTACGCCGGGTTCAGCAGGCCGATCACGTTGATCGTGTTGCCGCAGGCGTTCACCGGCAGTTCCACGGGCACCTGCACCGAGTTCCCGGAGCCCACGCCCGGCGAGTTGGCCGCCACGCCGTGCGCATCGGCGGCCGCGTGGGCGTAGCCCGCGGTCGAGGCCAGCACGCTGCCGGTGGCCATGGCCGTGAGGATGCCTTTCCTGGCGACCTGTCGCATTGACTCCCCTAGGTTTCTCGTTCTGGTCCGGTCCGGTCCGGTCCGGCGACGTCGAATTTCCGCACGTCCTGGACCTGAAACCGACCGGTGATCGGATAGTCGGAATTGCCTGCCGAAACGGCAGCGGCACTACTCCAACGACCCTTAACGGTGATGGTTGAGCCATCTGCAGTCAGTTCATCCGATCGGGTGAGCCGCACCCTTTCCCGGGAACCGCACCGTTCACCCGACCGGGGCGGCCGCGTTCCCGGAGGACCTCTCGGTCACCCCCCGGAACGCGGCCGCCCCCGCGCGACACGGGGGTCGCGCGGGGGCGGGAACTCGGGGTCGGACGGCCCGCCGGTCAGCGGCGGGACCGGCTCAGACGTTCTGGCAGGCGTTGCCGAACGCCGGGTTGAGCAGGCCGATCACGCTGATGGTGTTGCCGCAGACGTTCACCGGGACGTGCACCGGGATCTGGATCAGGTTGCCGGAGAGCACACCCGGGGAGGCGACCGCGGAGCCGTCCGCGTGCGCGCCGCCGTGCGCCGAGGCGGCGCCGGCGCCCGCGAGCACCAGGCCACCGGTGGCGGCGACAACGGCAGCGATCTTCTTGGCCTTCATCTGAACTGTTCCTCCTGGTCGTTTCCAGCCCGTTCCCCCGGGCTGCACACGGAAGAACGAAGCCGCCGCGGCCGGGACACGGAGCCGGAAACGCATTCACCCGTTGAAGTGATCAAGCGAACAGGTGATCGCCATTTCGGATGCTCGACAGCTCTGATGCTGGGCGGACCAATACGATTTCCGACTCCCGTGCCCCCTCCCGCTCCGACCGTTCAGGCCAGGTCGATGAACCGGTCCAGCACCCGCACGCCGAACTTCAGGCCGTCCACCGGCACCCGCTCGTCCACGCCGTGGAACATCCCCGCGAAGTCCAGGTCCGGCGGGAGCTGCAGCGGCGCGAAGCCGAAGCAGCGGATGCCCAGGTCCTGGAAGGACTTGGCGTCGGTGCCGCCGGACAGGCAGTAGGGGACGGCCCGGGCGATCGGGTCCTCGGCACGCAGCGCGGTCTGCATGGCCTCGACCAGGGCGCCGTCGAAGCTGGTCTCGATCGCCTTGTCGTGGTGCAGGCTCTCGCGCTTCACCCGCGGCCCGAGGACGCTGTCCAGTTCGGCCAGGAACTCCTCCTCGTAGCCGGGCAGGAAGCGGCCGTCCACGTGCGCGGTGGCCTGGCCGGGGATCACGTTCACCTTGTAGCCCGCGCCGAGCATGGTCGGCTGGGCGGTGTTGCGCAGGGTGGTGCCGATCATCTTGGCGATGCCGCCGAGCACCCGCAGCGTCTCGTCCATGTCCTCCGGGTCGAGCCGCACGCCCAGCGCGTCCGAGAGCTCGTCCAGGAAGGCCCGGACGGTCTTGGTGATCCGCAGCGGGAACTGGTGCCGGCCGAGCCGGGCCACCGCCTCGCACAGCTCGGTGATCGCGTTGTCGTCGTTCTCCATCGAACCGTGCCCGGCCCGGCCCTCGACGGTCAGGCGCATCCAGTGCATGCCCTTCTCCGCCGTCTCCACCAGGTACAGCCGGGCCTGGTCGTTGACGGTGAAGGAGAAGCCGCCGACCTCGCCGATCGCCTCGGTGACGCCCTCGAACAGCTCGGGGTGCCGGTCCACCAGGAACCGGGCGCCGTACGTGCCGCCCGCCTCCTCGTCGGCCAGGAACGCGAGCACCAGGTCGCGCGGGGGCTTGCGGCCGGTGCGCAGCCGGTCGCGGACCACCGCGAGGGTCATCGCGTCCATGTCCTTCATGTCGACGGCGCCGCGGCCCCACACGCAGCCCTCGGTGATCTCGCCGGAGAACGGGTGCACCGTCCAGTCGTCGGCGTTGGCCGGGACGACGTCGGTGTGCCCGTGGATCAGCAGGCCGGGCCGGGACCGGTCCTCGCCCTCGATCCGGACCACCGTGGACGCCCGGCCCTTGGCCGACTCGAAGATCTGCGGCTCCAGCCCGAACTCGGCGAGCTGCTCGGCCACGTACTCGGCGGCCTTCCGCTCCCCCGGGCCGGAACCGTCGCCGTAGTTGCTGGTGTCGATCCGGATCAGGTCGCGGCAGATCTCCGCGACCTCCGACTCGGCCGTCACCGCGCGCTCGCTGCCCACGCTCATCGCTCCCACCTCGTGTCTGCCCGCCCCGGCGCGGCTGCGGCCCGCGCCGCCCCGACCCCGGTCGGGGGCCGCGGGCGCCGTCCCGCCATCCTCCCCCAGCGCCCGTCCGGCCCCAAGGGCATATCCCACCGACACTCCTCACAGCGCCCTGCCCCGCCCACTTTCGAAGCCCCGGCCTCCCCCGCGCCCCCGGTTTTGGGTCTGGCAGTCGATCTTTGCTACTGTTGTCCGTGTCAGCGCGGGTCGCCCCGCGAGGACGACACCCGGTCCGGGTGGCGGAATGGCAGACGCGCTAGCTTGAGGTGCTAGTGCCCTTTATCGGGCGTGGGGGTTCAAGTCCCCCCTCGGACACCAGTGTGGGACCCCTGCTACGGCGGGGGTCTCTTGCGTTCCGGGACCGACGGGCAGGGGTGAGGGTTCGGTGAAGCTGGCGGAGGCGCTCGCGCAGCGGGCGGCGGCGGTGCGTCAGGTGGAGCAGTTGCGGGCGCGGGTCGTCGGCAGCGCGCGCTACCAGGAGGGCGAGGAGCCCCCCGAGGACGCGGGCGAGGTGCTGGCGCAGGCCGGGGAGGTGCTGGACGAACTGGAGCGGTTGATCCGGCGGATCAACCGGACGAACTCGGCCGCCGTGGTGGAGGGCGGGGGCACGCTCACCGACGCCCTGGCCCGGCGGGACGTGCTGCGGCTGCGGCACTCGGTGGTCACCTCGGCGGCGGACGCCGCGTCCGGGCGCGACCAGCGCGGGGCGGTGCGGCAGTTGCGGTCGGAGCTGCGGATCCTGTCGGCGCTGCCGGTGGCCGAGCTGCGGGCCGAGGCGGACGCGCTGGCGAAGGAGATCCGGGAGGTGGACACCCTGATCCAGCGCACCAACTGGGAGATCGACCTGATCGAGGACTGATCTCCCCACGAGGACCGGGTGTGGGGAGCGGGTAGTCGCGGCGGAGGCGTGCACAGACCGCGGTCGGCGGTTCATCCGACCCTTGGTGCGTGGAGGGCAACGCTGGGGTTCGATTCCCCGTCAACGATGCAGCTCAGCACCGGGCACAAGTGACGGAGCAGACCGTACGGCTCATCACCGTGTGCAGATCCGACGACGACGAGGGCGGGAACGGGGTGCCCCACACCCCGACGCGGGGGCCGTGCGCATGGCGCGGCCCCCGCGTCCGTTCTCCCGGCGGGACCGGCGGGACCGGTGGACCGGCCGGTGGGGGCTGTCGGGGGCCGTGGCTAGGGTTCCGGGTGTCGATCATCGGGTGGTCAGGGCGTGGAGGAGTGGGCTGTGCGGCGCTGGGAGCTCGTCGGGGGCGGTTCTGCGAAGTTCTGGGAGGCGGCGGTCGAGGGCGCCGCGGTGCGGGTGCGCTACGGGCGGATCGGTGCCGAGGGGCGGGAGCAGCTGAAGGAGTTGGCCTCGGCCGACGCCGCGGCGGCGCACTTCGCCAAGCAGGTCGCGGAGAAGGAGCGCAAGGGGTACGCGGAGGTCGCTGCCGGGGAGGGCGGGCAGGCCGGGCAGGGCCGGGAGGTCGGGGCCGGGGAGGTCCGGGAGGCGGAGGTCGCGGCCGGGGAGGTCGCCGGGGTGCGCGAACTGCCGGACGAGGAGGCGTTCGTGCTGCCCGACGCCTGGCGGCGGCTGGTGCTGCCGCGGCGCGGGGGCCGGGTGCCGGAGGTGTCCCGGCCCGGGCCGGAGGCGCTGGAGCGGGAGCGGCGGCGGATCGCCGACCGCGGGGACTGGGTGGAGCGGGTGCTGGACGCCCCGGCCTCCGACCCGGAGCTGGTGCGGGCCGCGCGCGCCTACCTGGCGGGCGCGCCGGACGCGGTGGGCGCGGCGGCGGTGGCGAGCATGCTGCCGGCCGCGTGGCAGGCCGACGCCGCGGAGCAGAGGCTGTTCGCGGACGTCTGGACGGCCCGGCACGGGCTGTCCTTCGCGGTGCGCGCGGTGCTGGCGACGTACGCGGTGGAGACCCACTACCTGCAGTCCGGGCGCGACGTCTCGGAGATCGAGCTGCGGCCGCGGACCGTCCACTCGTACTACCGCACCAGGGAGGTCCTCCCGGTCGGGGAGCGGCTGCGCGCCCTGCTCGCCGCCGCGCCGGAGGCGGAGTACCGGGAGGTGCTCGCGGTCCTCGCCGAGCACCGGGGCACGGCCCGGCAGCGGGCGACGGCCTCCTTCCTGGCCCCGGGCGTGCCCGGCTGGATGGACGAGTGCCTGGCGGACATGCCCCACTACCACGACGGCGACAAGGCCGAGCTGCAGCAGCAGTTGCTCTGCTCGCTGGACGACCCGGCGCAGGCGGAGGCGTTCGTCCGCACCCCCTGGGCGGCCTGGCGCGGCTGGACGGTGCAGATGATCGCGACCGTCGCCGACAGCGTCGGCGTGCGCGCCGCCCGGCTGGTGGGCGAGGGGTTCGACCGGACGTACGGGACGGACGAGGAGCAGCGGATCGCCGCCGCGCTGGCCCGCTTCCCGTCCGACGAGGCCTTCCGGCTGCTGCTGACCAAGCTGGACGGCAAGCACGTCCGTCCGGCGGTGCAGGAGGCCGCGCAGCGGTACCCGGTGCGGGCGGTGCGGCTGCTGGCCGAGGCGGCGGCGCGGGGCGGGCGGGACGGGGCGACGGCCCGGTCGCTGCTCGACACCCACCTGCGGCTGCACCGGGAGCTGCTGCCGCAGATCCTGCCGCGGCTGGACGAGGCGACGGCCGCGCTGGTCGCGGAGCTGGACGGCGCCGGTCCGCAGGTCGCCGAGGCCGCGCCGGAGGCGCTGCCGCCGCTGCTGGTCTCGCCGCCGTGGACGCGTCCGCGCGTCCGGCGCAAGGCCCGGGTGCTGGAGGGCCTGCGGCCGGACGAGGGCGTGGAGCTGGTCTGGCGGCCCGGGGAGCAGGAGCGCTGGGGCCAGGTCGAGGTCTTCTCCGGGTGGCGGTTCCCGGCGGACACCGACTGGGCAGCCCAGGCGAAGACCGTGCTGGGCGAGTCCCACAACCTCTGGTCCCCGTCCCGGCTGCTGGTGCAGGGCCCGGTGGAGGCGCTGGCCCCGGCCCTCGCCGAGTGGCGGCCGGAGGACCTGTGGGGCGGGTCGGAGTGCCTGCCGCCGGTGGTGGCCAGGTACGGCGCGGTGGCGTTGCCGATGGTGCTGCACGTCGCCCGGGCCAAGCCCGCGACGCTCTCCTCGCTGCTGCTGCCGTTCCGCGCGGTGGGGGCGGCCCGGCTGCTGGCGGACGGCCTGGTGCGGCTCAAGTCGGTGCACGCGACGGCCCGTTCGTGGTTCGCCCGGCACGGGGTGGCGGGCGCCCTGCTGCTGGTCCCGGACGCGGTCGGCCCGGCCGGGCGGGAGCGGGGCGCCGCCGAGCAGGCGCTGCGGCTGGTCGCCGCGGACGCCGGGGAGGCGGCGCTGCTCGCCGCGGTGGAGGCGCGTTACGGCGCCCCGGCCGCGGAGGTGGTCGCGGAGGCGCTGGCCGCGGACCCGCTGGAGAACGCCCTCCCGGCCCGGATGCCGGTGCTGCCGGTCTGGGCGCAGCCCGCCGTCCTGCCGCAACTGCTGCTGCGCGGGCCCGCCCAGGAGCCGCTGGCGCTGCCCGCGGAGGCGGTGCGGCACGTGCTGACGATGCTGGCGATGTCCAAGCCCGGTGTCCCGTACCCCGGGCTGGCCGTGGTGGCGGAGACCTGCCGGGCGGACGGGCTGGCCGAGTTCGGCTGGGCGCTGTTCGAGCAGTGGCAGCAGGCCGGGATGCCGTCGAAGGAGAGCTGGGTGCTGCCCGCACTGGGGGTGCTGGGCGACGACACGACGGTGCGCCGGCTGACCCCGGTGGTGCGCGAGTGGCCGGGGCAGGGCGCGCACCAGCGGGCCGTCGAGGGCCTGGACGTGCTGGCCGCGATCGGCACCGACCTGGCGCTGCTGCACCTGCACGGCATCGCGCAGCGGGTGAAGTTCAAGGCGCTGAAGGCCCGGGCCCAGGAGAAGATCGCCGAGGTCGCGGAGGGCCTGGGCCTGACGCCCGAGCAGCTCGCCGACCGCCTGGTGCCGGACCTGGGCCTGGGCCCGGACGGCACCACGGTGATCGACTACGGCAGCCGGACGTTCACCGTCGGCTTCGACGAGCAGTTGCGCCCGTACGTGCTGGACGCCGACGGCAAGCGGCGCAAGGACCTGCCCGCGCCGGGCGTCAAGGACGACCCGGAGCTGGCCCCGGCCGAGCGCAGGCGCTTCATGGCGCTGAAGAAGGACGTGCGCACCGTCGCGGGCGACCAGCTGCGCCGCCTGGAGGGGGCGATGGTCGCCCAACGCTCGTGGAGCGTCGATGAGTTCACCTCGCTGTTCGTCGAGCACCCGCTGGTGTGGCACCTGGCCCGGCGACTGGTCTGGCTGGCGGTCCCGGCCGGGGAGGGCGGGGAGGCGACCGCGTTCCGGGTCGCCGAGGACCGCACCTTCGCCGACGCGGACGACGAGGCCTTCGTCCTCCCCGCGGACGCGACCGTCCGGATCGCCCATCCGCTGCACCTGGGCGAGGAGCGGGTGGGGCGGTGGTCGGAGCTGTTCGCCGACTACGAGATCCTCCAGCCGTTCCCGCAACTCGGCCGTCCCGTCCGCCGGTTCACCCCCGAGGAGGCCGCCGCGAACCGGCTGCACCGCTTCGAGGGCCGCACCGTTCCGGTCGGCCGGCTGCTGGGCCTGACCAAGCGCGGCTGGGAGCGCGGCGAGCCGCAGGACGCCGGGGTGGAGCGCTGGTTCTCCAAGCGGCTCGGCGAGGGCTGCCACCTGGTCATCCAGTTGGACGAGGGCATCGCGGTCGGCGTGGTGGACATGTTCCCCGACCAGACCTTCGAGACGGTCTGGCTGGACTCCTCGCCCGGCGACCACTGGCGCAGCCGCGACTACCCGTTGCGCTACGGCGACCTGGACCCGGTCACCGCCTCCGAACTGCTCGTCGACCTGGAGGAGGTCACCGCCGGGTGACGGTCGGCCCCCTCCCCCGCTCCCTCCCCCGCTCCCGCCGCCGTGGCCCGGCTGCGGGAGCGAGACGCCGCCGTGGCCGGGACGTGACGCGGCGTCGGGAGACTCGTTCCCATGCGCAACGACGGGGGGCGGGTGCTGCGCTGGGCGGGGCACCCGGGGACGCTGCTGGCCATCGCCGTGCTGGCGTTCAACGATCAGGTGGGCAAGCGGGCGTGGCCCGGGGCGGTGACCGGCAAGGTCAGTGACGTGGCGTGGATGCTGGTCGTCCCGCCGCTGCTGGCGCTGCCCGCGACGGCGCTGGCGCGGCTGCGCGGGGAGCGGGCGGCGCAACTCGGGCTGGCCCTCACGGCGGTGACCTTCGCGGTGGCCAAGTCCTCGGCGGCGGGGGCCGGTTGGGCGTCGCGTGGCTGGTCGGCGCTGACGGGCGTGCCGAGCCGCACCGTCGCCGACCGGACCGACCTGCTGGCCCTGCCCGTCCTCGCGGTGGCCTGGTGGCTGTGGCGGTGCAGCGCACGGCCGCAGCCGCTGCGGCGGGCGCGGCGGGTGCTGGGGCTGGTCGCGGTGCCGCTGGCGGTGCTGGCGACGGCCGCGACCTCGGCGGCGACGGTGCCGGAGGCCGCGCTGTGGAGCGAGGACGGGAGACCGGTGCTGTACGACGCCCGTCGGTGGACCAGCGAGGACGGCGGCCTGACCTGGCGGCTCGACCCCGGCAGCGGGAAGGCCACCGCGCCGCCCGCCGGTGCTGCGGGCACCGCTGCGGCTGCGGACGCGGCGGACGGGCAGTGCCTGCCCGAGGATCCGCACCTCTGCTTCCGGGCCCTGGGGTACGGGCTGCCGGTGGAGGTCAGCCGGGACGGGCGGGCCAGCTGGCAGGCGGAGTACCTCCCGCCGGGGGCGGAGCCCCTGCCGGGGGACGGCACGCCGGTGCCGTCCGCGGCCGCCACGTGGTCGCAGGCGCCCTCCTCGGCCACCGCGGCCTCCCGGCCGCCGGTGCCGACGCCGTGCCAACTGGTGCTGGCGGCCGTCCCCGGCGGCGGGCACACGGTGATCGTCCGCTACCCCTACCACGGCCTGCAGGTGCGGACCGCGGACGGGCGCTGGACCGCCGTCCCGCTGCCGCCGCGGCCCGATTCGTCCGAGGGCGACGGGGTGCTGCGGATGATGGCGGCCGTGCCGGTGTCCTTCGTCGCGAGCACGGCGGCGGTCCTCACCGGCCTGGGCGCGCGCCGCCTGCGCGCGGGCGGCCCGTCCGTTCCGTCGCGCCTTCTGTGGCGGCTGGCGCTGCGCACCGCCCTGCCGTTCTGCTGGCTGCTGGTCCTGCCGTTCCTGCACGGGCGCTGGCTGCCGTGGCTGCTCTGGCTGGTGGTGGCGCTGGCGCTCCCGTGGACGGCCCTGCTGTGGCGGCGCCCGCCGTTCGCCTACCCGGGCCACCGGAACACGGTGGTCCTGCTGGGGGTGGGGGCGCTGGTGGGGGTCACGACCTTCCTGCACGCCGTCGCCGACTCCAGTGCCCGGCTCCCCTGGTCGACCTCCTGCCTGCGGGCCCTCGCCTACGCCCTGGTCGGCAGCGTGGTCACCACCCTGATCGGCGGCCTGCCGCGCGCCCCGCGCCCCGCGCACCCGCCGTCGCGGCCGCCGTCCGTACCACCCGCGCCCGGAGGACCGCCGTCCCGCGGGGTCACCGGGTAACGTGCGGAGCACGGTCCGCCGCGGAGCGGCCGCAGGGGGGAGGCACCGCAGGTGGAGCAGGAGGACGGGAGCCCTGCCGGGGAGGTGACGCTGCCCGCGCACGGGCTGGTGATGCGGGCGGACGCCGGGATGGCGGAGTTCCTGCTGGAGATGACCGCCGTGCTGGAGTCGTTCGGCGCCTCCCGGGCCGAGGCCGTGGCCCGGATGAACCACCGCTGGGGAACGCACGAGTTCGAGCCCTACCCCGACCTGATGTGCCACGAGGAGCCCGAGTACTGGGCGCACCGGATGTACTACGACGACGGCCGCAACGACGGCACCACCGTGGCCTACTGGAATCCGGACGCCGACCGCAGCACCTGGACGGTCACCCCGGCCCCGCCGGACGGCGATCCGGCGTGGACGCCGCCCCGGGAGGGGTGAGCCGATGGGGGCGCGCGCCGGTCGGTGCGTCGAGCGCCCCCGGGCGGGTGACGGCGGGGCCGTTCGTGGGCGGAGGTGGCGTGTCGGGCGGGTCGGCGCTGCCAGGGTGTGGCGGGTGATCTCTCGACGCGGACTGTTCCTTGCCTCCGGCGGTGCGATGACCGCCGCCGCCCTGGCCGGCCCCGGGGCCGGCCTCTCCCGGGCCGCCGGCGCGGCCGCCCCGCCACCCGACCCGACCCGGCAGCAGGCGGCGCTGACCATGGCGCGCCGGATCCTGCTGACCGACGCCGACCACCGTGACCTGACGCTGGACTACCTGAAGCTGCTGACCGGGCGTCAGCGGCTGCGTCCCGCCGCGCCGCGCGAGGTGCTGGTGGTGGGCGCGGGCGTGGCGGGCATGGTGTGCGCGCGGCTGCTGCTGGCGGCCGGGCACAGGGTGCGGGTGCTGGAGGCGAACCGGAGCCGGGTCGGCGGGCGGGTGAAGACCTTCCGCGGCGAGGTGTGGCAGGACCCGCGGCTGCACGCCGAGGCGGGCGCGATGCGCATCCCCTCCAGCCACGTGCTGACCCTCGCGCTGGCGGACCACCTGGGGGTGCCGCGCCGCCCCTTCCACCTGGTGGACGTCCCGCCCTCCCCCGACCTGGTCTCCGGCGACGCCCGGGTGGTCTACCGGTCGTGGACGGGCGAGGAGTTCGCCACCGGCAGCGCCCCCGCGTACACCGCGCCGAAGGGCCTGGGCGGGCGGCTGGTGCACGTCAACGGGCAGACCGTCAGCAAGGCGGCGTACGCGGCCGACCCGGGCCCGGTGAACAAGAGCTTCGGCTGGGACAGCACCCAGACCGCGGCCGCCGCCTTCGACCGCGCGCTGGACACCGCCCGGGCGTACACCATGGTGAGGAACGGCGACGGCTCCTGGAGCGACCGGCCGATCGAGCAACGGGTCACCGGCATGGCGCAGTTGCTGTACGACCTGGACGGCTACTCGCTGCTGCGCTACCTGCAGGAGGGCGAGGGCTGGAGCGACGCCCAGGTGCAGGCGGTGGGCACGCTGGAGAACCTGACCAGCCGCCTGTCGTACGGCTTCCTGCACTCGGTGTTCGACGCGTCCGACATCAACCCGGCGGTGACGTACTTCGAGTTCAGCGCGGGCACCGACGCGCTGACCGAGGCGCTCGCGAAGGGCCTGCCGATCGAGCGCGGCCGGGTCGTCACGCGGGTGCGCCTCGGCGACGGCGGGGTGACGGTGGTCGCCGAGCCGGAGAGCGGCCCCGAGGACGAGGCCTGCGAGGGCGCGGTCGGCGGCGACCGGTGCGAGTACCGGGCGGACGCGGTGGTGCTGGCGGTGCCGTACGCGGCGCTGCGGCACGTCGACTTCGACCCGATCCTGCCGTACGGCAAGCGCCGGGCGATCGCCGAGCTCAAGCACGACACCGCGCACAAGGTGCTGGTCGAGTTCACCGAGCGCTGGTGGGAGTGGGACGAGGACACCTGGCGGGCGAAGCTCGGCGCCGACTACCGGCCCGCCCCGCACGGGGACGCGGTCGGGGCGGTCGGCGGCGGCTGCGTCTCGGACGAGGCCAGCCGGTTCGTCTACTTCCCCTCCCACCCGAGCGACGACGGCGCGCCCGGCGGCATCGTGCTGGCGGCCTACAGCTGGGCCGAGGACGCGCTGCGCTTCGACGCGCTCACCCCCGCCGACCGGCACACCGAGGCGCTCGACCACCTGGCGGGCCTGTTCGGCGAGCGGATCCGCCGCTACGCCACCGACCGGCACGTCTCGCAGTCCTGGCTGCGCAACCGCTGGGCGCTGGGCGAGGCCGTCATCGAGACCCCCGGCCAGTTGCTCAGCCTCGGCCCGCAGGTCGCCGCCCCGGTCGCGGACCGGCTGTTCTTCGCGGGCGACCACTGCCAGCCGCGCTACCACGCGTGGATCACCGGGGCGATCGCCTCCGGCGTGGAGGCGGCCGTCCAGCTCACCTCCGGCTGAGTTGAGCTGAGCTGAGCTGCACTGCACTGAGCTGACGCGCGTCCAGGCCCGTCCGGGCGGGCCGGGTGGGCCGGCTCAGTCGGCGGGGCCGCCCCGGGCGGGGGTGTAGTACGTCCACACCGGGCTCTCGGTGACGGAGCGCCAGACGGTGAGGTCGAGCGGGGGTTCGGCGTGGACGTGCGCGGTCGGCCGGTCGACGTCGGTGACGAGGCCGGCGTACTCGGTGAAGTCGAGGACGGTGCCGTTCGGGTACCAGAGCGCGACGCGGTAGCTGTGGAGGCCGGGGATCCGGGAGTCGTCCGTCTCGATCAGCTCCCAGCGGCCGTCGGGGAGGTAGCCCCCGAAGCAGGCCGTGCTGTGGTTGCCCGCGGTGCCGCTGTCCTCGCCGCAGCGGAACGGGGCCTCGCCGGGGCCGGGGTCGCTGCCGTCGGCGGGGAAGGGCAGTTCGGTGCGGCCGAGCCGCAGCTCCATGCTGCCCGGCTCGGTGCCGTCGCCGTACGACAGGTACACGGCGGAGGCGTTGTCCCCGCGTTCGACGTGGAAGGAGGGGCCCGGGGCGAGCTTCCCCTGTCGCTCGGCCAGCATGACCCGCAGGTCGTCGAACACGGCCGGTTCGACGAACTGCGCGGAGAAGGCGCTCGGGTTGGCGGTGACCTCCGCGCGCGGCGTACCGAGCACCGGGACGGGGGCGAGCGGGAGCTGCTTGCCCTTGCGGCGCCCGGCCGTCCCGGTGGCGCTGGCGCTGGCGCTGGGGCTGGGGCTCGGGTCCACGGAGAGGGTGGGGGCCGGGGTGCGCGGCGCGGTGGCGGGGGGCCCGGCCGGGGCGGCGGGGCCGACCTCGGTACCGGTGCGCGGACCGGCCTCGACCAGCGGCAGTCCGGCGTTCGCGCCCGCGAAGGCGACGGCGGCGACGGCGAGGGTCGCCCCGGCGATCCGCAGCTGCCGGGCCAGCTTGCGGCGGCGGCCGCGCCGACCGCTCTCCGCGACGATCACCGCGACGGGCACGCACAGGTCCTTGACGCTCGTCTCCATCATGGCGGAGAGCTCCAGGTCGAGGTCCGGGTCCAAGGTTCCGATGCCTTCCGTACTGGCAGGTGGGTGTCGCGGGAACGGGCGGGGTGCGGGCGGGTCCTGGAGCGGGGGTGCGGTCAGTCCTGGAGCAGCAGGGCCCGGTCGGGGCCGAGGATGGCGCGCAGGCGGGCCATCGAGCGGGAGTTGAGGCTCTTGACCGCGCTGACGGTGATGCCCATCGCCTCCGCGGTCTCCTCCAGGCTGTAGTCCTCCAGGTAGCGGAGCGCCACGGCGGCCCGGTTGCGGGGCGGGAGTTGGCGCAGCGCGGCGGTCAGGGTGATCCGCAGGGCGGCGGAGCTGCCCTCGTGCGCGCCGATCGACGGCTCCTCGGGGAACTCGTCGACCGCGAGTTCGGTGGAGCGGCGCAGCCGCCGGTGCGAGAGGTAGCAGCGCAGCAGCACCTTGCGGGCGTACGCGTCGATGCCCGCTTCGCCGTCGCCGCGCCGCAGCCGCCCCCAGACGGGGTAGAGCTTGGACAGCGCCGTCTGCACCAGGTCCTGGGCCTGGTGCCAGTCCCCGCACATCAGGTACGCCAGGTGGAACAGGCGGCGTGCCCTGCTGGCCGCGAACTCGTCGAAGCCGAGTTCCTCGGTCATGTGGTCCCCCGGGTGGAAAGGTGTTTCGTCGACGTCCTGGAGACACGCCGCGGGCGGGCGGGTCCGTCGCGCGCCGGAGGTAAAGACTCCGTAACGATGACCGACGGCGGAGCTGGCGGGGCGTCAGGCCCCTTGCCCGGCGGGCCCGTCAGGCCCGTTGCCCCGCGGTCTCGTCGGACGGCTGCTGGACCTCGATCTTCAGTCGGGTGCCGTCGGGCAGGTCGCGGGTGGCGTGGGCGAACGGGCCGCGCACCCGCATCGCGGCGGCGGCGTCCTCGGGGACGAGGTTGTCGTGGGTCCACTCGCCGCCGAGGACGAAGAACCGGCGCGGGAGCAGCCGCTGGTCGACCGGGAGCGGGCCGTTGGCCTGCATGTAGGCGTGGGCGAAGGAGTGGGCGCCGTTGACGTCGGGGTCGGCGAGCAGCCAGGCGGCCCAGTCCTCCAGGCTGTCGCCGAGGTCGGTGGTCCGGGCGGTCTCCGGGTCGAAGCGGACCACCCGGGCGGCGTCGACGATGCCGAACTGGACGCCGAACAGGTCCTGGCCGAAGCAGAACACCTCGTCGGCGAGGCCCTGGTAGCTGGACTTCCAGGCGTCCGCGCCGTTCCACTCCAGCAGTTCGGGGCCGAGCCCGTCCGCGCCGACCCGGTAGACCTGGACGCCGCCGTTGAAGACGAAGAAGCCGTTCATCCGGGCGAGCAGCGCGGCGAGTTCGGCGAACGGGCCCTGCTCGACGCCGAAGTCGAGGTCGACGGCCGGGCCCATCGGGCCGCGGGCGAGGTCGAGCAGGCGCTCGAGGGCGCTGGTGGCGGTGCTCATGGTGCGGTCTCCGTGTCCGTTCCCCGTGGGTGCCGCCGGCCGGGCCCGGGCGGCGGCGGTGGCGGCGGCCGTGGTGTGCGGCCGGTCCCGACCCTACCGGGGCCCGGTCAAGTCGGTTGGCGGACGGGGCCGTTCGGTCCCGGCGCACGGCAACCGGGTCAGGCGCGGCGGCCGGGTCGGTCCCGCCGGGCGGGGCGGGCGAGGGTGAGCAGGGCGATCAGCACGGCCAGCGCGCTGAACGCGGCGGCGGCCGTCACGGCGGTGGCCAGGCCGTGCGCGAGCGGGGCCCGGGCGGGGTGCGCGCTGCCGTGCACGGCGCGGCCGTAGCCGGTGACCAGGACGGCGACGCCCAGCGAGAGCCCGACCTGCTGGGCGGCCTGCAGCAGCCCGGAGGCGGCGCCGGTCTCGGCGGGCGCGAGGCCGGACAGGACGGTCGCGTTGAGCGGGACGAAGCCGAGGCCGAGGCCCGCGCCCATCAGCAGCAGCGGCCCGAACAGGCCGCCCCAGTAGCCGCTGCCGGGGCCGGTCGCGGCCAGCCACAGGCTGTCGGCCAGCAGCAGCGCGGCGCCGGTGACGACGAGCGGCTTCGCCCCGTACCGGGGCAGCAGCCCCGGCGCGCTGCGGGCGGCGGCGAACTGGGCGAGCGCCAGCGGCAGGAAGGCCGGCCCGGCGGTCAGCGGGGACAGGCCCAGCCCGTCCTGGACGTACAGCGACAGCAGGACGTACGTGCCGCCCATCGCGGCGAACAGCAGCAGGAAGACCGCGTACGCGCCGGAGCGGTCGCGCCGGGCCAGCAGCCGCAGCGGGACCAGTGGGTGGGCGGATCCGGCCTGGACGAGGACGAAGGCGGCGAGCAGGACGGCGCCCAGCAACAGGGCGGTGACGGTGGCGGGCGCGGTCCAGCCGGCCGAGGAGGCGTGGATCAGGCCGTACACCAGGGCGGTGGTGCCCGCGGTGGAGGCCAGCGCGCCCGGCAGGTCGGGGCGGCCGGGGTGCCGCTCGGTCTCCGGGAGGTGACGGCGCGCCAGCAGCACGGCGGCCAGGCCGATCGGCACGTTGACGAAGAACACCAGCCGCCAGGAGAGCGCGGCGAGCAGGCCGCCGAGGACCAGGCCGAGCGTGATGCCCAGGCCCGCGACGGTGGAGAACACGCCCAGGGCGCGGGTGCGGGCGGGGCCCTCGGCGAAGGTCACGGCGATCAGCGAGAGCGCGGCGGGCGCGGCGAACGCGAAGCCGACGCCCTGCAGGGCGCGGGCGGCGATCAGCGCCCCCGCGTTCGGGGCCAGGCCGCCGAGCAGCGAGGCCGCGACCACCAGCAGCAGCCCCAGGACCAGCGTCCGGCGGCGGCCGAGCAGGTCGCCAGCCCGGCCGCCGAGCAGCAGCAGGCCGCCGAACGCCAGCGCGTAGGCGCTGAACACCCAGGCCAGGCCGTCCGGGGAGAAGCCCAGGCCGGACTGGATCCGGGGCAGCGCGATGTTCACGATGTTGCCGTCGACGGCGACCATCAGCTGACAGGTGACGATCACCGCGAGGGCGCGCGCACCGGCCCTCGACGGCTTGGGCGGGCCATGTCGTTCGACTACGGACGGATGCTGGGCGCGGGTCGGCACGGCGGGCTCCCGGAGCGCGGGCGGGGGAAGCGCCGAGGGTGGGCCCCGGTCGACGCTTGTAGACTCCCCCAGGGTAGGGACGCCCGGACAATTGGTCAACGGGCGTTGAAGTACGGCCGCGACCACGGCCCACCGGCAGGAGGCGACGTGACAGCACCGGAGCAGGCCGGACCCCGACGCACCCGGACCCGGCAGGCGATCCTGGCGGCGGCCCGCGCGCTCTTCTCCGAACTCGGCTACGAGCAGACCACGGTGCGCGCGGTGGCCCACCGGGCCGGGGTCGACCCGGCGCTGGTGATGAAGTACTTCGGTTCCAAGGAGGGGCTGTTCGACTCGGCCGCCGAGCTCGCGCTCCCCTTCGGCGGCGCGCTCTCCGGCCCGCCCGAGCAGCTCGGCGAGCGCCTGCTCGGGCACGTGCTGACCGAGATCGACGGCCGCCCCGACCGCAGCATGCCGGTGCTGCGCTCGATGCTGACGCACCCGCAGGCCGCCGAGGCGGTCCGCTGCGCGGTCGCCGACCCCGGCAGCAGCCCGGTCGCCGGCGCCCTCACCGGCGCGGACGCCGAGCTGCGCGCCGCCCTGGTCGGCAGCGTCGTGCTGGGCCTGCTGGTCTCCCGCTACCTGCTGCGCGTCCCCGAGGTCGACGCGGCCCCCGCCGCACGGCTGACCGCCCTGCTCGGCCCCTGCCTGCGCCCGCTGCTGGCCCCGGACCCACCGGATTCCCCGGCTCCCCCGCCTCGCCCGGCTCCCCTCGACCCCGCCCCCGACCCGCTCCGGGAGCTGGCCGCCGCCGAGGCCGAGCGGCTGGCCGCCGCCGAGCGGGTCGACCGGCTGGCCCGCGAGGCCCTCGCGGGGGGCGCCTCCTTCGCCGAGGTCGGCCAACTCCTGGGCATCACCCGCCAGGCCGCCCGCAAGCGCTGGCCCCGCGAGGAGACCGCCCCCGTCCCGCCCCCCGCCCCGACGACAACCTGAGTTGTCGCTCCTTCTTTCACCCTCCCACGACAACCCAGGTTGTCGACACCGGCGGTCTGGTGGGCGACCACCGGGTCGGTGTTCAGCGCGGCTTCCGGTGCCGCCACTCGGCGAAGGAGCCCAGCTCGTCACGGCGTCCGACACCCACGGTCCGATCATGACCATCAGCCCCAGGGAGACCTGGGCGACTCCGAGCGGCAGGAGCGCGCGGGGCTCCACCGAGAAGTTCGTCCGGGGGCCGACCTCCGGGCCGACACACCCCTGCGGGGCGGCACCGGCGCCAGGGCCGGTGCCGCCCCGCAGGGTTCGGCGGATGCCGGTCAGGCCTGGGGGCGCCACACCCGCAGGTAGTCCGCGGCGGTGCTGATCGCGTTGTCGTTGCTCGGCGAGGGGTGCCAGTAGCCCGCGCAGACCGACAGGTTGAGGATCAGGTAGGCGCTCCAGTTCGGGCCGGTGCCGGTGTGGTCGGAGAACACCAGCTTGTGGTTGATGTACCAGTCGTTGTTGGAGGCCCCGTAGTGGACGCCGATGCTGACCCAGGCGCCGGGGTGGATCGCGTCGGCGTCGGTGTAGTACGTCCCGGCGCTGTTGATGCGGTTGGAGAGCTCCAGCAGGTTCGGGTTGTCCGGGTGGTACTCGAAGGAGTCGATCTCGTTGCCGCCGTCCTTCCACGTCCACAGCGCGGGCCAGGCGCCGTACCCGCTGGGCAGTTGCAGCCGGACCTCCGCGTAGTCACCGGGCCGGACCTGGAAGCCCTGCTGGGTGTTCTCGGTGGTGAGCAGGCCGGTGTCCCAGGACTGCTTGCCGTTCTCCAGCCGGTTGGCCCCGGGGGTCGCGGTGAAGGCGTTGGCGCCGTTCGCGGTGCTCAGCGCGCCGGGCTGCAGCCAGTCGAGCTTGTCGTCGTCCGGGTTGTGGTTGCCGTACCGGTACGCGCTGGTGGTGCTGCTGTTCCAGGTGGTGCCGATCTGCGGCGGGTTGGTGAAGTTCTCGTCGAACACCAGCCGTCCGGTCGGGATCGGCGGGACCGGCGGGGTGACGGACTTGCTGACGGTCAGGGTCTTGCTCGGCAGGTTGTGGTACTCGCTGCCGATCCGGTACCAGCCGAACTCGGTGTAGGTGCCCTCGGCGAAGCTCCGGGAGCCGGTGGTCAGCACGTAGCCCTGCGGGCAGAGCTGCACGTCGGAGGCGGTGCCGGGGAAGTCCAGCACCTGCTGGTTCGCGTCCCGGACGCCGATGCCGACCTCGTCGACGTGCAGGCAGGCGGTGGAGTTCACCGCGAGCGTGCCGGTGACCTGGGTGTCGGCGACGGCCTTGGTCGGGACGAGGGCGAGCTGGCGGACGGTGGGCGCGGCGACGGTCAGGGTCTGGCTGGGCAGGTTGTAGTACGTCGAGCCGATCCGGTAGAAGCCGAACTCGGTGTACGTCCCGGCCGGGAAGCTGCGGGTCGCGGTGGTCAGGGTGTAGCCGCCGGGGCAGATCCTGGTGCGCCCGGCCGAGCCGGGGAAGTCCAGGTTCTGCTGGTTGGCGTCCCGGACGCCGACGCCGAGTTCGTCGACGGTGACGCAGGTGCTGAGCGAGCCGACCGAGAGCGTCGCCGCGACCGGGGTGTCCGGCAGGGCGCTGGTCGGGGTGAGGCTGCGCTGCTGGATCCGCGGCGCGGCGGAGGCCGGGGCGGCGGGCAGCAGCGGGACGACGAGCAGCAGCGACAGCAGCGCTACGCGGCGGGGCAGGGACACGGAGCTCCGATCGGCCGTCGAGACGGGGAGGACGGGGGCGGGCACGAGGGGGACGCCTGCGGTGCGGGCGGCGTCGGTGGCGTCGGCCGGGTGGCGCAACTGCCGTTCCGGGTACGGGGGTTGCCGGTCACCGGTCGGTTACTGGACGTCGATGGTGAAGGTCCGGCTCGGGACGGTCCGGGTCGGCCGGTCCGGGTCCTGCACCGAGACCACGCCGCCGGAGAGCCGCTCCCCCGCCCGGACGTCGTCCGCGATCCGCAGCGGGAGGAGCACCGTCGCGGTCCGGCGCAGCGACAGGCCCTTGCGGAAGTCGCAGGTCAACTCCCGTCGCGCGTCGTCGTACTGGCAGCTGTCCGGGAAGACCTTGCCCTCCACCGTGACGCGCTTGGGCAGCTTGACCGTGGTGTGGAAGTGGTCGCTGACCTCGTTCGGGCCGAGGTTGGCGATCAGGGCCCGCACCACGGTCAGGCCGCGCACCTTGGTGCGGTCCACCGACACGTTCACCACCTGCAGGCCGTCCTCGCTGCCCGGGGCCCGCTGCTCGTCCGCGCTCGCCGCCGCGCGCCCGCCGAGCGGCACCGCCCCGGAGGCCACCGCCGCCGTTCCGGTCCCGGCCACGCACAACGCTGCCGCGATGCCGATGCGCCACCAACCGCGCCGACCGTTGCTCACCGTCCAGCCACCTCCCGCGTCGTCGTCAACTCCCGGCAGGATCAGTCGTCCTCGCGGGTGAGGAAGCGGCGACGCACCGCAGCCCGGGGACGAGAACCCGTGCGGCGGACATAGGTCGGACTATCCGAAAGGACGATTCCCGGACGGTTCTTGGGCCTCCCCCGGGCCGCGCGGCACACTGGAGGGCATGGAACCCACCGAGCCCGAGGGCGGCGAGCCCGCCTGCTTCCTGAACCTGGTGTGCGAGGAGTGCGGCAAGGTCCGCGAGAACGGCCGCTGCCCGCTGTGCGGGCCCGCCGCGGAGCCGACCGGCCCGGCCCCCGCGCAGGAGGGTTGACCGCTGCCGCGGTTCAGCGCAGCAGACCGTGCAGGAGCAGTTCCGCCAGGTGCCCGTACGCCTCGGCGTCGGCCAGGCCGGTGGCCTCGGCGACCTGGCGCTGCTGGATGCGCACCATGACGGAGCTGATCACGTCGGCGGCGAAGGCCACGTGGGTCTCGCGGAAGGCGCCCGCCGCGACGCCGTCCTCGATCAGTTGCTGGATCTGCCGGGCGGCGGCCCGGGTGTTGCGGCCGTAGACCTCGGCGGCGGGTTCGAAGGCGGCCAGGTCGTCGAAGAACCGGGCCGAGCCGGGGGCGAGTTCGGCGGAGACGGCGCGCAGGTAGGCGGCCAGCCGGGCGGCCGGGTCGGTCTCGGCGGCGAGGGCGGCGCCGACCCGGGCGGTGGCCTCGCGGAAGAAGTGCACCACGGCCGCGCGCACCAGCTGCTCCTTGGAGCCGGCCAGGCCGTACAGCGTCCGCTTGGAGCAGTGCAGGCGGGCGGCCAGGTCGTCCAGGGTGAACCGGGCGAACCCCTCGGCCACGAACAGTGCCACCAGCTCCTCGAAGAGTGCGCTGCGGCGGGCGGCGCCCCGTCCAGTGGGCTGGGGGGCGGCTGCGTGGTCGATCACCCGGCCAGTATGACAGTCGGCCCCGCCCGGCCCGCTCCCCGTCGCACCTCGCGGACGCCCCGCTCCCCCGCCGCCCGCCCCGGGGACTGCCCCGGCCGGGCGGCCTGCGCTACGCTGACCGGTACTGACGTACCGCTTTGCGTACCGCTTGGAGCCGCAACATGGCCGTGGATCGCTTGCTGCCCACCGAGGAAGCCGCGGACCTGATCGCGTTGACCCGCGATCTCGCCGACCGGGAGCTCGCGACCAAGGTCGCCTCCCACGAGAAGGAGGAGCGCTACCCGGAGGGGCTGTTCGCGCTGCTCGGGCAGGCCGGGCTGCTGGGGCTGCCCTACCCGGAGGAGTTCGGCGGCGGCGGCCAGCCGTACGAGGTGTACCTGCAGGTGCTGGAGGAGCTGGCGGCGCGCTGGGCGGCCGTCGCGGTGGCCACCAGCGTGCACACGCTGGCCTGCCACCCGCTGACCGCGTACGGCACGCCCGAGCAGCGGGAGCGCTGGCTGCCCCGGATGCTGGCGGGGGAGCTGGTGGGCGGCTACAGCCTCTCCGAGCCGAACGCGGGCTCGGACGCGGCGGCGCTGACCTGCCGGGCCGAGCCGGTGGAGCAGGGGTACCGGATCACCGGCACCAAGGCGTGGATCACCCACGGCGGCAAGGCCGACTTCTACGCGCTGTTCGCCCGCACCGCGCCCGGCCCGCACGGCGTGTCCTGCTTCCTGGCGCCCGGGCAGGTCGACGGCCTGACCTTCGGCCCGCCGGAGGAGAAGATGGGCCTGAACGCGGTGCCCACCACCGCCGCCTACTGGGACGGCGCGCTGCTGGAGCGCGACCGGCTGATCGGCGCCGAGGGCCAGGGCCTGCCGATCGCGTTCTCCGCCCTCGACTCGGGCCGGCTCGGCATCGCGGCCTGCGCCACCGGCCTGGCCCAGGCCGCGCTGGACCACGCCGTCGCGTACGCCAACGAGCGCACCACCTTCGGCCGCCGGATCGTCGACCACCAGGGCCTGGGCTTCCTGCTCGCCGACATGGCCGCCGCCGTCGACTCGGCCCGCGCCACCTACCTGGACGCGGCCCGCCGCCGCGACCTGGGCCGCCCGTTCAGCCGACAGGCCAGCGTGGCGAAGCTGGTCGCCACCGACGCCGCGATGAAGGTCACCACGGACGCGGTGCAGGTGCTCGGCGGCTACGGCTACACCCGGGACTTCCCGGTGGAGCGGTACATGCGCGAGGCCAAGATCATGCAGATCTTCGAGGGCACCAACCAGATCCAACGACTGGTGATCAGCCGCCAGTTCGCCACCCGCTGACCCGACCTCCTGCTCCGGAAGGACGTTCCACCATGCAGCTCTCCGGCACCGCCGCCCTGGTCACCGGCGCCGCCTCCGGCCTGGGCGCGGCCACCGCCGCCCACCTGGCCTCGCTCGGCGCCACCGTGTACGGCCTCGACCTGCCCAAGGCCGTGGAGTCCGCGCCCGCGCAGCCCGACGGCGTCACCCTGCTCGGGGCGGACGTCACCGAGGAGCAGCCGGTCCGCGCCGCGCTGGAGCGGATCGCCGCCGACGGCCGCCCGCTGCGGCTGGCGGTCAGCTGCGCGGGCATCGCCCCGTCCGCGCGGGTGGTCGGGCGGCGCGGCCCGCACGACCTGGACCTGTTCCGCAGCGTGCTGAACGTCAACCTGGTCGGCACCTTCAACGTGATGCGGCTGGCCGCGGAGGCGATGTCCGGACAGGAGCCGGACGGGGCCGGGCAGCGCGGGCTGGTGGTCAACACCGCCTCCATCGCGGCCTTCGAGGGCCAGGTCGGGCAGATCGCGTACGCCGCGTCCAAGGCGGGCGTGGCGGGCATGACCATCACCGCGGCCCGCGACCTGGCCCAGTACGGCGTCCGGGTGGTCACCATCGCCCCCGGCATCGTCGACACCCCGATGATGGCGGGCTTCTCCGAGGAGGTCCGTTCCGGCCTGGCCGCGACCGTCACCTTCCCGCAGCGGCTGGCCCGCCCCGAGGAGTACGCCCGGCTGGTCGCGATGATCGCCGAGCACGACTACCTGAACGGCGAGACCATCCGGATGGACGGCGCGCTGCGGATGGCCGCCCGCTGAGCCGCTGAGCCGTTGGACTACCGGGGCGCGGCGGTGCGGTGCACGCTCTGCACCGCCGCCACGTCCGGGGCGGGGGCGGGCGGCGGGACGGCGGCGCTGAGGGCGTTCAGGCGGTGGCGGACGGTGGCGGCGACGCCCTTGCCGAACAGGTAGCGGGTCGGGGTGGCGGCGGACCGGGCGTGGTCGAGCAGGCGGTGCGCCTCGCGGCTGCGGACGCCGGTGTGGGTGAGCACCAGGTGGTCGAGGCGGTGCGGGGCGGCGGCCAGCGCGGCGCCGATCCGGTCGGCGGCGGCCAGGTCGATCCGGTTGTCGGCGGCGCCCAGCACGTGGGCGGCCGGGACGCGGCCGAGGTCGAGCAACTCCACCCCGGCCGCGACGGCGGCGGCCGTCAACTCGGCCGCGGCCTCCGGCCCGAAGCCGGAGCTGGCCAGCGAGAGGCGGCGCAGCCGACCGTACGGGGCGGTGCGCAGCGCGGCGGCGAGAGTACGCGCGCCGGGGTCGCCGAGGGCGGCGGCGGAGGCGTACAGCTCGTCGGTGGCTCCGGCGGTGATCAGGCGGGCGAGCGGTTCGGCTCCGGCGGGGCCGAGCGGGTTGCCGCCGAGGTAGAGGCGTTCGAAGTGGCGGCCGCCGGTCAGCAGCGCGTCGACGAGCTCGGCCAGACCGGCCGGGTCGAGGCCGGTCTGCACCAGGTCGAGGGTGCGCAACCGCTCGGCGGCGGCGACGAGTTCGGCGGCGGCCCGACCGGCCCGGACGCCGAGCGGGTTGCGCTTGAGCCAGAGCGCCCGGACGGTCTGCGGCGAGGCGCGCAGCCGGTCGGCGATCCGGCAGGCACCGGCGGCGGTGATGCCGTTGCAGCCCAGGTAGAGGGTGCGGACCGGAGTCTCGGCGGCGCGGGCGGCGAACGCGTCCGCGCCGTCGTCGCCGAGGCCGTCGGTGCCGAGCAGCAGATGGCGGACGGGGGCCTCGTCCTCGCTGGCCCGTGCCGCCCCGGCGAGTGCGTCGGCGAGTGCGTCGGCGACCAGCTGGGCGCCCTGCGGGCCGAGTTGCTGCTTGCACAGGTCGAGTCGGCCGTCGGGGAGGGCGGTGCCGGCCGGGAAGTCGATCCGCCGGTCGGTGCCGGTGCCGGTGCGCAACCAAGCCAGCAGCGGGGCGAGTTCGGCGACCGGGCGGGGCACCACCGACGGGACTCCGGCGAACTCCTGGGCCATTCCCGCTCCTTGCGGCTCGTCGCGGATCGCCGCAGCTCTTCGCGGTTCTGCTTGCGCGGTTCTTCGCGGTTCTTCGTCGGGCTTCCCTCGTCGTCGGGCTCCCCCGGGGCGGGACCGACCGGATTCGAACCGGCGTCCTCCGGCTAGGCAGGCCGACGCATCTGCCGCTGTGCTACGGCCCCACCCCGGGGTGACGGACCGGCCGGATTCGAACCGGCGTTTCCGGAGTGTGAAGCCGGTGCGCCTGCCTCTGCGCTACGAGGCCGTCGCGGCGATGCTACGGGGTGCGCTCACCACTCCGCCACCCGGTAATCCTTCAGGAAGACGCCCACGAACGGCTCCCCGGCCTCGCCGCGGACGACCGGGTCGTAGACCCGGGCGGCGCCGTCCACGATGTCCAGCGGGGTGCGGAAGCCGTGGTCGGCCAGCCGGGACTTCTTCGGCGCCGGGTTCTCGTCGGTGATCCAGCCGGTGTCGACGGCGCACATGTAGACGCCGCGGGTGGCGAGTTCGGCGGCGCTGGTGCGGGTGAGCATGTTGAGCGCGGCCTTGGCCATGTTGGTGTGCGGGTGGCCGGGCATCTTGTTGCGGACGGCGAAACGGCCTTCCACCGCCGTGACGTTGACGATGTAGCGGCGCGGGTGCGGGGAGGACTCCAGCAGCGGCAGCAGCCGGTCGCAGAGCAGCGCGGGGGCGAGCGCGTTGACCAGCTGGGTCTCCAGCACCTCGGCCGGATCGAGCCCGCCGAGCGTCGCCGACCAGGAGTTGCGGGGTGCGGTGTCGGGCAGCAGCCCGGCCTCGTCCACCGCCGTGCTGCCGACCCCGGTGGGTATCAACGCGCCTGCTCCGGTGGCGAGTTCGGCGGATAGTTCGGCGGCGGGCCAGGCGGCGGTGAGCGCGGGCATCGGGCGGAACCCGGGCGCGTGCCCGACCTGCGCGGGGGTGCTGCCGTGCTCCCCGGCGGCCAGCCGGGCGTACGACTCGGGCGGGCGGCGCAGGGTCTGCGCGGCGTTGTTCACCAGGATGTCCAACGGCCGCCCCTCGGCGCGCAGTTGCTCGCACAGGCCGAGGACCTGGCGCGGGTCGCGCAGGTCGATGCCGACGATCCGCAGCCGGTGCAGCCAGCCCGCGCTGCCCTCGGCGGCGCGGAAGCGGCGCAGGGTGTCGTGCGGGAAGCGGCTGGTGACGATCAGCTCGGCGCCGTCGCGGAGCATCATCAGGGCCAGTTGGAAGCCGATCTTGACGCGTCCGCCGGTGAGCAGCACCCGGCGCCCGACCAGGTCGGTGCTGAGCGCGCGGCGGGCGGTGTGGTCCTGCGCGCAGTCGGGGCACAGCCGGTGGTAGAAGGCGTCGAGTTGCCGGTAGTGCTGCTTGCAGACGTAGCAGCGCTGCGGGCGGCTGAGTTCGCCGATCGGGGCGGGTTCGGCGGCGGTGGGCAGCGGGGCGTCCTCGCGGCGGCCGGTGCCGCCGGTGGCGGTGGCGCCGACCAGGGCGGCGTCGGCCCGGGCGGTCTCGGTGCGGCGGCTGCGGCGGCGGGCGTGCCGGCCGTCGCGGACGAAGGACTCGGCGCCGCGCTCGGCGCGCAGCCGGACCGGGTGGTCGGCGGGCAGCTGCCACAGGCGCCCCAACGTCCGCTCGAAGGCGTCGAGTTCGGCCTCGTCCGGCGCCTCCGGCAGGCTCGACGGCCGGTGCGACGACTGGCTCGGCGGCTGGCTCGGCGGGGGACTCGTCGGGGAGTCCGGCGAGAGGCTCGACGGGGGCGTGCTCATCGGGCGGTCCTCCGGGGCGGCGGTGCGGGGGCGACGGGGGTGGGCCCGGCCGGATTCGAACCGGCGTGTTCCGCATGAGCAATGCGGCGCGTCCGCCTCTGCGCTACGGGGCCCGTCGTCGGGCCTCCCGGGGGCCGGATTCGAACCGGCGTGATCCGCCATGCCATAGCGGCGCGTCTGCCTCTGCGCCCACGCCCGGGAGGTGCAGTGATCCTAACCGCGCGCCCGGGGCGGGCGGAAACCCTTTTCCGCCCGCCCCGGCCCGGCCGTCCTCGGCCCGCCCCGACCGTCCTCAGCCCTGGCGCAGTTCCGGGAAGTCGGTGTCCCAGTACTCGTTCGGGTTGCGGCCCTCGCCGCGCTGCGCCTCGTGGGTGCGCAGTTCGACCCGGCGGATCTTGCCGGAGATGGTCTTCGGCAGTTCGCCGAACTCCAGGCGGCGGATCCGCTTGTAGGCGCTGAGCTTCTCGCGGGTGAACTTCAGGATGTCGCGGGCGAGTTCGGGGCTCGGCTCGCGCCCGTCGACCAGCAGCACGTACGCCTTGGGGACGGCCAGGCGCAGCGGGTCGGGCGAGGGGACGACGGCGGCCTCGGCGACGGCGGGGTGCTCGATCAGGACGCTCTCCAGCTCGAACGGGGAGATCCGGTAGTCGCTGGCCTTGAAGACGTCGTCGCTGCGCCCGACGTAGGTGATGTAGCCGTCGGCGTCCCGGGAGGCGACGTCGCCGGTGCGGTAGTGGCCGTCGCGCATGGCGTCGGCGGTGCGTTCGGCGTCGCCCTTGTAGCCGCGCATCAGGCCGAGCGGGCGGCGGTCCAGGTCGAGCGTCAGCTCGCCCTCCTCGGCGGGCTTGCCGTCCGGGTCGAGCAGGGTGACGTGGTAGCCGGGCAGCGGGCGGCCCATCGAGCCGGGCTTGACGGGCTGGCCGGGGCTGTTGCCGATCTGGCAGGTGGTCTCGGTCTGGCCGAAGCCGTCCCGGATGGTCAACCCCCAGGCGGCGCGGACCTGTTCGATCACCTCGGGGTTCAACGGCTCGCCCGCGCCGACGAGTTCGCGCAGTTCGGTGCGGTGCGCGGCCAGGTCGGCCTGGATCAGCATCCGCCACACGGTGGGCGGCGCGCACAGCGTGGTGACCTTGCAGCGGGCGATCACGTCGAGCAACTGCTGGGCGTCGAAGCGGCCGTAGTTGAACACCAGGACGGTCGCCCCGGCGTTCCACGGCGCGAACAGGTTGCTCCAGGCGTGCTTGGCCCAGCCCGGCGAGGAGATGTTCAGGTGCACGTCGCCGGGGCGCAGGCCGATCCAGTACATGGTGGACAGGTGGCCGACCGGGTACGAGGCGTGGGTGTGCTCGACCAGCTTGGGCTTGGAGGTGGTGCCGGAGGTGAAGTACAGCAGCAGCGGGTCCTCGGCCAGCGTCACGCCCTCCGGGGTGAACTCCTCGGCGGCGTCGTCGACCTGCGCGTAGTCGTGCCAGCCCGCGGGCGCGCCCGGGCCCACCGCGATCCGCAGCGGCGCGCCGGGCAGCCCGGCGAAGCGGTCGGCGACCTCGGCGGCGGCGATCACGGCCCGCACCTCGCCGCGCTCCAGCCGGTCGGCGAGGTCCTCGGCGGACAGCAGCAGGGTCGCGGGGATCAGCACCACGCCCAGCTTGATCGCGCCGAGCATCACCTCCCACAGCTCGCTGACGTTGCCCAGCATCAGCAGCACCCGGTCGCCGCGGCCCAGGCCGAGCCCGCGCAGGTGGTTGGCGACCCGGTCGGAACGGCGGGCCAGTTCGTCGAAGCTGTGCACCCGCTCGGTGCCGTCCGGCTCGACCACCCAGAGCGCGGGCCGGTCGTTGCCGCGCGCCATCGGGTCGAAGTGGTCCAGCGCCCAGTTGAACTCGCCGAGTTCCGGCCACTCGAACTCCCGGTACGCCGCCTCGTAGTCCTCGGCGTGCCGCCACAGCACCTCGCGGGCGGCCCGGAAGTTCGCCGCCGACTCGGCCGCGCCGGGCAGCGCGCGGGGTCGGACGTTCTCGGCAGCGCCCATGGCTCTGGCTCCTCTGTTTCTCGGTACCGTCAGCCCCCATGTTTCCCCAGGCCACGGGCGTGCGGTACCCCCGTCGGGAAACAAGTTTCCACCCGGGTAACGACGCGGGGCACGCTCGGGGCACCGGAGGCGCTCCGGAAAGCGGACGCGGCGCGTGCAGCGGGCGCGGCGCGTTCACCGGTCCGGCGCGTTCAGCGGTCCGGTGCGGACGCTTCGGGTTGCAGGAACTCCAGCCGGTTGCCGCAGTTGTCGTGGGCGTAGAAGCGGCGGTGGCCGGGGAAGGCGCCGTCCCAGGTCACTTCCACCCCGGCGGCGGTGAGCCGTTCGGCGAGGCCGTCGAGGTCCGTCACCCGAATGCCCGGGTGGGCCTTGCGGGCGGGTCGGAAGTCCTCCTCCACGCCCAGGTGGATCTCCAGGTCGTCCGCGCGCACCCACAGCCCGCCGCGCGCGGCCAGCACCGGTGGCTTGGCCAGCTCCGTCATGCCGAGGATGCCGACGTAGAACGCCCGGCACGCGTCCTCGCCACCGGGCGGGATGGCGAGCTGCACGTGGTGCAGCCCGAAGCCGCTGCCGGTCGGGCAGCTCCGGCCGTAGTCCCGCTCCGGGGTGCTGTGCTCGTTCAAGGAACCTCCGACGACGTCCGCGGGAGGCCGGACCGCGCCCCGGGCGGGACGGGCTCCGGCGCTCCGCCCCGATTCTGGCCACGGCACCGGTGCCGATCAAGGGGTGCGCGCTCCGGCACCTGCTCCGGCGCTTGCCGCAGCGGCGCTTGTTGCCGCGCTTGTTGCGGCGCTTGTTGCGGCTCGCAGCGCCGGGCCGTCGCGCAGTCGCGCAGGGCGTCGGCGGTGCGTTCGGCGTGCCACCGTCGGCCGGGGCGCGACCAGCGGGCGGGGCGGTTCCACGGCGTGGCGGTTTGAGGCGGTCACGTCCGGGGGCGATGCTGGGGGACGACGGCCTGGCGGGTGCTGCCTCCGAGAGGGGATGGACGGACATGGCGACTCGGGTTCCGGGCCGGGCGGCGACCGCGACGGTCGACGGCGGCGGGGCGGTCACCGGCTGGTCGGTGGCGGCGGAGCGGTTGACGGGGTTCGGGGCGGGGCAGGTGCTCGGACGACCGGCCGTCGAGCTGCTGGCCGGGCGGGCGCCGATCTCCTTGCTGCGGGCGGTGGTTCGGCGCGAGCCCTTCAGCGGGATGGTCCGGCTGTGCCGCTCCGAGGAGGAGCCGGTCTCGGTCGAGCTGGGCGTCGTCCCGGTGCGGACGGCGCGCGGTGAACCGGCCTGGGTGCTGTCCGCGCTTCCGCTGCAGCCGCTGTCGCAGCCGTCACCCGGCGGGGCGGCCGCGTCCACGACGGCGGTGGCGGGGGCCGGAACGGAGGCGGGGGCGGCCTCCTCGGAGGAACGGGCCCGGCGGCGGCTGGCGTTGCTGAGCGAGGCCGGACTGCGGATCGGTTCGACCCTCGAAGTGGAGCGCACCGCACAGGAGTTGGCGGACGTCGCGGTCGAGGGCTTCGCGGACTTCGTGGGTGTCGACCTGCTCGACTCGGTGTTCGGCGGCGGTCCGCCGTCGAACGCGGGCCTGGTGTTCTACCGGGTGGCGCAGCGCTCGGTGCTGCCGGGCAGCCCGGAGTCCGTGATCGCGCTCGGCGCGGGGGACGTGATCGTGCCGGACTCGCCGATGGCCCGGGTCCTGGCCTCGGGCCGCCCGCTGCGCACCGACTACCACGACCCGGAGATCCGTTCCTGGCTCACCCAGGAGCCCGAACGGGAGCGCCTGGCCAAGGAGTTCGGCATCCACTCCTCCCTGCTGGTGCCGCTGACCGCCCGCGGGACGACGCTCGGCGTGGCGATCTTCCTGCGGCACCGTTCCCCGGAGCCCTTCGACGAGGACGACCTGCTGCTGGCGACGGAACTGACGGCGCGCGCCGCGCTGTCCGTCGACAACGCCCGCCAGTACACCCAACAGCGCGACACCGCACTGGCGTTGCAGCGCTCCCTGCTGCCCAGCCGGACGCCCCGGCAGGCCGCCGTCGAGGTCGCCTTCCGCTACCTCCCGGCGGGCGGCCGGGAGGGGGTCGGCGGCGACTGGTTCGACGTGATCCCGCTGTCCGGCGCCCGGGTGGCCCTGGTGGTGGGCGACGTGGTCGGCCACGGCGTGCCCGCCTCCGCCGCGATGGGGCGGCTGCGCACGGCGGTCCGCACCCTCGCCGACATCGACATGCCGCCGGACGAACTCCTCACCCACCTCGACGACTTGGTGCTCCGGGTCGACCTGGACGAACTCCCCGAGGGCGGCACCGCCTGGGCCGGCAGCAGCGTCGGCGCGACCTGCCTGTACGCGGTGTACGACCCGGTCACCCGCTCCTGCGCGATGGCCCGGGCCGGGCACCCCGGCCCGGCCCTGGTCGGCCCGGACGGTGCCGTGACCTTCCCCGAACTCCCCGCCGGTCCGCCGCTCGGCCTCGGCGGACTCCCGTTCGAGGCAGTCGAGTTGGAGGTGCCCGAGGGCAGCGTGCTGGCCCTGTACACCGACGGCCTGCTGCGCGCCTCGGAGCTGCGCGGCGACCCCGGACTCGGCCTCGACCGGCTCGGATCCGCGCTCGCCGCCTCCGCCGACTCGCTGGAGGGCCTCTGCGACCAGGTCCTGTCCGCGACCCTCGGGCCGGACGCCCCGACCGACGACGTCGCGCTGCTGCTGGCCCGCACCCTGGCCCTGCCCGCCCGGGACGTCGCAGACTGGCCACTGCGCCACGACCCGTCCGAGGTGGCCCGGGCCCGCAAGCTCGCGACCGCGAAGCTCACCGACTGGGGTCTCGAAGAGGCGTCCTTCGTCACCGAGTTGGTGGTCAGTGAACTGATCACCAACGCCGTCCGCTACGGCCGCCCGCCGATCGGCTTCCGGCTGATCCGGGACGGCGGCGTGCTGATCTGCGAGGTCTCCGACGGCAGCAGCACCGCCCCGCACCTGCGCCGCGCCCGCACCGAGGACGAGGGCGGCCGCGGCCTGCTGCTGGTGGCCCAGCTGTGCCGCAACTGGGGCACCCGGCACACCCCGCGCGGCAAGACCATCTGGGCCGAGCAGGAACTCTGACCGACCGTCAGTCGGCGACTTCGCGTCGGGCTTCGTGCACGGCTTCGTGCAGGGCTTCGTGCAGGGCATCGCGCAACCGACCCCCGTTGCGGGCCAGCAGGGCAGCGGCGGCGGGCGCGTCCACGCCGGTGAGCAGCAGCAGGATCGCGTCCTTGACCCGACCCCCGGTGGCCGTCAACGCGGCGTCCGCGTCGGCCGGTTCGGCCTCGGCGGCGAGGGCGACGATCCGGCGGGCCCGGGCCCGCAGCTTCTCGTTGGTCGCCCGGACGTCGACCATCAGGTCGCCGTAGGTCTTGCCGAGCCGGACCATCACCAGCGTCGAGACCATGTTGAGCACCAGCTTCTGTGCCGTCCCGGCCTTCAACCGGGTGGAGCCGGCCAGCAGTTCGGGCCCGGTCACCACCTCGATCCGGTGCTCGGCGGCGTCCCCGAGCGCGGAGCCGCGGTTGCCCGCCAGTGCGACGGTGAGCGCCCCGAGCCGCCGGGCGTGCTCGACCGCGGCCAGCGCGTACGGGGTCCGGCCGGAGGCGGAGACGCCGACCACCGTGTCGGCGGCGGTCAGCCGCAGCGCGTCCAACTCCGCGACGGCCGCCGCCCGGTCGTCCTCGGCGTCCTCGACGGCGGTCGTCAACGCGGCCGGACCACCCGCGACCAGTCCGACCACCAGCCCCGGCTCCGTCCCGAACGTCGGCGGGCACTCGCTGGCGTCCAGCACCCCGAGCCGCCCCGCCGTCCCCGCCCCCGCGTACACCAACCGTCCGCCCCGGCCCATCCGTTCGACGATCGCCTCCACCGCCGCCGCGATCTCCGGCACCACCGCCCCGACCGCCTCCGGCACCGTCCGGTCCTCGGCGTTCATCATCCGGGCCAGCTCGACCGTCGACAGCAGGTCGATCCCCGCACCGCCGCTGCGCCGTCCCTCGGTCGCCAGCCCGGGGAGCGAGCGCAGAACGTCCGGGTCGTCCGGGTGCCGGGAGGTGTGCGGGGTGTCTGCCACGGGCCCACCCTAGGTCTTCGGCGGTGGCACGGCGGTTGGACGCACCGGGCCCGGCGGGTCCCGGGGCGGGAGGGCCGCTGCGGGCCGTGGTTCCTGGTGGATGGGCTGCGGGATCAGGGGTAGGCGCGTGCGGGCGGGGAGCGGTCCCCGGTCCGACGAGCACGGACGAGCACGGCAGGAGAGGAGGCAGGCCATGAGCAGCAGCATCGGGAGCGGTACCCGGCACGGTGGTGAGGAGCCGGTGGGCGCACTCGTCACGCGGGCGTCGCAGCAGCTCTCGGAACTGGTCCGGGAGGAGATGCAACTGGCCCGGGCGGAGCTGACCGAGAAGGGCAAGCGCTACGGCCTGGGCGGCGGGTTGGTCGGCGGGGCCGGCCTGGTCGGCATCCTGTCCGCCCAGGCCGTGGTGGCCGCGGCGATCGCCGCCCTCGCACTGGTCCTGCCGGTGTGGGCGTCGGCGCTGATCGTCGCGGCCCTGCTCGCCGTGGTGGCCGCGGTGCTGGCGCTGGCCGGCAAGAAGCAGGTCGCCAGGGCCGGCGGCCCCGCGCCCGAACAGACCATCGACAGCGTGAAGGCCGACGTGGCCGAGATCAAGGAGAGGGCACACCGATGAGCGAGGGCACACCGACGGGCCAGCCGCTCCAGGGCGACGAGTCCGCGCAGACCGACCGGCTCCGCGAGCAGGTCGAACGCACCCGCGAGGAGCTCGGCCGGACGGTCGAGGCACTGGCGGCCAAGGCCGACGTCAAGGAGCAGGTCAAGGAGAAGGCGGCCGAGTGGAAGGAGCAGGCCGCCGGGACGGCCGCGCACCTGACCGACCAGCTCCGGGAGAAGGCCGGACGGGCCGCCGAGCTGGTCAAGGACCGGACCCCGGACCCGGTGCTCGACAAGGCCGGCCAGGCCGCGGCCCAGGTCCGCGACACCGCGGCCCAGGCGGGGCACCTGGCGGCCGAGAAGACCCCGGACCAGGTCCGCGAGAAGGCCGCGACCGTCGCCGCGGCGGCCCGGGCCAACCGGACCCCGCTGCTGGCCGGGGCCGCGGTGCTGGTGGTCACCCTGTTCCTGCTGCGCGGCCGGAAGCACAAGTGAAGGCGGTCACGGTCCTGTACAAACCGGTCGGCCTGACCCTCGGCGTCGTCGGCGGCCTGCTCGCGGGCGTCGCCTTCCGGCAGGCGTGGAAGGCGATCGGCCACGACGACGACGCCCCGGACGCCACCGACGAGGACCGCACCTGGCGGGAGGTGCTGCTCGCCGCGGCCCTCCAGGGGGCGATCTTCGGCCTCGTCAAGGCCGCCGTCGACCGCGGCGGGGCCACCGCCACGCGGCGCCTCACGGGCACCTGGCCCGGCTGACCTCCGCTCCGGGCCTCAACTGGCATCCGGGCCCGCTCCGTCCCGGGACGGAGCGGGCCCGGACCGCGTTTCAGCGGCCGGGGTGGAGGCGGGCGACCAGGGCGCGGTGGCGGACCCGCCGGGCACGGCGGTCCTCGGCTTCGGCGAGGACCGCCGCGACGGCCGGGGCGCCGGGGTCGAAGGGGGCGGGAGCGAAGCGGGCGGGGGCGCGGCGGGCGTGCTGCTGCCAGTCGTCCCGGTGGAAGCGGACCGTCCAGCCCGGCCAGAGCCGTGGCACCTCGTACGCCTGCGGGGTGGCGGGGAGGGACCACCAGTCGAGGCGGCGGCGTTCGGGGTCGAGGTGGACGCCGGATTCGACGTGCAGGCGGCAGGTGCCGTGGTCGGGGGCGTCCGCCAGGCGGTCGAGCAGGGCGGGGCCCTCGCGGGCGGGGTGGTCGAAGGCGGCGGAGGCGACGTGGCAGCGGCCGGTGTCGAGGGTGACCAGGATGCCGCCCGGGTCCGGTCCGGTGAGTTCCTCGTCGTCCGGGGCGAGGAACGGGGCGGGGTCGAGGGGGGTGCCGCGGCGGCGGACGTGCTCCGGGTCGAGGCCGAGGTGGGTGCGCAGCTCGGTCGGGCCGTCATACAGGGGGCGGACCGTCCAGCCCGGCCAGGCGGCCCGGATCAGGGCCAGGGTGGCCGCGCGGTGCCGGAGTTCGGCGCTCGGGCCCTCCCAGGTGAAGAACAGCAGGGTCTTGCGGCCGAGGTCGAGCAGCACCCCGCCGTGGGCGAGGTCGTCGTCCAACCACCAGTCGTCCCGGCGCAGTTCGGGGAGCGTGCCGAGCAGGGCGTCCGGTCCGTCCAGCAGGTCGAGGTCGATCCCGACGGCCCAGCCGGTGCGGTGCAGTTCGTGCGTGCCGTCCTCGTGGACCACGACGATATTGGCCTTCTCTCCCATCGGGCCAGGATGCGGGGGCGGAGCGGCGGTGGCCAGCGGTTTTCCGGGACCGCCACGCGGGCCGAACCGTTCGGTTTGGTTGCGGCGGCCGTCCGGCGTACGCTTCGAGCCGGGCCAAACCGAACGGTTCGGTTCTGGATTCTGCGCACAGGAGGCTCCCATGCAGCAACGGACGCTCGGTACCCAGGGCCTGACCGTCTCCGCGATCGGCTACGGCGCGATGGGGCTGACCATGGCGTACGGGCCGGGCGACGAGCAGGCGGGTGTCGCGGCCGTGCGGCGGGCGTACGAGTTGGGCGTGACCTTCTTCGACACCGCGGAGCTGTACAACTGGGGCGCTCGCTCGAACGAGGAACTGCTCGGCCGAGCAGTGAACAGCTTCCGCGACCAGATCGTGCTGGCCACCAAGTTCGGCTTCGCCCGCACCGAGCGGGGGCTCGGCTTCGACAGCCGTCCGGAGAACATCCGCAAGGTCGCCGAGAACAGCCTGCGCGCACTGGGCACCGACCGACTGGACGTGCTCTACCAGCACCGGGTGGACCCGGCCGTCCCGATCGAGGAGGTGGCGGGGGCGGTCAAGGAGCTGATCGACGCGGGCAAGGTCAGGTACTTCGGCCTGAGCGAGGCGGGCCCGGAGACGATCCGGCGCGCGCACGCCGTGCAGCCGGTGTCGGTGCTGCAGACCGAGTACTCGCTGTTCGAGCGGGACGTCGAGCGGGTCTTCCCGACCCTGGACGAGTTGGGCATCGGCTTCGTCGCGTACTCGCCGCTCGGCCGCGGCTTCCTGACCAGCAGCAGCAGGCCCGCCGGGCAGTACGACCCGAGCGACATGCGCAACCACGACCCGCGCTGGCAGCCCGGCGCCTACGAGCGGAACCTCGCCGCGGTGGCCCGCCTGGGCGAGCTCGCCGCCGAGCAGGGCACCACCGTCCCGCAGCTCGCCCTCGCCTGGCTGCTCGCCCGCGGCCCGCACGTCGTCCCGATCCCCGGCACCCGCAGCGCCGCCCGGATGGCGGAGAACGCCCGCGCCGCCTGGATCACCCTGGACGCCGAGGACCTGGCCGCCGTCGACGCGATCCTCCCCCACGGCGGCTTCGGCGCCCGCTACCAGGCGGACAGCCTCCCCGTCTGGTCCTGAGCGCCCCGCGCCGAGGGGGCGGCTCAGCCCTCGGAGCCGTCCGGTTCGGAGCCGTCTCCGGGTTCTTCCGGGGCGGTTTCCGGGTTGCGCCGGGTGGGCGCGGTGGGCCGACTCTGCCACACTCGCCGCATGGGCATGCGGGGGAACGCGTCCGCCGCGGCCGATGGCTCCGTGCCGCCTGCCGATCCCGCAACGGGCTTGTCCCGCTTCGCGGTTGGGCCGGTGCTCGGGGTCGCGGCCGCGGTCGTGGTGCTGCAGGCGGGGCTGGTGGGGCGGTACGGGTTCCACCGGGACGAGTTGTACTTCATGGCCGCGGGGCGGCACTTGGCGTGGGGGTACGTCGACCAGCCGCCGCTGACACCGCTGTTGGCGCGGTTGTCCACGGCGGTGTTCGGCGACGGCCCGGCCGGGTTGCGGATGGTCGCGGTGCTGCTGGGTGCGGCGACAGTGGTGCTGGTGGCTTTCGCCGCACGGGAGTTGGGGGCGCGGCGGGCCGGGCAGGTGCTGGCGGCGGCCGGGGCGGCGGTGTCGGCGATGGTGCTGGCGCTCGGGCACATGCTGAGCACGGCGAGCTTCGACCTGTTCGCCTGGACGGTGCTGGGCGTGCTGGTGCTGCGCCTGCTGCGCACCGGTGACCGCCGCTGGTGGTCGGCGATCGGCGCGGTGGCCGGGGTCGCGCTGCTGAACAAGGACCTGGTGCTGCTGCTGGCCGTCTCGCTGCTGCCGTCGATGGCCTGGTCCGGACCGGACTCCCGCTCCCTGCTCCGTGGTTGGTGGCTTCCGGCGGGTGCGCTGCTGACGCTGCTGGTGGCGGCGCCGAACCTGTACTGGGAGGCGCTGCACGGCTGGCCGCAGCTGACCGTCGCCTCGGGCATCAGCGACCAGGACGGCCTGACCAACCGGCTCACCTTCGTACCGATGCAGCTGGTGTACCTCTCCCCCGTGCTCGTCCCGGTCTGGCTGGCCGGGTTCCGTCGCCTGCGCGACGACGAACGGGTGCGCTGGGCGCGGCCGTTGGGGTACGCCTACCTGGTGCTGTGCGCGCTGGTGCTGACTCTGGGCGGCAAGCCGTACTACGCGCTGCCGCCGCTGTTGCTGGTGATGGCGGCCGGGTGCCAGCCCGTCGCGGAGCGGCTGTGGGAGCGGGGCGGACACGGGGAGCAGGAGGGGCGGGGAGAGCCGGGAGAGCCGGGCGAGCATCGGGGCGGGACGCGGCGCGGCCGGGTGCGGCTGGTGGGGTTGCTGCTGGTCGCCGCGCTGGTGAACTCGCTGATCACGCTGCCGGTGCTGGCGCCCGGGCGGTTGTCGGTGGTGTCGGCGATCTACCCGGAGTCCGCGGAGCAGGTCGGCTGGCCGGAGTTGACGGCGGCGGTGGCGGCGGGCTGGCAGGCCGTCCCGCCGGAGCAGCGCGGGCGGGCGGTGGTGTTCGCCACCGATTACGGCGAGGCGGGAGCGCTGGTGCGCTACGGCGACCGGTACGGCCTGCCGATCGCGTACTCGGGCCACATGTCCTTCTACGACTGGGGCCCGCCACCGGATTCGGCGACCGGTCCCGTCGTGCTGGTGCACCCTGCGCCGTACCCGGAGGTCGAGCGGGCCTTCACGGGGTGTCGGCAGGTCGCCGAGGTCGACAACGGGCACGGGCTGGCGAACGAGGAGCAGCACGCGCCGGTGCTGGTGTGCACGGGGACGGTCGCGCCGTGGTCCCGACTGTGGCCCCGGCTGCGGCACTTCTACTGATCAGTGCCCCGGTCACGCTGCGGCCGCGTCCTCGCCGGCCAGGAAGGGGTGCAGCAGCGCGAGCAGGACGTCCGGCCGGTGCAGCGGGATGATGTGGCCGCAGTCCTCGATGAGGTGGCCGGTCAGGTGGTCGGTGAACGGGCGGAGTTGGCGTTCCAGGGCGGGGCCGACGGGGCGGGCGCCCAGCGCCATCGTCGGCACGGTCAGGCGGGTGGTGGCGACCGCCCGCTCGATCTGCGCCGCGCTCTCGGGCAGGGCCCGGTAGTACGAGAACGCGCAGCTCAGCGCCTGGCGGCCGGTGTACGCGCGGACGAACGCGTCGCGGAGGGCGGGGCGCACGCCGTCGCCGAGCGTGCCCGCGTGCAGGAACCAGTCGACGTAGGCGGCCTCATGGCCCTCCAGCACGGTCTCGGCGAGGCCGGGCGCGGCGGCGTGGAAGCCGAACCACCACGGCGGCCCGTCGGCGAGGAACTCCTCGGCACCGGGCAGTCGGCCCAGCAGGGATTCCATGACGACCAGGCGCCGGACGAGGCCGGGGCGGCGCAGGGCGAGGAGGAAGGCCGGGGCGGTGCCCGCGTCGATGCCCACCACCGCGGCGGAGGAGACGCCGAGCGCGGCGAGGAGCGCCGCGGCGTCCTCGGCCAGGGTGCCCGCGTCGTACCCGGTGGCGGCCCGGCTGCTCGCGCCGAAGCCGCGCAGGTCCGGGGCGATGACGCGGTAGCGGTCGGACAGGTCCGCCATGACGTCCGTCCACAGCTCCCAGGTGTGCGGGAAGCCGTGCAGCAGCAGGACGGCCGGGCCCGATCCGGCGAGGGCGACGTTCAGTTCGACGCCGTTGGCGGGGACGCGGCGCAGTTCGGGCACGGCGGGGCTCCAGGTGCTGGGAGGTGAGGAATGGTGACCAGGTCACGTTAGGGAACTAGGCTGGTGCGTCCAAGACGGCACTCTCCCTTCAGGTGGTGAGCTCCAGGTGACCACGTCGCGGCCCGGTGGGGGCGACCGGCGAGTCGGTGGGCGGGGTGACCTGCTGGATCCGCTCTGCCCGACCCGCCGGCTGCTCGACCGCATCGGCACCAAGTGGACGTCGATGGCGGTGAAGGTGCTGGCCGAGGAGGCTCCGGGCGAGGTCCGTTTCGCGGAGTTGCGGCGCCGCGTCCCGGGCATCTCGCAGAAGATGCTGTCCGTCACCCTGCAGGGCCTGGTCCGCGACGGTCTGGTCGCGCGCCGCGTGGAGCCCACCGTGCCGCCCGCCGTCCACTACCGGCTCACCGGGCTGGGCCTGTCCCTGGAGGAGCCGCTCGCCGCCCTGCGGGCCTGGGCCGAGGCGCACATGGCGGAGATCGACCGCAACAACCGGCTGGCCGACGAGGCGCCCCGCTGAGCGCGCGGACCGGGTGCCCGCGCCGCGGTGGCGCTCACCGGCCGTCGGCTCCCGGGAGGGTGCGCAGTTCGCTGTCGGTGATGCCGCCGGGGCACTCGCGTTCGCGGCCCCAGCCGGCCAGGTCGGCTCCGGCGCGGTAGGCGGATTCCAGGAACTCCAGGGCGGTGTGCCAGGGGTCGGCGGCGGCGCGGACCTCCTCGTAGGTGAGCAGGGCGAGGTGGCTGCCGCGGCTCGGGATCCAGCGGGCGGCGTCGGGGCGCAGCGGGCGGGTGTCGAGTCCGGTGGGTTCGGGGGCGGTGTAGGAGTAGAACGCGGGGGCGGGGACGTTGTCGTCGCCGAACCAGAAGCCCGCGCTGATGACTTCGCGGGAGTAGGCCTCGCGGGTGACGCCGTCGGCGGCGGGCTGGTCGGTCTCGCGGTCGGAGAAGCGGGTGACGGCGAGGTCGAAGGTGTGCCAGAAGTGGTGGACGGGGCTGGTCTTGCCGGAGTACCCGGCGGCGTGCTCCTCCAGCAGCAGGGCGACCTGGCTGAGGATGTGCCAGTAGGTGGTGACGGCGGCGGGGTCGTAGCTGCGGTGTTCGTGGTCGTCGGCGAAGGGGCGGTGGGAGTCGGGGAGATCGTAGGGGTAGGGGTGGTCGGGGAGGACGTCGATGTCGAGGTGGACGAGGGCGCGCAGGGTGTCGCGGTAGAAGTCGGCGACGGAGCGCCCGGTGAGTGGGAAGGAGTCCTCGGCGCCGTCGAGGGTGCGGACGTACAGGCGGTGGTCGGTGAAGTCGAAGTCGATGGTGAAGGCGTCGCCGCCGCGGGTCGGGCCGGTGGGGCGGGTGGTGATGCCGCGGCCGGTGAGGTGGAAGGGGACGTTCCACCAGTGGTTGCGGCGGGCGCTGCCCGCGAGGCGGATCTTGCCGATGACCTGGGCGAAGCGGTGCAGCGTCTCCTTGGTGTCCCGCCAGGACTCCAGGGGCAGGGGCGGGAACAGCTCCATGGTGCGACTCCGGCGTGGGGAGGGGACGGGGGCCGCTGCCCATCCTCGCCACCGCCGGCCCGGGCCCGGGGGCGCGACGCGCCCGGGTGGGGTGCGACGCCCCCGGGTGGGGGTGCGGCTGCTCCGTCCGGACGGTGCGGGGCCGTGCGTCAGTGCAGCTCGGGAGGGAGCACGGCCGCGGCGAGGGCGGCCGCTTCGGCGGCGGTGGCGACGGTGACCGGTTCGGGGAGCGCCTCGGCGACGGCCCGGTTCCCCCGGTGGCTGCGGACCTGGTACGTCCCGTCGGCGCGCGGCTCGACGGCCACGCCCGCGTTCCCGTACGGGAAGAGGAGCGTGGTGGAGAACCACAGGACGTAGTGGCTGCTGACCGGCCGCAGGCGGCGCAGCCGGGGTTCGGCGAACGCCGCCCGCCACAGGTCCCGCACGCGGTCGGGCTCGCGGTGCCAGGGGTGGTCGAAGCTCTGCAGGCGGATCCGCCACTCGAGTTCCACCCGGTCCAGCGGGGCCCGCTCGTGGGCGGGCGCCCAGTCCTGGACGTGCAGGAAGGGTGCGGTGCGCCGGATCTCCGTCAGGTCGGCGCCCGCGAACCAGTCCGAGACCGCCCGGACGGCTTCGGTGAGGTCCGGCGCGTCGCCCATGGCCAGCGGCACCAGGCCGCGGCTCAGGGACAGGTGCGGTGCGGAGCCGTTGCGCTTCCACCGGATGCGGGCCCCGTCGGGCGCCGGTTGGTCCGAGCCGCCGCGCGCGGCCGGTCGGGGCAGCCCGCCCCGGAAGTCCGCACCGAACCAGTACAGCCGGTCGGGCGCGGGCAGCGGGAGGCCCGCCGCGGCGGCGAGTTCGGCCAGTTCGGTGCCGAACGCGGCCGCGGCGGCGTCCCGTTCGGCCTGGGTCTCGTACGTGGGGGACGGCATGGCGCGGAGTGTAGTGCGGCCGTGCCCGGTGGCGGCCGGTCGGGCCGGTCAGTCGCGTCCGGTGCCGGTGCCGTTCGGCAGGACGTAGCGCTGCGGGACCATCAGGGTGTCGCGCCAGGAGAGCGCGTCGACCACGGCGGTGTGCGCCTCGGTCGGGGTGAGCGTGCAGCCTTCGCGCACCGTGGCGGTCAACTCGTCGTTCTCCCAGGTGACTTCGACGTCCTTGACGGCCAGCACGGTGCGCAGCCGGTCGGCGACGGCGTCCAGGTCGACCCAGTTGCTGCCGACCTGCTGCCAGCGGCCCTTCTCGCGGCGGCCGACGGGCAGCTGGCTGAGGGCGGCGAGTTCGCCGTCGGGGCCGAGGGTGACGTTGCGCTGTCCGGCGAGGTCGATCAGGCGGAGCAGGGCGCGGGCGAAGTGCTCGGTCTCCTCGCGGTCGAGGACGTCGGGGTGGGCGTGCAGGCTGATCTCCAGGCAGCCGCTGGTGCGCCAGATGTTGATCATCAGCCGGGTGGGGAGCGGTTCGGTCGGGTACCAGGTCAGGTCGGGGTCGGTGGTGGGGCCGGGGCGCAGGGCGGCGATCTCCTCGGGGACGGTGCCGCTGACGTCGTTGAGCACGACGTCCCGGACGAACCGGGCGCCGCGCCGGAGGGAGGAGTCGTCGAGGATCTTCCAGAGCTGCTCGGTCTCGAAGGTGGCGTGCCAGTAGCCGGAGAGGGCCTGGGCCTGGGTGCGGCCGATCAGGGTGTCGAGGTCGGGGCAGTCGGTGTCCAGGACGAGCAGGGCGTCCTGGGCGAGGGTGCCGACGTGTTCGGCGAGGACGGCGCGGTGGCGGTTGGCGGACAGGGCGGCCATCACCACGGTGGAGCGGGCCGCGCGGTGGGCCGCCAGGGCGGCGTAACAGGCGGTCAGGACGGCGGACTTGGAGCTGTTGGTGCGCCGGACGGCCCGTTCCAGGGCGGCGGCGCCGGACGGGGTGCGGATGGCGAGGGTGTGCAGCAGGTTGTCGGCGGAGTGGACCCGGTCGTCGGCGAAGACGGCGGAGGGCTCCTCCGCCAGGATGCGCTCCCAGTGCCGGAGGGCGGCGCGGCCGCGGCGGCGGCCGCTCGCGGAGCGTTCCTGTTCGGCGACCTCGATCGGGGTGGGCCCGGCGGGCGGCGGCAGTTCGCCGCCGGAGGCGAGGGTCGTCCACTCCTTGAACAGCAGTCCGGTGGCGACGCCGTCGAGTTGGGCGTGGCTGACGACCACGCCGAGCAGGACGGGACGGCCGTCGCGGGTGAGCAGGGCGAGGCGGAGCGGGAAGTCGGCGGTGAGGTCGAACGGGTGGCAGCGCGCGTCCCAGCAGAACGCTTCGGCCCGGGCGGCGGCGTCCTCGTCCGGGTCGAGTTCGATCAGTGTGACGGCGAACTCGCCTTCCTGGAGCTGGTGTTGCGTTTCGGGGAGGCGGTCGCCGCCCGCTCCGGGGAAGACGGTGCGCAGGGCGGCGTGCCGTTCGGCGAGGGTGCGCAGGGCGTCGAGGCAGCCGGCCGTGTCGGCGTGCTCGGGGACGGTCCAGGTCGCCTGCTTGTTCAGCGAGGAGGGTTCGTTCCGTTCCCTCGAGGGCTGTTCGTTGCGCAGGCAGCGCAGCACGTTGTCCTGGCCGAGGGTGACCGGCCCTTCGGCCGCGGGCGTCTCGGACCGGAACCGCAGCACGGTGGAGCGAGTGTCCGACACTTCGTCAGTTTCCTTTCAGGGCGGTGCTGATGTCCGCGGGCCAGTCGGCGGGCCGGGTGCCGTGGGCGTGCAGCAGGGCGAGGGCGATCCGGTCGAGGCCGAAGGCGGTGCAGGCGGTGTGGCCGGTGGCGCCGTCGGCGGTGAAGTCGAAGGCCTCGCCGAAGTGGTCCTTGTGGATGTTGGCGGAGGCGACGGCCTGCGGCAGCCCGTCGGCCACCGGGACGCGCAGCTCGAACTTCAACTCCTGGGCGCGCTGGGCGGCTTGGTAGAGCTTGCGGCCGCCGCCGAAGAACGGGTCGTCGGCGAGTTCGACCGACGGCTTCAGGCCGAGGTCCTCCAGCCAGTCGGCGACCCGCCGCAGCCAGTGCTCGCGCCAGTCCTGGCAGTGCTGGGCGGTACCCGCGGTGACGAGTTCGGCCATCCGGAAGCTGCGCAGCCGCCCGGGTTCGGCGGTGGCCTCCTGCCGGAAGCACTGCGCCTCCACGCTGTAGCGGACGGGCTGTTGGAGGTCCCGTCCGACCAGGGTGGCGTACACGGGGTAGCAGGCGGCGGGCAGCAGCACCAGGTCGGAGATCTCCTGCCGGGCGTGCCAGGGGCCGGACTCGGCGATCAGCGGGGAGAGCTTTCGCCAGTCGGCGGCGCTGCCGGTGTAGCTGTGCACGGTGCCGAGCAACTGCGGGAAGGAGGCGGCGAATCCGGCGCGCTCGATGGTGGCGCGGGAGATCACGGGCGGGACGGTGAGCCGTTCGAAGGGCTCGTCGGCGGCCAGCCGGGCGATCGAGTCGCGCAGCGCGCCGAGCAGCTTCTCGTAGGCGGCGGGCTGGAGTTGGACGCCGGGCGCGGCGGTGGGCAGCGGGGTGGCGTCGTCGGGGTGGCGGGTCATGGTCGGTCTGCCTCAGGGTCGGGGGCGGGCGGTGGGCGGTGGCGACAGGGGTCACGGGGGCGGTTCCGCGGCCGTCCAGTGGGCGAGGTCGACCCGGCCGGTCTCCGGTTCGAAGTCGGCGAGCGCGAGCGGTCGGTCGGCGTACCGGGGGTCGGCGAGGGCGGCGGCGAGCGCGGCCCAACTGCCGGTGTACGGACTGCCGGGACGGGCCGCTCGGGTCTCCCGTTCGCCGGGCGGCCGGGCGTCGGCCAGGCCGGGGCCCAGCAGCAGCAGCGCGTCCTCGGGCAGTTCGGCGCACAACTCCCCGAGTGTGCGATCGACTTGGCCGCCGTGGACGCCGCTGCGGCTGTCGGTGCCGCCCAGCGCCCGACCGCCGCCGTCGGCCTCCCAGAGCAGGGCGGCCGCCGAGTGCCGGTCGGGGAGGCGGGCGGGGCGGTGCGGGCGGTGGTGCAGGTCGGCCTGTTCGACGGCGATCAGCAGGGCGCGCCGGGCACCCGCGGTGCGGGCGTACGCGTCGGCGATCAGCAGGGCGCTGAACGCGGCGCCCGCGCCCTCGTCGCAGATCGCGAAGGACAGCGGTTCGCCCGGGCAGGAATCGGCGAGGCGCAGCGCGACGGCCTGCCCCGGGCGGACGTCGGGCGTGGCGTACACCAGGAGCAGCAGGTCGACCGGGCGGGCCGGGTCGGTCAGGGCGTGGACGGCGCGTTCGGCCAGCACGTCGTAGGACTGCCCGCGGGCCCCGGCGAGCGCGTCCTCGTCGAGTGCGACCCCGTACGGGCGGGTCAGGTCGGCGGTGAAGGCGCGCAGGTCGGGGTCGGCGGCGAGCGGGGAGTGGCCGAGCAGGTCGTGGGCGTGGGCGGCGGTCAGGCGCAGCGGGGAGGCGGCGCGCGGCAGGGCGGCGGGGAGCGGCCCGCGGACGAGCACGGTCGTCAGTCCTCGGCGACGACGTGTCCGGCAACGAAGCCCGCGAGGGTGCCGACCGAGCGCAGGTCCTCCGGGTCGATGCCCTCGACGTCGATCTGCACGTCGAGGTGGTCCTCGAGCTCGAGGATGAGTTCCAGGGTGGCGGCGGAGGTCAGGCCGACCTCGTCGAACAGGCAGGCGTTCTCGCTGATCTCGGGGAGTTCGCGCTTGAGCACCTGGGGCAGCAGCAGCAGGATCCCGTCGAGGGCGCGGCCGCGCAGCTCGGGGTCGACCACGGCGGTGGCGGTGTCGGCAGCCGTGTCGGCGGTGTTCTCGGGCAGGGCGGAGTCGGTCATGGCGATCCCCTGATCTGGCCGGTGGCCCGGCGGCGGGCCGGGTACGGGCGGGTGGACTGGGTGACGTGGGCGGGTGAACCGGGTGGCGTGGACGCGCGGCGGCACGCTCTGCGGGCGTGCGGGCCGGGGCAGACGGGCGTGCGCGGGCACGCAGGCGTACGAACGTGCAGGGGTACGAACGGGCACGGGCTGTCCGTGCGTACGGTGCGGTGCGCGGTGCCCCGGCGGGGCGGGTGGGTCAGTGCTGGAGCACCATCGCGGCGAAGGTCGCGCCGATCCCGGACGCGGCGGCCAGGTAGCGGTCGCCGCGGCGGAGCAGGCCGCGAGTGGTGGCGGTGTGGTGGTTGAGCAGGATGTCGGCGGCGAAGCTGTGCCCCACCACCGGGACGTTGTCCAGCACCACGCGGTCGGGCGGGTACCCGATCCGGCGGCAGATCCGTTGCCAGGAGATCTGGTTGACGTTGTGCGGGAGCACCAGCCGGATCGAGTCCCAGCTCTCGCCGGCCTCGTCCAGTGCGGCTTCCATCACGGCCACCATCAGCTCCGGGTAGCTGCGCTGGTAGCGCTGCATCAGCTCCGGATCGTCGGCGAGTCGCCCGTCGAACTCGCCGCGCTGGTCGACCGCGTAGGACAGCACGCGGTCGCGTTCGCCTCCGGCCCGCACCAGGCAGGCGGCCGCCCCTTCGCCGAACAGGGCGGTCTCCGGGACGATGCGGGCGTCCCGGGTGAAGGTCTTCTCGCCCGCCAGGATCAGCGCCGTCGCCTCGGGGTCGGGGTCTGCCGCCAGCAGCCGACCGGCCACGTCCAGGGCCAGCAGGGAGCCGGCGCAGGCGTGGTGGGTGACGGTGAAGGCACGGGCGTGCGTCAGCCCCAGACGGCCGAGCGCGTCGTGCAGCGGGTTGTGCGGGTAGGGCGCCGCGATCGGCAGGCTGCGCGCGTGCAGCACGTACTTCACGCGGTGTTCGTTGCCGCGCAGCGGGGCCAGGGCCTTCGCTGCGGCGGTGAGCAGATCGGCCAGGTCTCCGTCCGGGTCCGTACCGATCCGGTCCAGGCCGTGGAAGCGGCGGAACAGTTTGATCTGACGGTCCGTCAACTCCAGGCGTTCCCCGACCTGTTCGATCGGTTCGGCGAGGGGTGGCAGGTGGGCGGCGACTGCCTCCAGAGCGGTCACGCGGGCTAGTATTCCGTCGCCTCACCGGCCCGCACAAGGGATCGCCGACGCTTCCTTCGCGATATCCCCTTGTGGTCTGTACCACTTCTCCCTCGTCTGCCCACGACCCGTCCCGTGGATTCGCGGCCGGCGCCGCCCGGACGCCGTGCGTTTCCGTCTCCCCCGCCGCCTTGTCACCTTGCCGCCCTGCCGCCTTGTCGCCCTGCCGCCTTCCCGAGGAGGACACCCCCGTGCCCGCAACCGTCCCCGTGGCCGCGCCCGCCACCGCCCCCCTCCCCGCTGCCCCGCTGCGGCTGCTGATCGTGGTGCCGCCACTGGCCGGGCACCTGCTGCCGGCCCGGGCGCTGGCCGCGGCCTGGTCCGCACGCGGGCACGAGGTGGCCTGGGTGGGGCCGGAGGCGGCGCTGCGGCCGTTGCTCGGGCCGGAGGCGGTGGTGCACCCGACCGGGGCCCGGCTGTTCCGCGAGCAGGCGGTGGGCGGGGCGGCGGCGGTGCGTTCGCTCTGGGAGGGGTTCGTGGTGCCGCAGACCCGGTTCACGCTGGGTGCGGTGCGGCGGGCCGTCGCGCGGTGGCGGCCGGACGTGGTGCTGGCGGACCAGCACAGCCCGGCGGGCGCGCTGGCCGCGCACGGCGCGGGCGTGCCGTGGGCGAGCTTCGCGCCGTCCTCGCTGGAGATCGGCGACCCGCTGGGCGGGGACGGCACGTTGGCGGCCTGGCGGGAGGGGGTGCTGCGCGGCCTGTGGGAACGGGCCGGGCTGCCCGCCACCGAGTACGCCGACCCGCGGTTCTCCCCCGGCCTGGTGCTGGCCCCGAGTTGCGCCGCGCTGCTGGGCCTGGACCAGCGGCGCGTCCCGGACTCGTACGCGCTGGTGGGACCGCTGCTGGACGCCCGGCCCGAGCCCTTCCCCTGGGAGCGGCTGCGGGCGGGGGGCCGCCGGGTGCTGGTCACCATGGGGACGCTCTCCGCCGAGGTGGCGGGCGGTTTCCTGGAGCGGACGGCCGCCGCGCTGGCCGGACTCCCGGACGTGCAGGCCGTGGTGGCGGCCCCGGGGGAGGTGGAACTGCCGCCGGGCGCGATCGGCTGCGAGCGCGTTCCGGTGCTGGAACTGCTTGAGCGCGGGGCGGTGGACGCCGTACTGTGCCACGGCGGGATGAACACCGTCGGTGAATCCCTCGTCCACGGGCGGCCGTTGGTGGTCGCCCCGATCCGCCACGACCAGCCGGTGACCGCCGGTCGGCTGGCCGCGCTGGGCGCGGCCGTCCGGGTCGACTTCGCCACCGCCGCACCGGAGCTGCTGCGTTCGGCGCTGCGCACCGTCCTCGACGATCCCGGCTACCGCCGTTCCGCCGAACTGGTGGGACGTCAACTGCTGGACGGAGGAGGCGCGGTGGCGGCGGTCGAACGGCTGGAGCGGTTCGCGCGCGCACCACGCTGAGCCCACCCCGCCTTCTGGTCCAGACCATTGTCGGGGAGCCGGGTCGGGCCCTAGGGTCTGCTCCGGCGTCCCTCGCCCTTCCCCGTCCTTCCCCGCCCTCCCCGCCTCCCCCGTTGCTCACCCGAGCAGGAAACCGCCCACCCGAGCGTCTCGCTGCTCGTCCGACCAGCGAACCGCTCGTCCGAGCACCCATCCGCACCCACCGACCACAGGAGTCCGGGTTGATCGTGACCAAGGGGCTGCGCAAGTCCTTCCAGCCCCGCCGCGGCGCCGCCGCCGTCGATGCGGTGCGCGGCATCGACCTGAACGTCGCGGAGGGCGAGATCTACGGCCTCCTCGGCCCGAACGGCGCAGGCAAGACCACCACGCTGCGCATGCTCGCCACCCTGCTCGTCCCCGACGGCGGCGCCGCCACCGTGGCCGGTGCCGACCTGCGCGCCGCGCCCGGCGAGGTCCGTCGCCGGATCGGCTACGTCGCCCAGGGCGGCGGCACCACCGACCAGGCCACCGCCCGCGAGGAGTTGGTCCTGCAGGCCCGGATGTACGGCGTCCGCAAGGCCGAGGCCGTCCGGCGCGCCGAGCAGGGCCTGGCCGCCTTCGACCTGGCCGAGTTCGGCGACCGGGTCTGCAAGTCGTACTCGGGCGGCCAGCGCCGCCGTCTCGACCTGGCGCTCGGCGTCGTGCACCGGCCCGAGGTGCTGTTCCTGGACGAGCCGACCGTGGGTCTCGACCCGCGCAGCCGCTCCCAGGTGTGGGCCGAGGTCCGCCGCCTGCGCGAGCAGGGCATGACGGTGCTGCTGACCACCCACTACCTGGACGAGGCCGACGCCCTGTGCGACCGGATCGGCATCGTCGACAACGGCGGCATCGTCACCGAGGGCACCCCCGAGGAGCTCAAGCAGAAGATCTCCGGCGACTCCGTCACCATCGGCCTGCCCGACGCCGAGGCCACCACCGGTGCCGAGCGCGCCCTCGCCGAACTCCCGTGCGTCCAGCGCCTGGAGGCCCTGCCCGGCGAGGACGGGCTGCGCCTGCACGTGGACTCCGCGGCCACCGCGATCCCGCAACTGCTGCGCACCCTGGCCGCGGTCGGCATCGAGCCGGAGCACGTCCAGTTGCAGCGCCCCAGTCTGGACGACGTGTTCCTGGCCCTGACCGGCCGCGCGCTGGTCCACAGCAGCTGACCCACTCCCCCTTTCGGTACCGACGCCCCGAGGTCCCCGTGAAGCTCGCCCGCGACACCTGGCTGGTCTACCAGCGCCAACTGCTCCTGATGGCCCGGTCCCCCGTGTGGATCGCCGTCGGGCTGCTCCAACCCCTGTGCTACCTGCTGCTGTTCGCCCCGCTGCTGACCTCCGCGCTGGCCGCGTCCGGCGCGCACAGCACCTCCGACGCCTACCGGATCTACGTGCCCGGCCTGCTGTCCGCGCTGGCTCTGATGGGCGGCCTGTTCACCGGCTTCACACTGCTGGGCGAGCTGCACGCGGGCGTCATCGAGCGTTCCCGGGTGACACCGGTCAGCCGGGTCGCCCTGCTGCTGGGACGGGCGCTGCGGGAGACCACGGCGCTGCTGATCCAGTCGGGGCTGATCGCCGTACTGGCGATCCCGTTCGGCCTGACGGTGGGCCTGGCCGACCTGCTGTTGGCGATGGCGCTGCTGGCGTTGATGGCGTTGATGGCGTCCTCGGTCTCCTACGGCCTGGCCCTGCTGGTGCCCACCGACGCGGCGCTCGGCCCGGTGGTCAACACCATCGCGCAGCCGCTGGCGCTGCTCTCCGGCACCCTGCTGCCGATCGCGCTGGCCCCGGTCTGGCTGCGCACCGCCGCGTCCTGGAACCCGTGCTACTGGGCGGTGGAGGGCATGCGCGCGCTGTTCGCCGGGCACCTGGACGCGCCCGAGGTGTGGCGCGGCCTGCTGCTGACCGCCCTGCTGGCGGCCGTCGCGGTGGCCTGGTCGGCCCGGTTGTTCGCCCAGCGGATCCGCTGACGGCGGGCACGCGCGGATGCAGCGCTGAGCGGGGCCCAGCGGCTGGAGTGCCGGGCCCCGCTCGGCGCTGTCCGGATCAGCCCTCCGAGGGCTGCTCCGCAACGGGCTGTTCTGCGACGAACGCGGCCAACCTCCGCACCCCCTCGGCGATCTGATCAGGCGTCAGGTAGGAGCAGGAGAGCCGCAGTTGGTGCTCGCCGCCGCCTCCGGGGTGGAAGCCGTCCATCGGCGTCCACAGCACGCCGTGCTTGCGGGCGCAGGCGTCCAGGGCCTGTGCGTCGGCCCGGAACGGCACCGTGACGACGGCGAAGAAGCCGCCGTCGGGGTGGTTCCAGGAGACGCCGGGGACGCCCCGGAAGGCGGCCTGCAGCCCGGTCAGCAGGGTGTCCATGTTGCGGGCGTAGAAGCGCCGGGCGGGCTCGTTGGCGTCGCGCAGGCGCAGGCCGCCGTCGAGCAGCATGCCGCCGATGACGGCCTGGCTGAGCGCCGAGGTGTTGACGGTGGTCATGCTCTTGAGCTTGGCGAGCTCGTCGGCGAGCAGGCCTTCGCGGCCGTCGGGTGCGGCCACCCGCTGGTCGGCGAGGACGTAGCCGACCCGGGCGCCGGGGAAGCAGGTCTTGGCGAAGGAGCCGAGGTAGACCACGTTGCCGCGGTCCCCGTCCAGGGCCTTCAGGGTGGGGCGGGCGTCCGGGGTGCGGCCGAAGAAGCCGTACGGGTTGTCCTCGATCAGCAGGACGCCGCTCTCCTCGGCGACCTCCAGCAGGCGGCGGCGGGCCGGTTCGTCCATGCTGGCGCCGCTGGGGTTGGCGAAGTCGGGGACGACGTAGCAGGCCCGGGGGCGCTTCCCTGCGGCGCGCAGGGCGTGGACGGCGGCGGCCAGCGCCTCGGGGTCGAGTCCGCCGTCGCGCCCGGCCTCCGGTACGGGGTGGACGGTCAGGTCGAGCAGCCGGGCCGCGCCGGTGACGCCGACGTAGCAGGGCGCGGAGACCAGCAGCACGTCGTCCGGCCTGGCGCACAGCGCGCGCAGCACCAGCAGCATGCCCTCCTGGGCGCCGACGGTGACCACCAGTGCCTCGGGGTCGGCGTGGATGTCCTCGTCGGCGGCCAGCGCGCGGGCGATCAGCGGGGCGATCAGGCCCTTGGTGCGCCCGTACTGGAACACCTCCTGGCGGACCTGACGGTCCGTCAGGTTCCGTTCCTCGCGCAGGTGGCGCAGGTAGGTCTCCAGGTGGCGGGGGATGTCGGCGGGGTCGAAGAACTCCTCGTACGGGCGGCCGGGGGCGAAGGAGATCGCGTCCGGGTAGCGGCCGGTGACCTCGTTGAGGAAGGTCATCGCGTCCAGCAGCGGGTCGGACAGCGAGCCGTGCAGGTCGGCGAGGGGCAGGACGCGGCTCACCGCTGCACCCCGTCCTCGGCGGCCTGCCGGGCGGCCTGGTAGGCGGACACCAGCCGTTCGGCGGCGAAGAGTTGGGCGGCTCGGCCGTCGTCGAGGACGCCGGGCATCGCGAAGAAGCCGTGCGGCATGCCGTCGTAGCGGCGCAGTTCGACGGGGACGCCCGCGGCGCGCAGGGCTTCGGCGTACTCCTCGCCCTCGTCGCGCAGCGGGTCGTACTCGGCGGTGATCACGGTGGCGGGCGGCAGTCCGGCCAGCGAGGGGGCGCGCAGCGGGGAGGCGAGCGGGTTCGCGGCGTCGGCGGGGTCGGCGAGGTAGTGGTCCCAGTACCAGGCCACCGAGTGCCGGTTGAACAGCGCCGGGTCCTCGTCCGTGCCGGGGGGCGGGACGCGGTGGTCGGTGTTGGGGTAGACCAGCAGTTGGTGCAGGATCGCGGGGCCGCCGCGTTCGCGGGCGAGCAGGGTGAGGGCGGCGGCCAGGTTGCCGCCCGCGCTGTCGCCGCCGACCGCGATCCGGGCCGGGTCGAGGCCCAACTCGGTTGCGCGGCGGGCGATCTGGTCGAGGGCGGCCCAGCAGTCGTGGACGGCGGCGGGGAAGCGGTGTTCGGGGGCGTGCCGGTAGCCGACGGCGAGGACGTCGGCGCCGGTGGCGTTGGCCAGGGCGCGGCAGACCGGGTCGCCGGTCTCCAGCGAGCCGAGGGCCCAGCCGCCGCCGTACAGGTAGAGCAGGGCGGGGCCGGGCGGGTCGGTCTCGGTGCGCGGCTTGGGTCGGTAGTGGCGCAGGGTGAGCGGGCCGCCGGGGCCGTCGACGGTGAACTCGCCGACGTGGTGGACTTCTTCGCCGCTGCCGGTGGCGGCCCGCAGGTCGGCGAGGTCGGCGGCGCGGGCCTCGGCGAGGGTGCGGGTGTACAGCGGCGGGGTGCCGGCGGCGGCGCGGCGGGCGCGCATCGCCTCGGCTTGGGGGTGCAGTGGCATCAGTGCGGTCCTCCGGGGGCGGTGGGCCCCGTGTCGGGGGCGACGGCCTCCAGGTAGATCGACTCGTCCTTGCGGAAGGCGGTGTCGAGGGCGGCGACGTCCGGTCGGGCGCCGGTCTGGAACTCCCGTCGGGTGACGGCGAATCCACCGTACCCGGCGCGATCCAGGACGTGTCGCAGCTCGGCCTCGTCGTAGATCCACCGGTGGCCGAAGTGGTAGAAGATCTGGTTCAGCATGAAGGCCCGGCGTTCGGGCATCGGGGGGCCGACCCGCATGGTGCGCAGGCGGCGGCGGTGGCGGCGGAAGAACTGCTCGCGGTCGTCGAGGTAGCCCGCGACGTACGCGGCCAGGTCGGGGGTGGTGAGGCGGAGCAGCCCGCCGGGGCGCAGCACCCGGCGGACCTCGGCGAGCCAGTGCACGGCGGTGGCGAGCGGGACGTGCTCGATCAGGTGCTCGGCGTACACCCAGTCGACGCTGCGGTCGGCGAACGGGAGGGGCTGGGTGATGTCCAGGCTGGTGTACAGGCTGCCGCCGTCGATCCGGTAGACCGGTCCGGGGCGGGTGGCGTCGGTGTCGGTGTGCAGGCCGACCAGGTCGGTGCCGAGGCCCTGGGGGTGGCGGGTGCGGAACGCGGCGAACTCGATTCCGGTGACGCCGAGCTGCTGGAACTCCTGCTGCGTGTGCGGTACTTCGGGGCGGACGAGTTCGATCGTGGCGCACCGGGCGAGGTCGTCGGTGAACGCGTCGGTGCGGGCCGCCAGGCCTTCGGGGTCCTCCCAGTCCCAGTCCGCGAACAGGTCCGCGGGGGCGGGGGGCGACTCGGGAGCGGGCTCGGGGGCGGGCTCCAGGGCGGGCTCGGGGGCGGGGGAAAGTTTCATCTCGGGGGCTTCGGATGCGGTGTGCGTCACGGGATTCTTCCGTCCTCTTCCACTGTCTTTGTCGGTACTCCGTCACGTCCCCTATATATAAGGAGCGCGGGGCGCGGCCGCCGGTGCCGGCCAGGGCGCGAGCGCGCCGCGGTCGAGGTCCGCGAGGGTGGGGCGGCCGGCCAGCACCAGGGTGTCGAGCAGCTCCTCGCGCAGCAGGTCGAGCACCGCCCGGGCGCCGTCCGCGCCGCCGTGCGCCAGGCCCCACAGCACGGGCCGGCCGACCAGCGCGGCGCGGGCGCCGAGGGCGACGGCCCTGGCGAGGTCGGAGCCGTGCCGCAGGCCGCCGTCGACCAGTACGGGGTGGTCGGCCGGGACGGCGTCCACCACCTCGGCCAGCGCGTCCGACGCGGGCGGGGTGCCGTCGAGCTGGCGGCCGCCGTGGTTGGAGACCACCAGGCCGTCCACGCCGTGCTCGACGGCGAGTTTCGCGTCCTCGGCGGTGAGCACGCCCTTGAGCAGCAGCGGCAGCGTGGTGCGGCGGCGCAGCCAGGCCAGGTCGGCCCAGGTGACGGCGGGGTCGAACTGCTGCCGGGAGTGCTCCTCGATGCCGGAGCGGCCCGGCTCGGCGTGCGAGGCGCCGCTGGTGAGCCGGGGCGCCAGGTTGGCGGCGGTCGTGCCGGGCGGCAGCGCGAAGCCGTTGCGCAGGTCGCGCAGGCGGCGGCCGACCTTGGGCGCGTCGACGGTGAGCACCAGGGCCCGGTAGTCGGCCGCCTCGGCCCGGGCGACCAGGTCGGCCAGCGCCTCCCGGTCGCGCAGCCAGTACAGCTGGAGCCAGCGCGTTCCGTCGGGGGCCGCCGCGGCGATCTGCTCCAGGGTGCGGCCCGCGAAGATGCTGACGACCAGCAGCGCCCCGGCCGCGGCGGCGGCCCGGGCGGTGGCGCACTCGGCGTCGGGGTGGGCCAGCCCGTGGTAGGCCATCGGGGCGACGCCGTACGGGGCGGCCATCCGGGCGCCGAACAGCTCGGTGCCGCAGTCGGGAGCCGAGACGTCGACCAGGACGCGCGGGCGCAGCACGTGACGGCGCCAGGCGTCCGCGTTGGCGCGGGCGGTCCACTCGGTTCCGGCCGCGCCCTCGAAGAAGTCCCAGATCGCGGCGGGCAGTCGGGCCCGGGCCAGTGCGCCGTGCTCCGCCAGGGTGAGCGGAACCATCGCGTCCGAACCTCCTGATGATCCGTCAAGTCGGGCGAAAACGAGGGACAGCGTAGGGGGCGACCGGCCACTGGTATAGACCTTGACCCTTGATGCGCTCCCGTGCAAAGGTCGGCACCGACGGGGGATCCACACTGAAGCATCACAACTTCCGACCCTTGCTTCCCACACGAGCGCGTGGAGTTGCGTTGACGCTTACCCCAACCCCGGTGCGCGGCGGCACGGTTGCCGCGGACTGGGTGGACGAGCAGTTACTCGCCGGACCGGACGGCGAACCGTGCCTGCGCTTCGGCGCTCCGGTGGCCAGGGGGACCTTGCGGGCCCTGGTGGCCGAACGGCAGCGGCAGTTGGCCGCCGCCGGGCTCGGCGAACACGGGACGGTGGCGCTGCGGATGCCGCCGTCGCCGGAGTTCGTCGCGGTCCTGCTGGCCGCGTGGCGCTCCGGCGCCCAGGCGGTCCTGCTGGACCACCGGCTGACCGCCGTCGAGGTGGACCGCGCGGTGGAGCGGCTGCACCCCCGGGTGCTGGTCGAACTCGCCGACGGGAGGCCGCAGTTCCACTCGCTTCCGGGAGGTGCCGCGGCCGCCACCGGGCACACCCTGGTGCAGCTCAGTTCGGGGTCGACCGGCCCGTCCAAGGTGATCGCCCGGACGGCCGCCGACCTGCTGCGCGAACTCGACTGCTACGCACGGCTGCCGGAGTTCCCGACCCGCGGCGAGCGCACCGTCCTGCTGTCCTCGACGGTGCACGTGCTCGGACTGGTCGGCGGACTGCTGCACGCCCTGCACGCGGGCGTGGAGCTGGTGGTGCCGCAGCGGATGACCCCCGCGGGCATCCTGGCCACCGTCGCCGGGGGCACCGCCCCGGCCACCGTGATCGGGGTGCCGTTCCACGCCGAACTGCTGGCCGCGGTCGCCGCGCCGCCCGAACTGCCGCAGCTGCGGCGGATGATCGTGGCCGGTGAACTCGTCCGCCCGCAGCTGCCCGCGGCGTTCCGCGAACGCTTCGGGGTGCCGCTGGGCACCATGTACGGGATGACCGAGACCGGCGTGATCGCCACCGACCTGTCCGGGCGCAACCATCCGGCGGTCGAACCCGTCCACGGGATGGAACTGTCGGTGGACAGGGGCGAGTTGCACATCGTCCGGCCGGAGTCCCCGTACCTGGGCCCGACCGACCCGACCCGCTGGTCGGACGGTCTGCTGCACACCCGCGACGCCGCGCTGATCGAGGCCCGTACCGGCCTGGTCACCGTCCTCGGGCGGCGCGACTCCCAGATCTCCATCGGCGGCCTCAAGGTCGACCTCAACGAGGTCGAACAGGCCCTCACCGGGCTCCCCGGTGTGGTCGAGGCCGTGGTGCTGTTCGCCGACGGCGCGATCGAGGCGTACGCCGCGACCGCCGAGGGCGTCACCTCCTCGCCGTCCGAACGGGGCGGCCCCGCCGAGCAGTTGCGCGAGCTGCTCGGCAAGGAACTGGCGGGCTACAAGCTCCCCCGCCGACTGCACCTGATGCCGCGGCTGCCCCGGACCGCCACCGGGAAGCTGCTGCGGGACGCCGCCGCCCTGCGCCGACAGGCCGACGCCGCCCGCTGATCCGCCCCTTTCCCCTTCCCCCGTTCCGGCGCGGTGCGCCGGCCCGGTGGACGGCTCCAGACACCGTCCGCCCGTCCGTCGGTGCGCCCTGCCCGGAACCCCCCTTCCTTCCCCTTCCCCTCCCGATTGCGCTGGAGATCCGTCCATGCAGGAACAGATCCGCTCGTTCGTCCTCACCACCCTGGCCGGGATGAACTACGACGTCTCGCAGGTCACTTCGGAGACCGACCTCGGACCGGCCGGCCTCGACCTGGAGTCGCTGGCCCTGGCCGACCTCGCGGTGCAGGTCGAGGAGGAGTTCGGCATCCGCTTCGAACTGGACGACATGGAGTCCACCGCACTGATGACCATCGACGAGTTCAGCGCCGAGGTCGCCGCCCGGATCGCCAAGTCCTCGGTGGGCACCGCCGGATGAGCGGCGACAGCGACACCGGAACCGGAACCCGCCTCGGCACCGGCACCCGCTTCGGCCGGGCCGAGGCGCTGGGCATGCTCGCCCGCTACGGCGACCGCTCACCCGAGCAGGTCGACGAGCACCTGGGCTCACTGGAACTGACCTGGCTGCTCGCCCAGGCCGAACAGGCCTACGGCGTGCAGCTCGATCTGGACGACGAACGGCTGGACGCCATCCGCACCGTGGACGACGCGGTGGCCGCGATCGGCGCGCAGATCGCCGACGCGGCCCACCCCTCGGGCCGCCCCTCGGCCGGTGCCGACGCGAGGACCGCCGCACCATGACACCGACCGCGCTCCGGAACGGTCCGCCGCGGCGTGCCGTCCTGGTCGGCGGCATCGGCGTGCGCTCGGCGTTCGGCGCGGGGCTCGCGGCGCTCACCGACGGCGTGCTCGCCGGGCGGCCCGCGTTCGCCCCGGTGGAGCGCTTCGGCACCGCCGGGCACCGCGCCGACCGGGCCGCCACCGGGCCGGGTTCGCCCCGGCTGGCCGACCAGCTGGTGGCGGTGCTCGCCGAGGCGGGCGCGCTCTCCGATCCGACCGAACAGCAACTCTCGTACGGTGAAGCGGAGTTCATGCTCGCCCTGCACGGCGACCGGCGGGCCGGGCCGGTCGCCGCGGAGGTCGCCGACCGCACCGGACTGCACCCCCGGGTGTACACCGGCGCGTGCGTCGCGGCGTCCACCGCGGTCGCCGACGCGGCCGCGCTGATCGCCACCGGCCGCCGCGAACGCGTGGTGGTCGCGGCCGGGTACCTGGTCGAGCCGGACACCTTCGCGGTGTTCGACGCCGGACGGGCGCTGGCCCCGGACGGCGCCGTGCGCCCGTTCAGCCTGGGACGGCAGGGCATGCTGCTCGGCGACGCGGCGGTCGCCGTGGTCCTGGAGTCCGCGCCCGCCCTGCAGCGGCGCGGCGGCCGGGCGCTCGCCCGGATCGCCGGGTGGGCCAGGACCGGGGACGCCTTCCACGTCTGCCGCCCGCACCCCGCCGGGACCGGCCTGGCCCGGGCGGTGCACGGCGCGCTGGCCCGCGCGGGCGCCGCACCGGAGGCGATCGGCTACGTCAACGCCAACGGCGCGGGATCCAAGCTCGGCGACCTCGCGGAGGCCGCCGCGCTGCGCACCGTCTTCCCCGCCGGCACCCCGCCGGTCAGCTCCACCAAGTCCGTGCACGGCCATGCCCTGGAAGCCTCCGCGCTGCTCGAACTCGCCGTCACGGTGGGCGCGTTGCGCGCCGGATCGCTGCCCGTCAACGCGGGCTGGCAGACCCCGGACCCGAACTGCCCGCTCGACCTGGTCCTCGACCGCCCCCGCCCGGCCGCCCCCGGCCTGGCCCTCAGCGTCAACGCCGCTTTCGGCGGCGCCAACACCGCGCTCCTGATCGCGTCTGCCTGAGCGGCCGCGCCACGGGCGGATCGCACCTCCGGCCCGCCCGTCCCCCCTGCCCGCCTCCGTCCGGCCGCCCCTGGCCCGGCCCGTCCTCCTGGTGGCTCCCGCATGACCGCCCCGACCTCCGTCCCCGCGCCCGTCCCCGCTCCCGTCGCCACCCCGGCGCCTCTCGCGCCCCCGGTCCCCGAGGTGGGGCCCGTCGCGGTGCCCCGGCTGCTGGCCGGGCCGTTGCGGGTGCTGGCCCGTGCCCGGTGGCCGGAGCGGCCGGGGGACGAACTGCCCGCCATCGCGGGCTTCGTGGAGTCCGCGTTCAGCCCGCTGGTGGCCGAGACCGCCGAACGCTGCCTGCGCGCCCGCTACGGTCCGCCCCCGGCCGCCGGGGCGCCGCGCACCGCGCTGCTGCTGGCCAGCCCGAGCGGCGACACCGGCACCGCGGACGCGCTCGCCCGGGCCACCGCGCACGGGCAGCGGGTCGCTCCGCTGCTGTTCTTCCAGTCCAACCCGAACGCCGTCCTCGGCCACCTCGCCGCCCGCTGGCAACTGGACGGCCCGGTCCTCGCGCTCGGCCCGGGCTTCGACGACGCACGCGAACTGCACGAGCGGGCGGCCCTGTTGATCGAGGACGGCGATGCCGAGCAGGTCCTGGTGGTGACCGCCGTCCAGGGCCCGCCCGACCACGCCACCGCCGTCCTGCTCGCCCCCTGAGCCCCCGACCTCCCCGAGAGTCACCCCCTCGCACACCGCGGCCCGCGAGGGAGCCCCCCCCTTTCCCGCACCACGAGAAGAACGGGACCGATGAGCCTCCCCAGCCTGCGCGCCACGCTGTCCGCCGACAGCTCCGTCGGCGCCGGAAACGTCCTGACCACCCGCGCCGAGCAGGGCCTCGGCCTGGACTCGCCCACCCTGACCTTCGACACCCCGGTCGACGGCCACCCGGCGCACAGCACCCTGACGCTGCGCCAACTCGACCTGGCGGTACGGGCCAGGGCCGCCGCCCTGCACGCCCGCGGGGTGCGCCGCCGCGACCCGGTCGCCGTGCAGGCGTCCGCCGCGGCCGACCAGGTGCTGTCCTTCCTTGCCCTGAGTCGGCTCGGCGCGATCCCGGCCCTGCTCAACCCGGCGCTGGACGCGGACACCTCGGCCCGCTACCTGCGCCGGTTGAACGCGACCGGGCTGCTCGCGGACGCCGCGCACGCCAAGGCCCTGGCCGACCTCGACCACGGCGTGCCGCTGCTCGCCGACACCGCCGAACTCGCCGACGACGACCCGGAGTCGGCGCCCGCCCCGTACCGGCACTGGCCCAGCGACCCGGTCGCCATCACCCACTCCTCGGGCACCACCGGCCTGCCGAAGGCGGTGCTGCACTCGCACGCCAGCCTGTACGCGGCGATCCGCCACCGCCTGCTGCTTCCCCGTCCGCAGGGCATCGACCGGGTGCTGAGCGCGCTGCCCGCCGCGCACGCCGCGACGCTGATCGCGGTCAACCTGGCGCTCAGCTTCGACGCCGAGCTGCACCTGATCTCGCAGCAGACCGGCCCGGCGGTGCTGGAGGCGATCGAGCGCTGGCAGCCGCAGGGCGTGTACGGCTTCGCCACCACCTGGGCCGACCTGGCCCGGCAGGACCTGTCGGCCCGCGACCTGTCCTCGGTGGGCCTGTGGTGGAACACCGGCGACTGCGCGCACGAGGCGCACATCCGCCGCCTGGTCGCCCGGGGTTCGCGGGTGACCGCGACCCGGCAGGGGCGGGTCCGCACCGCCGGATCGGTGTTCATCGACGGCCTCGGCTCCTCCGAGATGGGCCACTCGCACTTCCACATCACCCACACCGTCGACTCCGACCGGTACGGCCGCTGCGTGGGCCGCCCGCACGCCTTCGTCGACTGCGCGGTCCTCGACCCCGACGGCAACGAGCTCGGCCCGGGCGAGGTCGGCGAGTTGGGCACCCGCTCCCCCACCCTGTCGCCCGGCTACTGGAACGACTCGGTCACCACCCACCGCACCCGGGTCCGCGACTACTTCCTCACCGGCGACCTGATGTACCGCGACGAGGACGGCTACTACTACCACGTCGACCGGGCCGTGGACACCGTCGACCTGGGCGACGGCCGCCGCCTGCACACCGCCGCCAGCGAGGAGCGCGTCCTGGCGGCCTGCCCGGACGTGCACGACTGCACCGTGGTCGCCTTCCGCGACGGCGAGCGGACCGTCGCGGACGTGCTGCTGCAGCTCGACCCGGCCGCCGACCAGGACGCCGACCGCACCGCCGAGGTGCTCGCCGCCCTGGAACCGCACGTCGCCGCCGTGGTGCGCACCGTGCTGGCCGTCCCGGACGGGCGGATCCCGCTCGGGCCGACCGGCAAGGTCCGCAAGGTCCTGCTGCGCCAGCGCCACCTGGCCGAGAACGCCGCGGCCGCCTCCGCGGCCGCCGCCGCAGCCGAGGCCCGGTGAGCACGGTCGCCGCGCAGGTCACCGGCATCGGCTGGGTGACACCGCTGGGCCGCGCCGTCCCGGAGGCGTTCCGCGCCCTGGCGGCCGGCCGCTCCGGCCTGGTCGCGCCGCCCGCGGACCACCCGGCGGCCGGCTGGCTGCGGGTGGCGGGCATCGCCCCGCACGTCCCGGCGACCGAGGTGCTGCCGCCGACCGAGACCCGGGTCGCCGACCGCTTCCTGCTGCTGGCGCTGGCCGCCGCCGAGGACGCCCTCGCCGACGCGAAGCTGACGATCCGTCAGGACACCGACCCGGAGCGGGTAGCGGTGGTGCTGGGCACCGGCGGCGGCGGGCTGGAGAGCTACGAGCAGCAGGCCGTCGGGCGGCGCGAGCGCGGCCGGGCCGCGGTCAGCCCGTACCTGCTGCCGGGCATGCTGTCGAACATGGCAACCGCTCGGGTCGCCATCAAGTACGGCATCCGCGGCTACAGTTCGGCCGTGATCACCGCCTGCGCGGCCGGTGCGCAGGCGATCGCCGAGGGGCTGCGGCTGATCCGCGGCGGCGAGGCGGACGTGGTGGTGTGCGGTGGCGCGGAGGCCCCGCTGCATCCGACGATCGCCGCCGCCTTCGACAACTCCCGTGCGCTGGCTGCTGGTTGGGAAGACCCGACGCAGGCGTCCCGGCCGTTCGACGCCCGCCGCAACGGCTTCGTGCTGGGCGAGGGCAGTGCCGTCCTGGTGCTGGAGAGCGCCGAGCACGCGGCCGCCCGCGGCGCCTCCGGGTACGCCGGGCTGGCCGGGTGGGGCGCGGCTACCGACGCCCACCACCCGACGATGCCGCGCCCGGACGGGGCGGGAGCGATCTCCGCGATGCGGGCCGCGCTGCGTTCGGCGGGCCTGGCGCCGTCGGACGTGGACTACGTCAACGCCCACGGCACGGGGACCAAGTTGGGCGACCGGGCGGAGGCGGCGGCGCTGCGCGAGGTGTTCGGCGCGCACGACCCGTGGGTCAGCTCGACCAAGGGCGCGACCGGCCACCTGCTGGGCGCCTCGGGCGCGGTGGAGGCGGCGGTGTCGGCGCTGGCCGTCGCCGAGGGCCTGCTCCCGCCCACCCTGAACCTCGAACAGCCGGACGAGGACTGCGCGTTGCGGCACGTCCGCGGCGCGGCCGAGCACAGCGTCGTGCGCCACGCCCTGTCCAACTCGATCGCGTTCGGCGGCCACAACCTGAGCCTGTTGTTCGGGCCGCCGAGCATCACGGCCAAGCACCTCGGAGGGGACTCATGACCGGGCCGGGCATCGCGTACACCGAACTGTACGTGGAGGACGCGCACAAGTACGCCGCGCAGTTGCGCGACGACTGGGGTTTCGCGCTGTACGAGCCGGTCGCGGCCGCGCCGGGCACCGTGCAGGTGGTGGCGCACCAGGGTGCGATCCGGGTGCTGGTGACGTCGGCGGTGGAGGCCGACCACCAGGTCGCGGCGTGGGTGCGGCGGCACGGTGACGGGGTGGCGGTGGTCGCGCTGCGGCACACCGACCGGGTGGCGGCGGCCGCGGCGGCCGAGCGGGCGCTGAACGCGGGCGGCGGCTGCCTGGACGGGGCGGGCACGGTCTCCGGCTTCGGCGACCTGGCGGTGCGCTTCGCCGGGCCGGAGGACCTGCTGCCCGCGGGTGAACCGCCCGGCGAGGGGGCGCTGTCGGCGCTGGACCACGTGGCGGTGGTGGTGCCGGGCGGGCAGTTGGCCGCCTCGGTGGACTGGGCGGTGCGCGGGCTGGGCTTCCGGGAGGTATTCCGGGAGTACGTGGAGGTCGGCGACCAGGCGATGGACTCCCGGGTGGTGCAGAGCCCGTGCGGGACGGTCACCTTCACCCTGCTGGAGCCGGACACCTCGCGGGCGTCCGGGCAGATCGACGGCTTCCTGGCGGCGCACGGCGGTGCGGGCGTCCAGCACCTGGCGTACGCGACGGACTCGATCACCGCCGCCGTACGGGAGTTGGCGGCGCGCGGGGTGGCGTTCCTGAGCACGCCGGGCGCGTACTACGAGGCGTTGGAGTCGCGGCTGGGTCCGACGGCCATCCCGGTGGCGGAGCTGCGGGAGACCAACGTGCTGGTGGACCGGGACCACGGCGGCGAGCTGTTCCAGATCTTCGCCCGCTCCACCCATCCGCGCCGCACCTTCTTCCTGGAGCTGGTGGAGCGGCGCGGCGCGGGCAGTTTCGGCACCGCGAACATCAAGGCCCTGTACGAGGCGGTGGAGCGCGAGCGCGCCACCGCGGACAGCTGAGCAGAGGAGAGACGAAGTGTCCACTGCCGTCGAGCAGTTCGAGTTGACCGGACGGTTCGGGTTGACCGAGGAGGAGTCGGCGCTGCTGCCGACCGTCGAGGAGGTGCTGCAGTACGCGGAGCGCGGCTGGTACCTGTCCCGGCGGCTGTTCTCCGACGCCGAGCTGGATGCGCTGCAGGCCGCCACCGAGCGCTACTACGCGGGTGAGCGGGACCGCGAACTCCCGGCCGTCCCACCGCACCTGGCGTCCTGGAAGCCCTCGGACGGGCCGGTTCAGCGGCACAACGACTACGTGCACTACGAGCACGCGGAGATCGGCCGGATCCTGCGCAAGCCACTGCTGGGCGCGGTCGCGGCCCGCCTGGCGCAGGCGGAGGAGATCCGGCTGTTCCAGGCGACGCTGATCTACAAGCCGCCGGTGCCGGGCGAGCCCAGCAACGTGGTGCCGTGGCACTTCGACAAGCACTACTGGCAGACCTCCACCTCGCAGCGGATGCTGACGGCGTTCCTGCCGTTCCACGACTGCACGGAGGAGATGGGCACCATCACCATGGTGGACGGCAGCCACCGCTGGGAGGAGCGGCCGGGCGGTGACGACTCGACCCGGCACTTCGCGGCCCGGGACCGTTCGGAGCTGGAGCAACTGCTGCACGAGAACGCCGAGTTCAACGGGACCGAGGTGCGCACCGTGCCGGTGGAGATCCCGCGCGGGCACGTGTCCTTCCACCACTGCCGCACCTACCACGGCTCGGGCCCGAACCGGTCGGCGCAGCCGCGCCGGGCGGTGTCGCTGCACCTGCAGGACGGGGCGAACCGGTACCGCTCGTTCCTGCGGCCGGACGGTTCGCCGGTGGTGTACAACCACGACGCGGTGGTGCGGCGCGACGCGAACGGCCTGCCGGACTACGCGGACCCGGAGTTCTGCCCGGTGCTGTGGCGGTCGGAGCCGCAGCGGTCGGAGCCGGGGCGGTCGGAGCCGGGGCGGTCCGGGCTGCGGCGGTCGGACCGGTGAGCCTGCCGCACCTGGCGGACCCGGCGGGCCGCTACCGGACGATGCGGCTGATCCGCTCGTTCGAGGAGCTGGCCCTGGAGTGGGTGCGGTCGGGGCTGGTGGTCGGCGGCACCCACCCGTACAGCGGGCAGGAGGCGGTGGCCGTCGGGGTGTGCGCGGCGCTGGATCCGGCCGACCAGTTGACCTCCACCCACCGCGGGCACGGGCACGTACTGGCCAAGGGCGCCGACCCGGGCCGGTTGCTGGCAGAACTGCTGGGCCGGGTCGGCGGGTTGAACGGCGGCCGGGGCGGTTCGATGCACGCCGCGGACTTCTCGCTGGGCATCCTGGGTGCGAACGGCATCGTCGGCGCGGGCGCGCCGATCGCGGTCGGTGCGGCCTGGGCGGCGCGGCAGCGCGGTGAACCGACCGTGGTGGCCTCGTTCTTCGGCGACGGCGCGCTCAACCAGGGCGTGCTGCTGGAGTCGTTGAACCTGGCGTCGATCTGGCGGGCGCCGGTGGTGTTCGTCTGCGAGAACAACGGCTACGCGACGACGCTGCCGGCCGCTTCGGCGGTGGGCGGTTCGGCGTGCGGGCGGGCGGCGGCGTTCGGTATCCCGGCCGAGACGGTGGACGGGATGGACGTGGAGGCGGTCCGGGCGGCGGCCGAACGGGCAGTCCAGCGGGCCCGTTCGGGCGGTGGGCCGTCGTTCCTGGAGTGCCTGACGTACCGGTTCGAGGCGCACCACACGATGGAGCGGCGCTTCCGGCTGTCCTACCGCACCGCCGAGGAGGTGGCGTCCTGGCGGGAGCGCGACCCGCTGGCGTCCGGCCTGGCGGGGGCCACGGCGACCGGTCTGCCGGGGGCCGCGGCGATCGACCAGGAGGTTGCCGAACTCCTTTCCGAGGCAGCGAAGTTCGCGCTAGCCTCGGCGGAGCCAGATCCGGCGACGGCCACTGACCACCTGTACGCGAGCGGGCTGCGGCCCCGGTCGGGAGCGGCACTGTGACGCTGTTGTCGTACGCCAAGGCGATGAACCGGGCACTGGCGGACGCGCTGGAGGCCGACCCGGCGGTGTGCGTGTTCGGCGAGGACGTCGGCGCGGGCCTGGCCGGGCTGACCCTGGGCCTGCAGCAGCGCTTCGGCGCCGGGCGGGTGGTGGACGTGCCGCTGTCGGAGCAGGCGTTCACCTCGGCGGGCATCGGGGCGGCGCTGAACGGGATGCGTCCGGTGGTCGAGTTGCAGATCCCGTCGCTGCTGTTCCTGGTGTTCGAGCAACTCGCCAACCAGGCGCACAAGTTCTCGCTGATGACGGGCGGGCAGGCCCGGGTGCCGCTGACCGTGGTGGTGCCGGGTTCGGGTTCCCGCAGCGGCTGGGCGGGGCAGCATTCGGACCACCCGTACGGCCTGTTCGCGCACGTCGGCATCAAGACGCTGGTGCCCGCGACGCCCACCGACGCGTACGGGCTGCTGAGTTCGGCGGTCCGGGACGACGACCCGGTGGTGCTGTTCGCCCCGGCGGGCGCGCTGGGGGTGCGCGAGGACGTGACGGCGCCGCTGGTGCCGGTGCCGATCGGCGAGGCCCGGATCCACCGGGCGGGCAGCGACGTGACGGTGGTCGCGGTCGGTCACCTGGTGCACCAAGCCCTTTCCGTGGCCGAGGAGTTGGCGGGCGAGGCCTCGGTGGAGGTGCTCGATCCGCGCACCCTGTACCCGCTGGACCGCTCCGCCCTGGTGGAGTCGCTGGGGCGCACCGGCCGCCTGGTGGTGGTCGACGACTCCAACCGCTTCGCCGGTTTCGCCGCCGAGGTGCTGGCCGTCGCCGCCGAGGAGTGCCGCCTGCTCGCCCCGCCCCGCCGGGTCACCCGCCCGGACGGCGCGGTCCTCCCGTTCGCCCCGGCCCTGGACCGGGCCCTGCAGCCGGGCGACGGGCAGCTGCGGGACGCGATCCGGGCCGTCCTGAAGTAACTGCCCCTCGGGGCAGTCGTTCCACGAGTCGCCCTCACTGCTGCGTCCACCCGCGTAGTGTCCACGCACCCCGTCCCCGCCACACCGCACCACACCACACGAGGAGAGCAGTCATGAGCGACCGCTACCACTGGGACCGCAGCCACCCCGGCCTGACCGCCCTGCGCGAGTCGATCGAGGAGGTCCGCCGCGAGGTGGTCTCCCACCCGATGTACCTGTCGCTGGACAGCCTGGAGAAGGTGCGGACCTTCCAGCAGACCCACGTGTTCGCCGTCTGGGACTTCATGTCCCTGCTCAAGTGCCTGCAGCGGCAGTTGACCTGCGTGAGCCTGCCGTGGCTGCCGGACGGCCCGACCGCGAGCCGGCGGCTGATCAACGAGATCGTGCTGGTCGAGGAGAGCGACGAGCTCGGCGACGGCTACATCAGCCACTTCGAGCTGTACCTGGACGGCATGGTCAGGGCGGGCGCGGACACCGCCCCGGTCGAGGCGTTCCTGGCGGCGCTGCGCCGCGGCCTGCCGGTGGCGCAGGCCGCGAAGGAGGCCGGGGTCCCGGAAGCGGCGGCCGCGTTCACGGCCGTCACCTTCTCGATCATCGAGGACGCGCCGGTGCACTGCCAGGCCGCGGCGTTCGCGTTCGGCCGGGAGGACCTGATCCCGGAGATGTTCGAGCAGGTGGTCCGGATCGACGACGCCGACGGCAGGTTGGGCGTCTTCAAGGACTACCTGGCCCGGCACATCGAGGTGGACGGCGAGCAGCACACCCCGATGGCGATGCAGATGCTGATCGACCTGTGCGGCGACGACGCCGAGCGCTGGGAGGAGTGCGGGGCGACGGTCCGCGCCGCGCTGCGGGCCCGGGTCGAGCTGTGGGACGCGATCACGGCCGCGCTGTGACACCGTGAACGCCGCGCGGCACGGCGGCCCGGCCCGGCCCCGGAGCGGTTCCCGCTGCTCCGGGGCCGGGCCGGGCCGTCGGCGGTCAGGACCGGCCGAGCCACAGGTCGGGCCCGAACACCTCGTAGTGGATGTCGGCGGCGGGCACGCCCGCGGCGAGCAGCTGGGTGCGGACGGCACGCATGAACGGGAGCGGACCGCACAGGTAGGCGACGGCGTCGGCGGGCACGTCCAGGCCGGTCAGGTCGACCAGGCCGGTGCGCTCGGCGGGCCACTCGCCCTCGGGGCGCTCGTACCAGACGTGCGCCTCGCCGCCGGGGAGCTTGGCGACCAGCTGGGCGTACTCGTCCCGGAAGGCGTGCGCGGACTGCTGCCGGTCGCCGTGCACGGCGAGCACCCTGCGGGTGGCGCCGGTCTCGGCGAGGTGGGCGAGCATGCCGACGATCGGGGTGCAGCCGATGCCCGCCGATGCGAGCACCAACGGCCGCTCGCCGTCCTCCAGTCGGACGTCGCCGAACGGGGCGCTGACCAGCAGCACGGAACCCTCGTCGACGTGCCGGTGCAGGTGCTGGGAGACCTCGCCCGCCGGGTCGCCGTCGACCTTCTTGACGGTGATCCGCAGGCCGCCCTCGGGCTGCCCGGACAGGCTGTACTGGCGGATCTGCCGGGCACCGTCGGCAAGTTCGACCTGCACCGAGACGTACTGACCGGGCCGGTGCGCCGGAACGGGCCCGCCGTCGGCGGGGCGCAGCAGGAAGGTCGCGACGTCGGCGGTCTCGGCGGTGCGGGCGACCACCGTGTACGGGCGGCGCTCGCCGCGGGTGCCGCTCTCCTCGTACAGGCGGGCCTCGACGGCGATCAGCGCGTTCGCCATCAGCCAGTACACCTCGTCCCAGGCCGCGGCGACCTCGGGGGTGACGGCGTCGCCGAGCACCTCGACGATCGCGGCGAACAGGTGGGTGTGGACCACCTGGTACTGCTCGGCGGTGACGCCGAGCGAGGCGTGCTTGTGGGCGATGCGGGCGAGCATGGCGTCCGGCCGCTGGTCCGGGTGCTCGAGCAGGGCGGTCGCGAAGGCGGCTATCGACCCGGCCAGGGCCTGGCGCTGGCTGCCGTCCGCCTGGTTGCCCCGGTTGAACAGGTCGCGCAGCAGTTCGGGGTGGGCCGCGAAGAGCCGGTCGTAGAACGAACCGGTGATCTCCCCGATGGCCGCGCCCACCGCGGGCAGGGTGGCGCGCACGGTCTCCGCGGACTTCTCGGACAACATCCGAAACTCCAAACTCGCATCTAAGATGCGTATTTAACGGTGTGGAAGAACCTACTGCTGAGAACTGCTCTTGCGGGCTCGCCGCCACCGGCCGGGCCCGCCTCGATGCTCGTCCGGCGCGCGGCTAGGCGGAAGGGCCGAACGGCCCAGGCCCCGGCGGGCCGGACGGCGCACCACCGGGCTCCGGCACGACCGGCACGACCGGCAGACCGAGCAGGACGGGGCCGTCCGGCCCGCCCGGCCCGGCGCCCGCGCCCTCCCCGCCGACCAGGTCGTCCACGGTCAGCGGGTCGAGCGAGGCGTAGAACGCCTCCTGCGCCCGCCGCAGCGCACCGCGCAGCCGACAGGCGTGGCGCAGCGGACAGGGCGACTCGTCCTCGCAGCCGACCACGTCCCCGACGCCCTCCAGCTCCCGGACGATCCGGCCGAGCGATCCGGTGCGCCCGGCGGCGGTCAGGGCGAGCCCTCCGCCGCGGCCGCGCCGGGCCTCGACGATGCCCAGGTGCTGGAGCCGGCTGACCACCTTCGCCGCGTGGTGGTAGGGGACGCCGACCGCCTCGGCCACCTCGCGGGTGGTCGGGGTCTGCTCCTCGTCCAGCACCGCCAGGCGCATCGCGATGCGCAGGGCGATGTCGGTGCTCTTGGTCAGCCTCACGGGCCCGACTCTAGCCAATTGCGCATCTTGGATACCAATTAGCCCGGTGTCTGCTGCGTCACGCCCCGCCGCGTCGGCGCCCGCGCCCGCGCCGCCCTCTCCGCGCCGCGTGCCGGTGATCCTGCTCACCACCGTGCGGCGCGCCCGCCGAGGGCCCCGTCCGCCCGCTAGCCTCGGCGACGCGCCCCCCTCCCACTCCCCCGCTCCCCGCCCCGGAGGCCCCGGTGACCGCACGTCAACTGCTCGACCTGCTGGTCGACCCCGGCACCTTCCGCAGCTGGGACGAGCCGGTCACCACCGAGTACGCAGACCCCGACTACCGGGACGCCCTCGCCCGTGCCCGCGAACGCACCGGCCTGGACGAGGCGGTGCTGACCGGACGCGCCCTGCTGGACGGGCGGCCGGTGGCCCTGGTCGCCTGCGAGTTCGGCTTCCTCGGCGGCTCGATCGGCGTGGCCACCGCGGAACGGATCACCCGGGCCGTGGAGCGCGCCACCGCCGAACGGCTGCCGCTGCTGGCCCTGCCGGTCTCCGGCGGCACCCGGATGCAGGAGGGGTCGGCCGCGTTCCTGTGCATGGTGCGGGTCACCGCCGCCGTCCACGCGCACCGCAGCGCCGGGCTCCCCTACCTGACCTACCTGCGCAACCCCACCATGGGCGGGGTGTTCGCCTCCTGGGGCACCCTCGGCCACCTGGTGCTGGCCGAACCCGGCGCCCGGCTCGGCTTCCTCGGCCCCCGGGTGTACGAGGAGCTGCGCGGCGAACCGCTGCCACCGGCCGTCCAGCGGGCCGAGACGCTCGCCGCCCACGGGCGGCTGGACGCGATCGTCCCACCGGAGCGGCTGCGCACCTTCCTGGCCCGCGCCCTCGGCATCCTCACCGCCCGCCCCGACTCCGCCGCGCTGCCCACCTCCGCCGCGCCGCCGCTGTCCCGCTCGGTCGTGGACGTCCCGGCTGTGAGTGCCCCGAGCGTGGACGTGTCGACCGTGGACGTGTCGGCCGTGGACGTGCCGGCCGTGGACGCCTGGGAGTCGGTGCTGCTCAGCCGCCGCCCCGACCGGCTCTCCGCGCTCGAACTCCTGCACCACACCGCCGAGTCCTTCCTCCCGCTGGACGGCGACAGCGCCCTCGTCCGGGGCCTGGCCCTGATCGGCGGGCAGCCGGTCATGGTCGTCGCCCAGCAGCGCCGGGGCGCCGACGAGCCGCAACTCCCGGTCACCGCGGCCGATCTGCGGGCCGTCCGGCGACAGGCGCAGATCGCCGAGGAACTGGGACTGCCCCTGCTCACGGTGGTCGACACCACGGGCGCGGAACTCTCCGTCGAAGCCGAACTCGACGGCGTGGCACTGGAGATCGCGCACTGCCTGACCACCCTGGTCGGTCTGCGCACCCCGGTGCTGGCCGTCCTGCTCGGCCAGGGCAGCGGCGGCGGCGCGCTCGCCCTGCTGCCCGCCGACCGGGTGCTGGCCGCCCAGCACGCCTGGCTGGCCCCGCTGCCGCCGGAGGGGGCGTCCGCGATCGTCCACCGCGACGGCGAGCACGCGCCCCAACTCGCCCGCGCCCAGGGCATCACCGCCACCGACCTGACCGCCACCGGGCTGGTCGACCTGGTCGTCCCCGAGACCTCCGACCCGGCCGACCTCCGCGAACGCCTCGCCGCCGCCGTCACCACCGCCCTCGCCGAACTCGTCCGACTCCCGGACGCCGAACGCCTCGCCGCCCGCGCCGCCCGCAACCGCTGCCTCGGCGGCCGGTAGGGCAGGACCGGTGGGGCAGGGTCGGTGGGCAGCGCCAGTGGCAGCGATCGGCCCGTTCCGCCTGCGGAGAAGACTGAACGCGGGGCCGCCCGGTCACTCCGGCCGGGAGGCCCCGTCCAGCCGGGCGATCGCCTCGGGCGGCAGAACCAGGGTGAACCCGGCCAGGTTCTCGGCGAGTTGGCCGGCCGTCCGGGGGCCGATCAGCACCGAGGCGACGCCCGGACGGTTCCGCACCCAGGCGAGCGCGACCGCCGCCGGGGTGGTGCCGAGTTCGGCCGCGAGTTCCACCACCTGCCCGGCGATCTCCAGGTTGCGGTCCGTGAGCATCCGGCCGCCGAAACCGTCCCGTCCCGGCCCGGCCCGCAAGGGTTCCACCACCTCGATGCGCGCCGTCGCCGACGGGCCCGTCCGTGCGCCGGGCCCTGCGCACCGGCAGGATGGACCCGTGCCGAAGAACCCGCCGGAATCGACGCAGCGCCACCTGCACCAGCGCCTGAACCGGCACGCCCGGGAACGCTGGCCGCAGGTGGCCGCCGTCACGGTCCGCTTCCGCGCAGGATTCGCCTACGTGGGAGCCGAGTTGGCCGACAGGACGCGCCTGCCGCTGTGCCGCCTGCGCTTCACCGGCGCCCTGCACACCTGGGGCTTCGCCCTCCCCTTCCCCCTTCCCTCCCGCCGCCCTCTCGCCGCCCGCCCTCTCGCCGCCCGCCCCGGCTACCGGGAGGCCCTCCTGCCCGGCGGAGCACAGGCCGGCACCCCGGAGGAAGCCCTCGACTGCGCGGGCGGCCTCCTCCTCGACGCCCCGCCCCTGCCACCGGTCATCCGGGTAGCGGCCGGTCTCGTCGTCCTCGTCGGCCCACCGGCCTCGGGCAAGACCAGCTTCGTCCGGGCACTGATCGGGAGCGGGCGGATCGACGCGGAGGCCGTGGTGTCCAGCGACGAGATCCGCGCGGAACTCTTCGGCGCCGCGTCCGCCGAGGCGGAATCCGACGCGGCGGACGCCCGGGTCTTCGCGGAACGCGACCGCAGGATCGTCGCCCGGCTCGCCACCGGCCGCAGCGTGATCGCCGAGTCGACGAACGTCACGCCGGAGGCCCGCGCCCGGCTCATCGCCATCGCCCGGCGCTTCCACGCCCCGGTGACCGCGCTGCGCTTCGACCCGGACGTCGCCGACCTGCTCCAGCAGCACGCCCAACGGAACCGCACCGACCTCACCGCCGCGGACGTCCGCGCCTACGCCGCCGTCATGGCCCGGGACGCCACCGCCGACCGGCTCCGCGCCGAGGGCGCGGCCGCCGTCCACGACGTCCCCGGACGCCGCCGAGCGACCTCGCCCGCCGAGGCCGCCGCGCTCTTCTCCTTCGCCCGACACCTCCCGGCGGCGTTCCCCCGGCCCGCCCACCCCGCTCGTCCTGCCCACCCCGCCCCGGACCAGCAGTAGGGTCTTCCGCGTGGCCCCCGCCCACCTGGACGCCTTCCGCCGCCTGTTCGACCTGATCGCGGCCGCACCCGGTCCCACCCCTGAGTCCGAGTCCATCGGCCTCGCGCTCGACCTGCTGACGATGCTGCCGCACGGCACCTGGCGGGACTTCCGGCACCAGGCGTCCGCGCTCGTCGCCGACCGTCCCGCCACGAGCCTCGCGGCGGCGTTCACCGGGCCCGCTACCGAACAGCTACGACTCTGCCTGGTAAGGGAGTTGGAGCTGCGCGGGACCGACCCGGCGGACGTTCCGGAGATCGTCGCGTGGGCGGCGCACCGGCAGCGCACCCGCAGGTGGACGATCCGCTCGCGGTCCTTCGGGACGTCGCGCAGGTCGAGCGGCTCGTCCAGACCGACCGCGCGGGCCGGGCGGGGCAGCACCCCAGGTGAAAACGGGTTGCGTCCCGGGTGGACGATCAGCTTGGGTCCGTGTTCGTGACCACCTTGAACGATCTCGTACGTCCGGACCGCTATCCGCGTTCCTCTCGTTACGACCCCGCCTGGCTGCTCGACCTGGACATGGGTCCGAACCCGTTGTGGCTGCTGGAGGACCTCGCCCGGAACCTTGATCTGCGCTCGGGGATGCGGGTTCTCGACCTCGGTTCCGGCAAGGGCGCCACATCGGTGTTCCTGGCCCGCGAGTACGGCGTCCAGGTCGTCGCGGCCGACTTGTGGATCGCTCCCGAGGACGCGGCGACCGTCTTCACCAAGGCGGGTGTCGGCGACCGGGTGGAGGCCGTACGAGCGGAGGCCCACGCTCTACCGTTCGAAGCGGAGAGCTTCGACGCCATCGTGAGCGTGGACGCTTTCGAGTACTTCGGCACGGCGGACAGCTACCTCCCCTACCTGCTGCGGTTCCTCCGTCCCGGCGGGCAGCTGGGCATGGCGACTCCCGCCATGACGCGGGAGGTCCGAGAGCTCGGGGCCATTCCCTCCCACATCAAGAAGGTGGTCGGCTGGGAGGCGATTGCCTGGCACACGGCGGAGTGGTGGCGCTTCCAGTGGGAGATCACCGAGCTGGTGGAGGTCACGTCCGCGCACCTGCAGCAAGACGCCTGGCGGGACTGGCTGTTGTGGGCCCGGGCAGGCGCCGGACACCAGCCGGACGGGCGGAACGCGAACCAGCCCGTCATCGACATGCTCACCGCAGACGCCGGGGAGTTCATCTCCTTCGCCCTGGTGACCGCACGCAAGGTCTGAGAGTTTCCCGCCGTCCGGGCCGGACGCAGCGAAGCGGGCGCGGCACAGCCCGATCGGCCGAAGATCGAGCCGCTGCTCCGAGAACCCCCTTGTGTGCCTCGTGCGCCATCCGAGGCGCCGCCCGCTCACCCCGGGCCGCGCAGCCACTCCTCCAGGACGGTGAAGTCCTCCTCCGTCAGGCCCAGTTGGGGATCGACCCGGAGCAGCAGCGCGGGACCGGCGTGGCGGGCCGCCACCCATGCGCGGTCGGCCGCCCCGATCTCGTCGTCCAGCCAGGCGAACGCCGTCCCGTCCGCGTGCTCCACCAGCAGGGGCGTCTTCCAGTGCACCCCGTACGGGGGTTCCGCGTCGTCCCCCTCCTCCTCCAGTACCGGTAGCGGCGGCAGTCCGAGCAGCGGTGCGACGCAGGTGTTGGCCTCGTGCTGCCAGGTGGTGGCCCACACCGGGCGGCAGGGCAGCGCCGCGATCCGCGCCCCGTGCCGGGGGTCGATCCTGGCCAGCAGCGGGTGCCCGGCGGCCTCCGCGCCCAGCACTTCGCGGATCCGGCGCTCCGTCAGGTGCTCCGGCTGCCGCCCGGGCGGCCCGCCGAACGGGATCAGCGGGCCGTCGACGTCGAGGTACAGCAGCGGCAGCGGTGGCTCCAGCGACTCCATCCCCGCATTCTCCCCGCGCTCTCCCCGCCTTCTCCCCGCGCTCTCCCCGCCTTCTCCCCGCTCGACCGCTTCCCCTCGCCTCACCGCTTCAACCGGTGACTCCCCGCGATCACGTAGAAGTCGGCGGTGGGCGCCGCGCACTTCGCGGCCACCGGCGGAGCAGCCGGGTCGTTGAAGTCCGGGACGCCCGACCAACCCACCCGCGCCCCGACCGTCAGGCTGGTTGCGCACTTCCTCCGCGCCTCCGAGCGGCACGCGGAGGCACCTCGACGATCGCAGCCGTTGCCGGCCCCTCGCGTCCGCCAGAGGGAAGGAGACCGGGCCACCCGCTCGGAGGAACCCGTCCGTCCCGGCCTCGTCCGGGCGGTGGCGTTCAGGCCGTGGGAGTGGCCAGGGCGTCCGCGAGCCAGTCGGTGGTGTCGGGGAGCCAGTCCGGCAGGGCGTTGCCGAGCAGGTGGTTGCCGTGCGGGACGTGGAGGAGTTCGGCGTGCGGGAGGTCGGTGACGAGGGCGTCGGCGTTGGTGACGCCGGGGATGCGGTCCCGGCCGCCCTCGACCAGCAGGAGCGGGAGGCGGCGCAGCCGGGGCGCCAGCGCGGCCAGGTCGATCCGCTCGACGAAGTCCCGGGCCGCTGCCGCGTCCTCGCCGCAGCGGCGGGTGAGGGTCGCGGTGACGAACGGGACCAGCGCGTCCCAGTCCAGCCGGTACGGCCCGCTGACCAGTGCCGCCGCCCGGACGCGCGGGTCGTGCGCGGCGAAGTCCGCGGCGAGGTAGCCGCCGAGGCTGAGCCCGATGACCCCGATCCGCCCCGGATCGACCACCGCCCCGCCCTGTTCCCCCTCCTCTCCCTGCTCTCCCAGGACGTGGTCCAGGGCCCGGCGGAGTGCGTGCCGGTGGTCCGGGCCGAGCGCGGGCCCGGCGGCCAGGACCCCCTGCCCGGGACCGTCGACGGCCAGGACCGCGAGCCCGCGGTCGAGCAGGGCATCGGCCGGGCGGTGGAACTCCTCCTTGGCGGAGTCCATTCCGGGCACCAGCACCACCAGGGGGACCCCCGCCCCGTCCCGCCGCGCCGTCGCCGTCCGTTCCGGCAGGCGCAGCCACCCCGCGTAGCCCTCGCCGGAGATCCGCCGGGCCGCGGGTTCGAGCAGGAGGAGGGCGTCGCCCATCGAACGGTCCGCCTCCGCGGCGACGGCGGCGGCGCGCTCCCGGTCCGGGTCCGGCAGCAGCGCGGCGAGGTGGAACCAGCGGGCCGCCAGCCGGTGGTGGTGCCCGGCGGTCCGGGTCCGGCCTCGCCCGGCGGCCCGTTCGGCCCGGGCCCGGTGGGCGAGGGCGGCCGTCCGGCAGGCGTCGGGCCAGTCGAGCAGCGAGTCGATCGGCGCGATGACGCGGTCGTACTCGTACGGGTCGATGCCGGCGCCGTGGGCGCGCGGGCGGGTCTCGGCGACGAATCCGGCCGCCGCGTCGGTGGCGGTGGGGAAGGAGAGGGCGGTCATCGGGGTGCGGTCCTCCGGGGTGTGACGTTCCTGTCGGAGTTGGAGATCGATAGGTCGACAAATCCATCAGCGTGCGGTGGCGCGCAGTAGCGGAAACATCGCGCTCAGCAGTCGGGATTCGACGATCGCCGATATCAACGGCGTTCATCATCATCAATACATTGACGAGTGTCAACGAGACTGATTGACGCCTACCGCCCTGTAACATCTCCGCATGGGAATGCCCGCCGCTGACCGTCTCGGCATCGATCTGCACCGCGCCGACCTGGAGTTGATGGCCGCGAAACGCCTCGCAGTGGATCCCGCGGGGCTGACCGTGCCGCAGTACGCGGCGCTGTACGTGCTCGCCGACAGCCCGGGTATCAGCGGGGCCGCGCTGGCCCGCTCCTGCCAGGTCACCCCGCAGGCGATGGCCGTGCTGCTCAAGCACCTCACCCAGCGCGGACTGGTGGAGCGGGCGCCGCACCCCTGGCACCGCAACGTGTTGGAGACCCGGCTCACCGACCGCGGCCGGGCGGCCCTGGAGTTGGCCGACGAGCGGGCCACCGAGGTCGAGCAGTGCCTCGCCGACGAGTTCACCGAGGCCGAGCAGGAGCAGTTCCGCGCCTTCCTCCAGCGCGCCGAACGGGCCCTGCGCCACGCCGCCGCCGACCTCGGCTGACCCGCCACCCGCCACCCGCCACAGCCCCGCCACAGCCCCACCGCAGCCCCACCGCAGCCCTGCCTCATCGACCGCGCCCGCCGGTGTGGCCAATGTCGCACGGTGGATCTCCGCAGCTCGTGGGGGGTACGGCGGTCGGCTGCGGGTAGGCTGCGGCTGCCCCGTCCCCGAGCCGTGAGGAGTTGCGCGTGTCTGCGATCACCGTCGTCGGGGTGGGTGCCGACGGCTGGCCGGGGCTCTCGGGCGCGGCGCGGGAGGCGCTGGTCGCGGCGGACGCGGTGCTCGGCGGGGCGCGGCAGTTGGCGTTGCTGCCGGAGGAGGTGACGGCGGATCGGGTGTCGTGGCCGTCCCCGTTGCGGCCGTCGGTACCGGGGCTGTTGGAGCGGTTCGCGGGGCGACGGCTGGCGGTGCTGGCCAGTGGCGACCCGATGTTCCACGGGATCGGCCGGACGCTGCTGGAGTGCGGCGTCCCGGCGGAGTCCCTGCGGGTGCTGCCGCATCCGTCCTCGGTGTCGCTGGCGTGCGCCCGGTTGGGCTGGCCGGTGGAGGAGGCCGAGGTGGTGACGCTGGTCGGCCGACCGGTCGAGTCGCTGCACGCGGCGCTGTACCCGGGCCGTCGACTGCTGGTGCTCAGCGCGGACGCGTCGACGCCCGCGCGGGTGGCGGAGCTGCTGGCCGCCCGCGGCTACGGGCCGAGCCGGGTACGGGTGTTGGAGCAGCTGGGCGGTCCGGCGGAGGCGGTGCGCGAGGGCGTGGCGGAAGGCTGGTCGCTGCCGCCGGGGGATCCGCTGAACCTGCTGGCGGTCGACTGCGTCCTGGATCCGGCCGTTGCGCCGGACGCCCCGAGGCAGCAGTTGGTGCCCGGTCTGCGGGACGAACTCTTCGAGTCGGACGGGCAGTTGACGAAGCGTCATGTCCGGGCGGCCACGCTGGCGGCGCTCGGCCCGGCGCCGGGCGAGCTGCTGTGGGACGTGGGTGGCGGTTCGGGGTCGATCGGTATCGAGTGGCTTCGGGCGCACCGCAGTTGCCGGGCGGTCAGTGTGGAGCGGGACCCGGCGCGGGCGGAGCGGATCGTCCGCAACGCGGCGGCGCTCGGCGTACCCCGGTTGCGGGTGGTCCGGGGGGCGGCGCCGACGGCGCTGGCGGAGCTGACGGCCGAACTGGGCCGCCCGGACGCGGTGTTCGTGGGTGGCGGGCTGACAGTCCCGGGGGTGCTGGAGGCGTGCTGGGCGGCGCTCGGCCCGGGCGGGCGGCTGGTCGCGAACACGGTGACGCTGGAGTCGGAGGCGCTGTTGACGCAGTGGTACCGGCGCCACGGCGGCGAGTTGGTGAAGCTGGCGGTCGCGTACGCGGTGCCGGTGGGCGGGTTCACGGGGTGGCGGCAGTCGATGCCGGTGACCCAGTGGAGCGTCGTCAAGGGCACCGACGCGGCCCCGGCGGCCGACACCGGCGCAGCCACCAACGCGAGCACGAGCGGGAACGGGAACGGGAACGCCGGAAAATCCGGTGCGGCCGAGGTTGTCGGAGGAGCGAAGTGACGGTCTATTTCATCGGTGCCGGTCCGGGCGCGGCCGATCTGATCACGGTGCGCGGCCAGCGCACCCTGGCACGCTGCGGGGTGTGCCTGTACGCGGGCAGCCTGGTGCCGCCGGAGCTGCTGGCGGACTGCCCGCCGGACGCCCGGCTGGTCGACACCGCCAACCTGGACCTGGACCAGATCCTGGCGGAGATCGTCCGCGCGCACGGCGAGGGCCTGGACGTGGCCCGGTTGCACTCCGGCGACCCGTCGGTGTTCTCGGCGATGGCCGAGCAGATGCGTCGGCTGGACGCGGCGGACATCCCGTACGAGGTGGTGCCGGGCGTGCCCGCGTTCGCGGCGGCCGCGGCGGCGCTGAAGCGGGAGTTGACGGTGCCGACGGTCGGGCAGACGGTGATCCTGACCCGGGTGGCCCGGCAGGCGACGCCGATGCCGCCCGGCGAGGAGCTGTCCGTGCTCGGCAAGAGCGGCGCGCTGCTGGTGCTGCACCTGGCGGCCCGCTACGTGGACAGCGTGGTCGAGGAGTTGCTCCCGCACTACGGGCCGGACTGCCCGGCCGCGGTGGTCGCGATGGCCAGCCGCCCGGACGAGTTGGTGCTGCGCGGTACCCTCGGCGACATCGCCGTCCAGGTGAAGGCCGCGGGCGTGCTGCGCACGGCCGTCATCATCGTCGGCCGCACGCTGGCGGCGACGGAGTTCCGCGACAGCCACCTGTACTCGACCACCCGGGCCCGCTGAGCCTGCCGCCCGGTCGCCGGTCCGAGGCCCGCGGCTCCTCCTCCTCGCCACCGGCGGCGGACCTGGACCTGGTCGACCTCCGGGACGGCGACAACAGCTTCCGGGTACGGGTGCCGGGACGCCGGATGCCGGGCGTGCTCCACCTCCACGACCTGCTCGACGCGGAGGTCCTCGTCGCGAGCAGCATCGTCACGGGCGCCTCCCCGTCGCGTTGTCCCCCTCCGACCTGGACGGGTGGGGCCGGGCCCTGGACGCGCTCGCGTCCGGCCGGGAGGTCGCCTGACTGGAGGACGGCAGCCCGGAGATCAGGGTCCGGCCGTTCGACGAGGAGCACGGCGCGCCGACCGTCCTCGTCGAGGACCTGGGCCGGTCGTGCGTCTCCGTGCTCCTCCCGCTCTCGCTGGGGGCGGGGTGGATCGACGAACAGCGCAGGCTGCTCGCACAGGTCCGGCGGGCCTGGCCGAGCGAGGTCCACCGGCCCGCCCCGGGCGTCCACGAGTGGCGGCGCCGACCCGCCCCGCGGGGCCGTTCACCTGAGGTCCGCGGCCCACGGACCGCAGCCCACGAATCGCGTTCACCGGGGTTCACCGGGTGCCGGACGGCGCGTGCTCCTGCTGGTGGGGCTCGGCGGACAGCAGTCCTTCGGCGGCCCCGTCCAGGAGGCGCTGCATGTCGGCGGAGCGGGGCAGCATGACCGCCTCGTAGGCGCGGACGGCTTCGGCGACGGTGTCGTGCCGGGCGAGGGCGAGGGCGAGTTCGCAGGCGTCGAGCATGGCGAGGTTGACGCCGACGCCGAGCGGGGGCATCAGGTGGGCGGCGTCCCCGAGGAGGGTGACGGCGGGATCGTGCTGCCAGGTGTGCGGGACGGGCAGGGCGTGGATGGGGCGGTCGACGTAGCGGCCGTCGTTGTCGGTGAGGAGTCGGCGCAGGGACGGCGACCAGTGGCGGTAGCGGTCCAGGAGGAGGGCGCGGACGGCGCCGGTGTCCTGGACGGTGCGACCGGCCGCGGCGATCCAGTCGGCGGGGACGCGCTGGATGGCGTACACGCGGAGGTGGTCGCCGCTGCTGCGCTGGGCGAACAGGGCGCGTTCGCCGTCGGCCGCGGCGGCGCTGCCGGGGCCGACGAGTGCGGCGAGTTCGGGGTGGCGGCGGTCGACGTCGTGGAACCAGGCTTCGAGGAAGCTGATGCCGGTGTAGCGGGGGGTGGCCGGGGAGAGGACGCGGCGGACCCGGGACCAGGCGCCGTCGGCGCCGATGACGAGGTCGGCCTCGGTCACGGTGCCGTCGGCGAAGTGCAGGTGGCGGGGGCCCGCGGCGGGTCCTTCGACGGACCGCAGGGTGCGGCCCCAGCGGACGGTGCCCGGTTCGAGCGAGCCGAGGAGCAGGTCGCGCAGTTGGCCGCGGTCGATCTCGGGCTTGATCCGCTCGCCGTCCGCGGGGACGTGGTGGAAGCCGATCTCCCCTGTGGTGGCGTCGAGTTGGCGCATCTCCTGCGCCTCGGGGCGGGACAGGCGGAAGAAGTCGTCGAGCAGTCCGGCCTCGCGCAGGGCGATCTGGCCGTTGTCCTCGTGCAGGTCGAGCGTGCCGCCCTGGTCGCGGGCGTCGGGGCCGTGGTCGCGGTCGTGGACGGTGACGGCGAGGCCGTGGCGCTGCAGGATGCGGGCGCAGGTCAGGCCGCCCGGTCCGGCGCCGATGACGGCGATGCGGGGGGCGGGTGCGGTGGTGGTCATGGTGGTTCTCCCTTCGGACGGACGCCCGGTGGCGCTCCGTGGGGTCGCACCCCCAGAAGAGCACAACGACTACAAAAGTGCAACGAGTCAACTTTTGAACCCGGTCAACCGTAGGGGTAGACTGCCCCCATGCCCAGCACCCCACCGCCATCACCCCCGCCGCCGCCACCGCCACCGCCGACGTCTCCGCCCCCGCCACCGCCGCCCGGGCGGCGCGAGCGCAAGAAGGCCGCCACCCGCCAGGCCATCGCCGACGCCGCACTGCGCCTGTTCCTGGAGCGCGGCTACGACGAGGTCGGCATCCGCGAGATCGCGGACGCCGCCGACGTCTCCACCACCACGCTGTTCAAGCACTTCCCGTCCAAGGAGACCCTGGTCTTCGACCGGGAGACGGACCAGGAGGCCGCACTGCTGGCCGCCGTCCGCGAACGTCCCCCCGGCCGGTCGATCCCGGCCGCCCTGTGCGACCACGCGCTGCGCCACCGCCGGGCCGCCACCGACGGCGACCCCCGCTTCGCGGCCTTCCTCGGCCTGGTGAACTCCACCCCCGCCCTGCGCGACTACCACCAGGCCATGTGGCTGCGCCACACCGCCGCGCTCGCCGCGGTGATCGCCGAGGAGAGCGGCCGCCCCGCCGACGATCCGCTCTGCACCGCACTGGCCCACTTCGCCCTGGAGGCCCCCCGGGCCGCCCAGGCCCACGACGACGTCCGCAGCGCCATGGTCCGCGCCTTCGACCTGCTCGAACACGGCTGGAACTCCCTTGCCGCACCCGCCTCCTAGCCCCTCCCCCGCCCGGGCCCTCCCGGCCGGGGGAACGGCGGTGGGCCCGCAGCGTCCGCCTTCCGGCGACCTTTGACGGGCCATCCCGGCCGTCCGCCAGGTGGCCTCGAGCACCCGGCGAAGGACGGGCCCGGTCGTTGCGGCAGGATCAGGTCGTGCCGATCCGCCGCCCCGCCTTCCTCCAGCGCCTGCGCAGGCGCCCGCACCGGCAGGCCCCCCACGTCAGCCCCGTGGACTTCCCCTGCCTGCTGATCGACGACGACGGTCTGATGCTGCCGTGCGCGGACGACGACGAACTCCAGCAACTGACCGAGCCCGACTTCACCGACGAGATCACGGCCGCCTTCGACGCCTCGGCACGGCCCCTCCAGGTCCATCTCGTCGGCGAGCGGCGAGCCATCGCCCTGCGCCCGGTCGGAGAGCCCGACCCGGATGCCCTGGTCGCCCACGTGACGGCGTACTTCCACCACTGGACCGATCGGACGGCACCCATCCCCGCAGAGCCGACGCACATCTGCGTCACGCATGTCGCAACTGTCGTCCGCGACACGCCCACCCGCCGCAGGCGCCCCTGAGGCGGATGCCACCCCCGCCGACCGACTTCAAGCCCGCTTGCCGACGGGATGGAGCCAACCGCCGGTCGAAGGCCACCGGACTTGCTGACGGCTCAGTCGGCGAACACGTCCTGCCGGAGGCTGCGAACCCGGCCTCCGGCAGGACGTGTTCGACTCACCAGGTCCTGCCCGCCTGCTCCCGGATCGTGTGGTTGATCCGGTTGAAGAAGTTGGTCATGGCGATCTCCAAGGTGATCGCACCCAACTGCTCCGCGGTGAAGTGGTCGGCGGCGGCCTCCCAGATCTCGTCGGTCACGCCGGTGGCGCCGTCCTGGATGCGGGTGGCGGCCTCGCTCAGCGCGAGCGCCACCCGCTCCTGCTCGGTGAAGAAGGGCGTCTCGCGCCACGCGACCACGTGGTGCAGCCGCTCGTCCGTCTCACCGGCCTTCTTCGCAGCCGAGACGCTGGCGAAGACGCACGGCGCGCAGCCGTTGACCTGACTGGCGCGCAGGTGGACCAGCGACAGCAGCCGCCGGTCGACGCCCCCTGCGGCTATCGCCTTGTGGAGGTGCTGGATCGCGGTCACCAGGTCGGGGTTCATCGCACCCTTGAGGCGTGCTTCCATCAGTCCTGCTCCTTCATCGGTTACCTGGACCCGTCCGGGCCCGTCATCCCCCATGACGGAGCGGATTCGGGGAAGGTGACAACATGGTCGAGACCGGCTCGACGGACCTGGTGGCCCGGGCGTTCGACGCCCAGCGCGACCGGCTGCGCGCGGTCGCCCACCGCATGCTCGGCTCGCACGCCGACGCCGAGGACGTGGTCCAGGAAGCCTGGCTGCGACTGTCCCGGCAGGACGCGGAGAGCATCGAGAACCTGGCCGGCTGGCTGACCACCGTGGTCGGCCGAATCAGTCTCGACGTCCTGCGCTCGCGCCAGGCCCGCCCCGAGGCGTCCTACGACGGACGCCTGACCGAGCTCGTGGTGACGCTCGACGACGCTCCCGCCCCGGACGACGACGCCGTGCTCGCCGACTCGGTCGGGCTCGCGCTCCTCGTCGTCCTCGAATCGCTCCGGCCCGGCGAGCGACTGGCGTTCGTGCTGCACGACCTGTTCGCGGTGCCGTTCGACGAGATCGGCCGCATCCTCGGCAAGTCCACCGACGCGACCAAGATGCTCGCCAGCCGCGCCCGCCGCAAGGTCCGGACGACCGAGCGGGAGACCGAGCGGACGACCCGCGCGGACCGGCAACAGCGCGAGGTCGTCGACGCTTTCCTGGCGGCGGCCCGCGGCGGCGACTTCGAGGGGTTGCTGCGCGTGCTCGACCCCGAGGTGAAGCTCACCGTCGACACCCCCGGCGGCACGGTCGTCACCCTCGGCGCCACCAAGGTCGCCGCCGGCGCACAACTGGCCGCCGGTGCGGCCTCCCTGGGCCGGGCGGCGCTCGTGGGCGGCCGCCCCGGAGTCCTCTCCTGGCGCGAGGACGGCACCCCGCTCTCGGTCCTCGCGTTCACCGTCGCCGGAGGCCGGATCACCGCCATCACCGCAGTGGTCGACCCGGCCAAGCTCACACGGATGAACCTGCCCGGCCCGGCGTGACCGGCACCGTTGCACCGCCTGCCCGTGCTGCGCCGCTGGGGCCCCGCCCGTATCGCCTATCTGCTCGGAATCGACCCGGCCACCGCCCACCGGTGTCCGCGCACTGAACGACGACACCGGTCGAGGGGCGGCGGGCGGCGGGCGGCGGCTACTGACGGCCCTGGGCCTGCCGCGGGTCGCGCCGCCCCTCGTTCTCGGTGACGACGTGGGCCCGCGCCCGCTTCGGAACGCTCGAGCGGGTCACCGTCTGCTCCTCGTGCATCGCGTTGCAGAGGCGGCGCCACGCGACACGGTCATCGGGCTCGTTCCAGGTGCCGTTGTCGAGTGTCGCCGGTGGCCCCTCGTTCCTCGGATGGACGCTCCGAGCCAGTTTCCGGTGCCCCGAGGGGTGCGGTCCACGGAATACTCGTGCCCGCCGCGTGTGGACGGGACGGGGCGACGGGTCGATCCGTTGGACGGGACGACTCGGTGGGGTTGAGTGAGCGGCGACCGGCGGAGAGTCGGCCTTCGAAGGCGAACTCCAGGAGCCTCTCCGTCAGCCGCTGGAGCAGGCCGCCGACACCGGTGAGCTGCAACCGCTCGCGCGGGCCAGGTCGACCAACCGCCCGATCAACTGGTCGTCCAGGACGTCCGCCTGCAACTCCACCGGCCGCACGGCCTCGGCGGAACCCTCGCCGGCCACCCCTGGCAGCCCGCGGGCCACTTGATCCACTTGGGAAACGGGCCCTAACGGTCCAGCCCCAGGCCCAGGCCGTCCAGGACGGTGCGCGCGCCGTCGGCGAAGGCGAGGGCCGGGTCGGTGGTGGCGCGGGTGGTCAGGGCGGCGGCGAGCAGCGGGAAGGTCTCGGGGACGGACGCACCGGCAGGAGCCGCGGAAGCGGCGGCGGCCTGGTGTTCGAGTTCGAGCGCCCCGATCACGTACGACACCAGCGCGTGCAGTGCGGACGCCCGGCGCGGCGCGTCGAGTCCGGCCTCGGCCAGCGCCTCCAGCAGCCGCTCGCGCCAGCGCAGCGCGGACGGGCAGCCGCCGTGGTGCCGGACCGCCAGCGGCAGGACGCCGGGGTGCGCACCGACGGCCTCGCGCATGAGCTCCAGCAGGACGAGCAGCCGGGCGCGCGGCCCGACCGCCGCGGCGGGCCGGTCGGCGCGGTCCGAAGCGACGTGGTCGGAGGCAACGTGCTCGGAGGCGGCGCGGTCCAGGACGGCGCCGAGGGCGAGGTCGACGACCAGGCACTCGAGTTCCTCGCGGTCCTCGACGTAGCGGTACAACGCCATGGTGCGGCGGTCGAGTTCGGCGGCGACGGTGCGCATGGACAGTGCCGACAGGCCGTCGCGGTCGATCACGGCGAGCGCGGCGGCGGCGATCTGCTGGGTGGTCAGGGAGCGTGGACGGGGCACGGGTTGACAGCGTACGGCATACGCCTACAGTTTAGGCGTACGGTCTACACCTACGAGGAGCTTCCGAGGAGCCCACGTGTCCCGACTCCGGACCGGCACCACCGCCCCGCCCCTCCCCGCCACCGCCGACGCCTCCGGCACGCCCCTGCCGCCGGTGCCCGCGGACGGCCTGACCCACCTGCAGTTCCGCCGCTTCGCGGGCTGCCCGATCTGCAACCTGCACCTGCGCAGCTTCGCCGTACGCCACCCGCAGCTGCGGGAGGCGGGGGTGCGGGAGGTGGCCGTCTTCCACTCGCCCGCCGACGAACTGCGGCCGTACGCCGACGGGTTGCCCTTCCCGCTGCTCGCCGACCCCGAGCAGCGGCTGTACCGCGCGTACGGCGTCGAACGCGGGGCCCGCGCGCTGCTCGACCCCCGGGTCTGGCCGTCGATCGTCCGTGGCCTGGCCCGCAGCGTCCCGCTGGTCCTGCGCGGCCGTGAACGCCCGCCCGCGTCCCGCCCCCTCGGTGGACGCCTCGGTCTGCCCGCCGACTTCCTGCTCACCGCCGACGGTCGGATCGCCGCCGCCCACTACGGCACCCACGCCGCCGACCACTGGTCCGTCGACCAGGTCCTCGCCCTCGCCGCCGAACACCGCACGGCGCCGGTACCCCAGCGCGACTGACCCCCTGCCACCCCGGGAGGGGCCCACCCCGACGAGGGCCGGCTCGGCCGAGCGGGAAACCGCCGGGCCGAGCAAACCCCCGCCCCGGCGAACCGAAAACCGCCCGCCCGAGCAGACCCCAGCCCTGCTGAGCAGAGCGGCGCTCAGTCCAACAGGGCGAGCGAGGCGACGAACTCCTTCGCGCGGCGGGTGATGTCGGCCCAGTCGCCGTCCGCGACGGCTTGCGGGGGGACGACGTCGGTGCCGGCGCAGACGGCGAGTGCGCCGTGGTCGAGGAAGGCCTTGGCGTTTCCGGTGTTGACGCCGCCGGAGGCGACCAGCGGGACGCCGGGGTAGGGGCCGTGCAGGTCCTTGAAGTAACCGGGGCCGAAGGCCTTGGCGGGGAAGATCTTGACCGCGGCGGCGCCGAGGTCGACGGCGTCGGCGACCTCGCTGGGCGTCAACGCGCCCATCACGACCGGGATTCCGGCCTCGCGGGCGATGTCGGCGACGGCGGGGCGCAGGCCGGGGGTGACCAGGAACCCGGCTCCGGCGGCGATGCCCTCGCGGGCCTGGTCGGCGGTGAGGACGGTGCCGACGCCGATCCGGCAGCCCGCTTCGGCGGCGCGGGCGACGTGGCGGGTCACGTCCGGTGTGGTGAAGGTGAGTTCGGTCCAGGCGATGCCGCCCTCGGCCAGGGCTTCGCAGAGCGCGACCGCGTCGGGGATCACGGGGGCCCGCACCACGGCGATCACCGGCTGCCGGGCCAACGCCGCGCGCAGGAGGTCCGCCCCCTCCGCCCCCGCCCCTGCTCCCGCTCCCGCTCCCGCCCGGGCTCCCGCTCCCGTCCCGGTTTCCGTTCCCGTCCCGGTTTCCGTTCCCATCCTGCCAACTCCTGTTCGATGTGCACTGGTTCGAAGTGATCGGGCGTTCCCCGCCGGAGGTCAGCCCCGGCTCGGGGCTCCGGCCCGAACCTTCCGGTCCGTGTCGCGGCGCAGGGCCCGGCCCGCGAGTTCGCCGGTGGGTTTGCCGTCGGTGAGGGCGGCGACGCCGTTGACCAGGACGTGCTGGATGCCTTCGGCGGCCTGCCGGGGGTGGTCGAAGGTGGCGGTGTCGCGGACGGTCTGCGGGTCGAACAGGACCAGGTCGGCGTGGTGGCCGGGGCGGACGAGTCCGCGCCGGTCGAGGCCGAGGCGGCGGGCGGGGCGGCCGGTCATCCGGGCGATGGTCTGCTCGAGGGTGAGGACGCCCAACTCGCGGCTGTAGTGGGCCAGGTAGCGGGGGAAGGTGCCCCAGGCGCGGGGGTGCGGGCGGGCACCGACCAGGAGGCCGTCGCTGCCGACGGTGTGCGCGGCGTGCCGCATGATGGCGCGGACGTTCTCCTCGTGGCCGACGTGCTGGAGGATCGTGGTGCCCAACTGGTCGGCGCGCAGCAGGTCGAAGAAGACCTCGGTGCCGGTGCGGCCCTGTTCGGCGGCGAGTTCGGAGATCTTCCGGCCGACAGCGGCGGAGAGCGAGCCGTGCCGGACGCCAGAGACCTGGATGGTGTCCCAGTCGGTGACGACGCCGTGGCAGCCGTCGCTGCCGCGTTCCTCGACGTCGACGCGGATGCGCTCGCGGGCGGCGGGGTCGGCGAGCCGGGCGAGGGTGGCTTCGGGGCCGCCCTCGGTGGACCAACTGGGCAGCAGGGCGGCCAGGGTGGTGGATCCGGGCAGGTAGGGGTAGCTGTCGAGGGTGATGTCGATGCCGTCGGCGAGTGCGGCGTCGACCAGGGCGAGGAACTGTCCGGCGCGGCCTTCGTTGACGCCGAAGTTCATGGTGGCGTGGGTGAGGTGGAGCGGGCAGCCGGAGCGCCGGGAGATCTCGACCATCTCGGCGTAGCCTTCCAACGCGCCCGCGCCGTAGGAGCGTTGGTGCGGGGCGTGGAAGCCGCCGCGGGCGGCGACGACGGTGCACAGTTCGACGAGTTCGGCGGTGTCGGCGTACATGCCGGGGGTGTAGGTGAGGCCGGTGGACATGCCGACCGCCCCGTCGGCCAGTGCTTCGTCCAACAGGTGCTTCATCCGGTCGAGTTCGGCGCCGGTGGGGGGACGGTTGGCCCAGCCCATGGCGAGCATCCGGACGGAGCCGTGCGGGACGAGGTAGCAGGTGTTGACGGCGGTGCCGGTGTCGAGGCGGTCGAGGTACTGGGCGACGGTGCGCCAGTTCCAGTCGAACTCCTCGTCGGCGGGATCGCCGTTCCAGCCCGCGAGTTGGCGGCGCAGCGCGGCGAGGGTGGTGTCGTCGACGGGGGCGTAGGAGAGGCCGTCCTGGCCGAGGACTTCGAGGGTGACGCCCTGGGTGATCCGGGAGGGGTGGTCGGGTTCGAGGAGCAGGCGCAGGTCGGAGTGGGCGTGCATGTCGATGAAGCCGGGGGCGAGGATCAGCCCGTCGGCGTCGATGACCCGGCGTCCGGTCAGGCGTTCGCCGGCGACCCGGGCCGTATCGGCACCACCGGCGCCGCCGGGGCGGCTGATCCGGTCGATGCGCCCGTCGGTGACGGTGACGTCGGCGCGGTAGCGGTCGGTGCCGGTGCCGTCGATGACGGTGGCGTCGCGCAGGAGGAGGTCGGCCATCAGAAGTACGTCCGGACAAGGTCGACGACGCGGGGGTGTTCGGCGTCGGCGTGGTCGAGGACGGGGATGAGGCTCCACTTGTCGAAGGCGGTGCAGGGGTGGGAGAGGCCGAGGCGCAGGACGGCGCCGACGGGGGCGGCGGCTCCGGCGTTGCGCAGGAAGGCGTGCTGGTCGTTGAGGGCGGTGACGGTGGCGCCCGCCGGGGTGTCCGCCAGGGGGCCTGCGCCGCGGACGAGTTGGGGTTCGGGAAGGCCTTCGTCGAACGGGAGGTCGCGCTTTCCGGCGTCGAGGAGGGCGAGTTGGGGTTCGGGGTGGGAGACGACGCGGGCCCAGCCGTGCATGGCGGAGCGCAGCGGGGTGGTGTCGGGGCGGCGGGAGAGCGGGGAGATGCCGCGGTAGAAGCCGTCGTCGTGGGCGAGGTAGGCGCCGGCCCGGACGATGACGGTGGTGCCGGGGACCTGCCGGGTGAGGGGGGTCAACTCCTGGGCGACGGTGTCGAAGTAGGCGCTGCCGCCCGCGGTGACGACGGGGGTGGGGGTGGGGTAGTCGGCGGCGAGGCGGCGGTGCAGGTCGGCGAGGTCGGCGAGGTAGCCGCGGACGGCGGCGAGGGCGGCGTCGGAGGCGTCGTGGGCGAGGGCGCCTTCGTAGCCGCCGACTCCGGCGAGGCGCAGGGTGGGGGCGGCGAGGACGGCGGCGGCGACGTCGAGGGCGGCGGGGACGCCGCGGGCGCCGGTCCGGCCGCCGGGGCCGCCGAGTTCGACCAGGACCTCGACGGGGCGGCGGGCTCCGGCGGCGCGCAGGGCGGCGTCCATCTGGCGGACGCTGTCGGTGGAGTCGACCCAGGAGGTGAAGGCGAAGTCGGGGTCGCGGTCGAGTTCGTCGGCGATCCAGGCGAGTCCGGCGGGGTCGAGCAGGGTGTTGGCGAGGAGCAGGCGTTGGACGCCGAAGGCGCGGGCGACGCGGAGTTGGGGGAGGTTGGCGAGGGTGATGGCGTGGGCCCCGGCGGCGAGTTGGGCCTGCCAGAGGGCGGGGGCCATGGTGGTCTTGCCGTGCGGGGCGAGGCGGACTCCGGCGTCGCGGCACCAGGCGGCCATGGTGTGCAGGTTGTGGGCGAGGGCGGCGGCGTCGAGGGTGAGCAGGGGGGTGCCGAGGCCGTCGAGGGTGGGGCGGGTGGCGAGCCAGTCGCGGACGGTGCGGCCCCAGGCGTCGGCGGGGACGGCCTTGAAGCGGAAGTCGAGGATCTCGTCGGCGAGGGCGGCGACGGCGGCGGTGTCGATGCCGATGCCGGGGCCGTCGCCCTCGCCGGGGCCGGGGCTGCGGACGGGGTCGGCGAAGTACTGCGGGCCCGCCTCCGCCCGTCCGGCGGTTCCGTTCGCCCGTTCCGCGGTTGCGTCCGTCCCGCTGTTCTCGCCCATCGCACTGCCTCCGTGTCAGACCCGTCAAGCCCCGGCCCGCCGACGAGCTGGGAAGTTGCAACATGCGCAACCTGTATTGCGCATGTTGGTGATACGGTTCTAGCATTCACGCCGGACGGCGGTCAACGGACCGCGGCGCGGCCCGTCCACCCCTCCCACCAGGCACGCAGCACCGGGGCTCACCGCCGAGCGCCGGGCCGCGCGGGCCGTCGGCGGTGGGGGCGGGGGTGCGGGCCCCAGGGTGAGGGAGCGGGTTTGATGGCGGATCGAGGCGGTGCGGACCGGGCCGGTGCGGGCCGGGACGATGCGGCCGCCGCCCGGGCGGTGTGCCTGGGCGAGTCGATGGCGGTGCTGCTGCCCGACCGGCCGGGGCCGTTCGAGGCCGTCGGCGCGTTCCGGCCCTCGGTGGGGGGCGCCGAGTCGAACGTGGCGGCCGCGCTGGCCGCGCTGGGCGTGCCGACGGCGTGGATCAGCCGGGTCGGCGCGGACGGCTTCGGCCGCCGCCTGACGGGCGACCTGGCCGCGGCGGGGGTGGACGTGTCGGCCGTCGCGGTCGACCCGCACCGCCCGACCGGCGTGTACCTGAAGGAGACCGGCGGTTCCGGCCTCCCGCACGACCTGGGCCCGGGCCGTTCCCGCCTGCACTACTACCGCACCGGTTCGGCGGCCTCCGCGCTCTCCCCCGCGCTGCTGGACGACCCGGTGGCCGCGGCCCTGCTGGACGCCGCGCCGCTGCTGCACCTGACCGGCATCACGCCCGCGCTGTCGGACGACTGCCTGGCCCTGGTGCGCGCCCTGCTGGCCCGCCGCCGCCCGGGCCGGCTGGTCTCCTTCGACCTGAACTGGCGCCCGGCGCTGTGGCGGCTGCGCGACCCGGCGGTGCTGCCGGAGCTGCTGGATGCCGCGGACGTGCTGCTGCTGGGCGCGGACGAGGCCGAGGAGGCGTTCGGCACCGGCGACCCGCGGGCGCTGCGGGCGCGCTTCCCGTCCCCGGCCACCGTGGTGGTCAAGGACGCCGGGCACCTGGTCACCGCGCTCGACCAGGGCGGCGGCTCGGTCACCGAACGGGCGCTGCGCGTCGAGGTGATGGAGCCGACCGGCGCGGGCGACGCGTTCGCGGCGGGCTACCTGGCGGGCACCCTGCGCGGTCTCGACCAGCGCTCCCGGCTGCGCCTGGGCCACCTGGCGGCGGCGGGCGCGCTGACCGCCCCCACCGACCACGGCGCGCTGCCGGACGCGGCGACGGTGGCCGCGCTGCTGGCCGCCGACGAGCGGGCCTGGGCGGCGACCCGGGTCTCCGCGTCCGGCATCGACTCCCCCGCGCTGCCGGCCCCCGTCCTGCCCGCCCCCGTCCGCTGAGCCCCTGCCACCACCGCAACCGCACCGCACCCTCCCGGCACCCTCGAAGACCCTCGGGACACCCATGAGCCAGACCGTCACCCGCGCCCTGCGCCTGCTCGCCGAACTCGGCGAGGGCGAGCGCTCCCTCGACCAGTTGGCCGAGCTGATCGGCGTGCACAAGACCACCGTGCTGCGGCTGCTGCAGAGCCTGGAGGAGGAGCGCTTCGTCCACCGCGACGCCCAGTACCGCTACCACCTCGGCGCGGGCCTGTTCGCGCTGTCCAGCCTCGCGCTGGAACAGCGCGGCATCCGCCGCACCGCCGCCCCGCACCTCGCCGAGCTGAACGCGGCGACCGGCCAGACCGTGCACCTGGCCGCGTACGAGGGCGGCGAGGTGGTCTACATCGACAAGTACGACTCGCGGCACCCGGTGCGGATGTACTCGCGGATCGGGCTGCGGGCGGCCCTGCACAACACGGCGGTGGCCAAGGTGCTGCTGGCCGACCTGTCACCGGCCGAGCGCCGCCGGGTGGTGGACGGGATCGAGTTCACCGTGCACACCCCGAACACGATCACCAGTCCGAAGGCGCTGCTGGCCGAGCTCGACCAGGTCGCGGCGCAGGGCTGGGCGCAGGACCACGCCGAGCACGAGGCGTTCATCAACTGCGTGGCCGCGCCGATCCGGGACGTCTCGGGCCGGGTGGTGGCGGCGGCGTCGATCTCGGTGCCGGACGTGGTCCTCCCGTACGAGCAGGTGCTCGAACTGCTCCCCCAACTGCTCGCCTGCACCCGGGCGATCTCCGCCGACGCGGGCCTCCCGGCTCGCGGCACCGTTCACTGACGCATCGTCGACAACCGTATGGAGCAAGACACATGAGCGACAAGATCGAGGTCCGCACCGATGGCGCCCCGGCCCCGGCGTGGATGTTCTCGCAGGGCGTGCGCAAGGGCCCGATCCTGCAGGTGTCCGGCCAGGGCCCGCAGGACCCGGCGACCGGCGAGTACCTGTACCACGGCGACGTGAAGGCGCAGACCCGGCGGACGCTGGAGAACGTCAAGGCGATCGTGGAGGCGGGCGGCGCGAGCATCGAGGACGTGGTGATGTTCCGCGTCTACCTGACCAAGCGGGCCGACTTCCCGCTGATGAACGAGGTGTACGCCCAGTTCATCGAGGAGAACATCGCCCCGGGCGGCGTGAAGCCCTGCCGCACCACGGTCTTCGTCGAACTCCCGCAGGAGCCGATGCTGGTGGAGATCGACGCGCAGGCCGTCGTCACGGACTGAGCCTCCTCCGGGCGTCGGCCGCGCCGCCCCGCGCCGCCCGGTCCGCCGCCCCGGGGCCGTCCCGTCAGGGGCCCTTCGGGGCGGCGCGGCCGACGATCGTGCCCGCGCGGTCGATGCAGATCACGTCGACGGTGACGGGGGCGCCGAGCAGCACGTCGAGGGCGGTGGCGCGGGCCCGTTCGGCGACCAGGTCGCCGAGGGGGACGCCCGCCGCCGTGCACAACTGCACGGCCTCCAGGGCGGTGTTGGCGGCGGCGACCCGGGCGGCCAGCTCCTCGGTGGCGCCGCCCTCCCTTGCCAGGGCGGCGAGTTGGGCCTTGTCGACCTGGGAGCGTCCGGAGTGCAGGTCGAGGTGTCCGGCGGCGAGCTTGGAGAGCTTGGCGAAGCCGCCGCAGACGGTGAGGCGCGGAACCGGGTGCCTGCGCAGGTACTTGAGGACGGCCCCGGCGAAGTCGCCCATGTCGAGCAGGGCGTCCTCGGGCAGGCCGTACTCGGCGACCACCACCTTCTCGGAGGTGGAGCCGGTCGCGCCCGCGACGTGGGGGTGCCCGGCGGCGCGGGCCACGTCGATGCCGCGGCGGATCGAGTCGATCCAGGCCGAGCAGGAGTAGGGCACCACGATGCCGGTCGTGCCGAGGATGGACAGGCCGCCGAGGATGCCCAGGCGCGGGTTCCAGGTGTGCCGGGCGATCTCCTCGCCGTGGTCGACGGAGAGTTCCACCTCCACGTCGCCGGACGCGCCGAACTCCCGGGCCACTTCGGCGACCGCCTCGCGCATCAGCTGCCGCGGCACCGGGTTGACGGCCGGTTCGCCGACCGCCAGCGGCAGGCCGGGCTTGGTGACCGTCCCCACGCCCGGTCCGGCCCGGAACACCACGCCGCTGCCCGGCGGGCCCGGCCGCACCGTGGAGCGGACCAGCGCGCCGTGCGTCACGTCGGGGTCGTCGCCCGCGTCCTTGACCACCCCGGCGCTGGCCCGGCCGGGCGCGAGTTCCTCCACCGCCAGCGCGAACGCGGGCCGCTCGCCCTTGGGCAGGGTGATGACCACCGGGTCGGGGAAGCCGCCGCCGAGCAGCGCCGTGTACGCCGCCTTGGTCGCGGCCGTGGCGCACGCGCCCGTCGTCCAGCCGGGCCGCAGTCCGCTGCTACGCAGCTGCCCCTTGCGCCCGCCGCCCACCGGGCCGTCCTGCGCCGCGCTACTCACCGCTCACCACTCGTCCCGCCGTTCACCGCTCGTCCGCCGTTCTCCTGGCCGTTCCCACTGCTCCCACCGTCCCACGTCGGCGGCCTCGGGCGCCCGGTTAGGGTGGTGTGTCCTGCTCGCACCGGCCCAGGGAGCTTCCGCATGCACGTCCTGATCCTCGGCGGCACCAGTGAGGCCCGCCGGTTGGCGGAGGTGCTGGTGGCCGATCCGGCGCTGCGGGTGACCAGTTCGCTGGCCGGGCGGGTGGAGCGGCCGCGGCTGCCCGCGGGGGAGGTCAGGGTCGGCGGGTTCGGCGGCCCGGCCGGTCTGGCGGCCTGGCTGCGGGCCCACGCGGTGGACGCGCTGCTGGACGCCACCCACCCGTTCGCGGAGCGGATCAGCCGCAACGCTGCGCTGGCCGCCGCCGAGACGGGCACGCCGCTGCTGGCGCTGCGCCGCCCGGGCTGGGTGCCGCAGGACGGCGACCGCTGGCACGCGGTGCCGAGCCTGGCCGCGGCCGCGGAGGCGCTGCCCGCGCTCGGCCGCCGGGTGTTCCTGACCACCGGGCGCCAGGGCATCGCCGCCTTCGCGCACCTGGACGGGCTGGTCTTCCTGGCGCGTTCGGTCGAGCCGCCGGTGGCGCCGATGCCCACCGTGACCGAAGTGCTGCTGGAGCGCGGCCCGTTCACCCTGGACGGGGAGCGGGCGCTGCTGCGGGCGCACCGGATCGAGGTGCTGGTGACCAAGGACAGCGGCAGCGCCGCGACCGCGCCCAAGCTGACGGCGGCCCGCGAACTCGGCCTGCCCGTGGTCGTGGTGCAGCGCCCGGCGCCCCCGGAGGGGGTGCGCACCGCCCCGGACGTCGCCGGGGCGGCCGACTGGGTCAGGCGGCTGGTGGGCTGACGCACCGTCGACTCGCCTGCTACGCCTCGGGGTAGCGGCGCGGCGTCCACACCACTTCGGCGCCGCCGCCGCGCCGCGCCCACTGGGTCTGGCTGGAGCCGACCAGCAGCAGGGTGCGCATGTCGACGTCCGCCGGGTCGAGTTCGGCGAGCGCGACGGTGCGGATCCGTTCGGTGGGGCCGCCGACGTCCCGGGCCAGCACCACGGGGGTCTGCGGGGAGCGGTACTCCAGCAGCAGGTCGCGGGCCGAACCGACCTGCGTGGTGCGGGACTTGGAGCCGGGGTTGTAGAGCGCCAGCACCAGGTCGGCCTCGGCGGCGGCGCGCAGCCGCCGGGCGATGACCTCCCAGGGCTTGAGCCGGTCGGAGAGCGAGACGACCGCGTAGTCGTGGCCGAGCGGCGCCCCGATCCGGGAGGCGGCGGCGTGCGCGGCGGTCATGCCGGGCAGGACGCGGACCGGGACGTCCCGGTAGGGGTCGGTGCAGGCGGCCTCGAGGACGGCGGTGGCCATCGCGAAGACGCCCGGGTCGCCGGAGGAGACCACGGCGACGCGGCGGCCGCGGCGGGCCAGGTCGAGGGCGAACTCGGCCCGGACGCCTTCGACCTTGTTGTCGGAGGCGTGCCGGAGCTGCCCGGCGCGGACGGGGACCCGGTCCAGGTAGGTGGTGTAGCCGACCAGGTCGGTGGCGCTCGCGAGGGCGCCGCGCGCCTCGGGGGTCAGCCACAGCGGCCCGGCGGGCCCGGTGCCGACCACGACGACCTCGCCGACGGCCGGGGGCACGTCGCCCGGGGTCGCGTCGACCGGAGCCTCGGCGGCTGAAGCCGCGTCGACCGCAGCCGTATCGGCCGGGTCCGTGTAGGGCCGTCCGCTGGAGTCGAGCGCGGCGACCTTGCTGGGCAGCACGGCGACCGAGAAGTACGGGACGCCCTCGGGGTCGATGTCGGCCAGCCGTCCGGTGCGCTCGCCGTCCATGGTGGCGCGCTCCACGTACCGGGCGTCGTCGAGGCGCCCGGCCCGTTCCAGGGCGCGGCGGACGGTGGGGAAGGTGCGGCCGAGCTTCATGACGACGGCGGAGTCGGTGGCGGCGAGCCGGGCGGCGAGTTCCTCCTCGGGGAGGGTGCCGGGGATGATCGTGAGGACTTCCTCGGCTTCGACCAGGGGGGTGCCGAGGCGGGCGGCGGCGGCGCTGATCGAGGTGACGCCGGGGACGACCTCGGTCGGGTAGCGGTGCGCGAGCCGCTTGTGCATGTGCTGGTAGGAGCCGTAGAACAGCGGGTCGCCCTCGGCGAGGACGACGACGTCGCGTCCGGCGTCGAGGTGGGCGGCGAGCCGGGCGGAGGCCTCCTGGTAGAAGTCGTCGAGGGCGCCGCGGTAGCCGCCGGGGTGGTCGGTGGTCTCGACGGTGACGGGGTACATCAGCCGCTCTTCGATCTGCCCGCCGGTCAGGTAGCGTTCGGCGATGGCCCGGGCGTGCGAGCGGCCGTGCCGGGCGCAGTGGTAGGCGATGACGTCGGCCTTGCCGATGAGTTCGGCGGCGCGCACGGTGACCAGCGACGGGTCGCCGGGGCCGACGCCGACCCCGTACAGCCTGCCGGTTTCCTGACGTTCCGTCATTCTTCTTCGCTCGCAATCGCGTTGATGGCTGCGGCGGCTATGGCGCTGCCGCCGCGGCGGCCCCGGACGACGAGGTGCTCCAGGGCGGAGGGGTGGTCGGCGAGGGCCTGCTTGGACTCGGCGGCGCCGATGAAGCCGACGGGGACGCCGATGACGGCGGCGGGGCGGGGGGCTCCGGCCTCGATCATCTCCAGCAGGCGGAACAGCGAGGTGGGGGCGTTGCCGACGGCGACGACGGCGCCCTCGAGGCGGGGCAGCCACAGTTCCATGGCGGCGGCGCTGCGGGTGGTGCCCATGGCGCGGGCGAGTTCGGGGACGGCGGGGTCGGTGAGGGTGCAGAGCACCTCGTTGTCGGCGGGCAGCCGTTTGCGGGTCACGCCGCTGGCGACCATGTTGACGTCGCAGAGGATCGGCGCTCCGGCGAGCAGGGCGCGGCGGGCGTCGGCGACGGCGTTCGGCGACCAGAGCAGGTCGTCGACGAGGTCGGTCATGCCGCAGGCGTGGATCATCCGGACGGCGACCCGGGCGACGTCGGCGGGCAGGTGGGCGAGGTTCGCCTCGGCCCGGATGGTGGCGAAGGACTGGCGGTAGATGGCCGCGCCGTCCTTCTCGTAGTCGATCATTTGGGCCTCCGCCATTGGGCGTTGCGGGCTTCGGCGACTGCCTCGGCCGTCTGGTTCTCTTCGGTGTCGCGGACGGTGCCGTCGACGGTGACGCGGTGTCCGGCCGCGGTGGCCAGGACGTCGACCCAGCGTCCGGCGGGGTGCCCGCAGCGGCGGGCGCAGCCGGACCAGTGGACGGGCAGTCCTTCGGCGGGGACGTCGGTGTGGGCGCGGGTGGCCTGGGCGCGGACGTCGGCGAGCGACTTGGCGCAGCCGGGCAGGCCGGTGCAGGCGGTGACGCCTTCCCAGGGGCCGCCGGGGGTGGTGCGGAATCCGGCGTCGGCGAGGTGCGGGAGCCGGGCGGGGTCGGCGCCGGGCAGCACGACGCCGCGCCAGGGGGTGAGCCGGGCGGTGCGGCCGGCGGGGAGGGCGTCGGCGAGCAGCCGCCACTGGGCGCTGGTGGCGCGGCCGAAGCGCAGTCCGACCGAGAGGCCGTCGCCCACCTGCCCCAGCAGGGGTTGTTCGCCCGCGAAGGGGGGGAGCGGGACGGTGCCTTCGGGGAGTTCGGACTGGATCTCGCGGGGGTGCCAGGCGCGTCCGGCGGCGAGGTCGAGGAAGCGGCGGGCGGCGTCGAGCGCGGCGGGGACGGGTGCGTCGACGGCGGTGGCGCGGCGGGCGCGGCCGAGGCGGAGCAGGGCGCGGCCGCTGCCGACTGCGATCAAGGTCACATCGGCCTGGAGGGCCGCGACGTCGCCGCGGCCGTCGTCGAGGGCGAACAGGAACTTCCCGGACAGTCGGGCGGCCCACGGCGCGGCGCACAGCGCCTCGTCCAACTCCCTTACCCAGCACTCGAATTGGGCATCGCCTGCGCCGCGGCCGTCGATTCCGGCGAGTGGGGAGGCGACGATGTTGCGGACGCGCTCGTGGGTGTCGGAGGGCAACAGGCCGACGGTGCGCAGGCGTTCGGCGAGGTCGGCGGCGCAGGCCTCGGCGAGGCCGCGCAGCTGGGCGTTGCCGCGGGAGGTGATCTCGATGCCGCCGTCGCCGAGGGCGTCGGCGGCGTCGGCGATCGCGCACAGCTGACGGTGCGTCAACTTCCCGCCGGGGAGCCGGAGTCGGGCCAGGTGCCCGTCCTCGGCGGGGTGCAGTCGGAGCGCGCCGGGGCAGGCGTCGGCGCGGCCTCGGTCGGGCCCGACGGAGGGTGCCTGGGCGGCGTCGGGTGTGGGTGGCATGGCGGCGAGCATACCCATCGGGCGCGTTCGCGCCACCGCCTCCTCCGTCACACCCGCCCGGCGGCCCGGGCGCCCGCCGCGCGGCGATTGCGCAGCTCAGGGCGGTGCGGGCCGGGAGCGGGGGGCGCGGGTGGTCGGGTTTCGGTCAGCGTCGCAGCTCACACTCCCCCGGGGGCCGATCACCCCGTACGATGCTCGCGGGCGTCTCTCGGGGCGTCCGCTGCCAGCGACGGCACAGCGGAGGAAGTCCGGTGCGAATCCGGTGCGGTCCCGCCACTGTGACCGCGGCTCAGTGAGCCGTGGGAGCCAGGAACTCCGGCCGTCCTCCACTGCCCGGGGCGAGGACCCCGAGGAAGGCCGTTCCATGCGCTGCCGCCTGCCCGCGCTCCGCCGGGTGCCCGCCGTTGCCGGGCCGCCCCGTGCCGTCCGCAGGGCGCGACCTGCCCGCCCCGCCCTGCCCGGGTGCCCTGCCCTGCCCGTGTGCCCCGTGCCGTTCGAGACGCCCGGGAGGGCCTCCGCATGATCCTGCTGCTGTCGACGTCCGACACCGACCTGCTGAGCGCCCGGGCGGCCGACGGCCCGGTGCCGTTCCGCTGGGCGAACCCGGCGCGCCTGTCGCCCCAGGAGCTGCCCGCGCTGCTGGAGGGCGTGGAGCTGGTGGTGGTGCGGCTGCTGGGCGGCCGCCGGGCCTGGCAGGAGGGGTTGGACGCGCTGCTGGCGGGTCCGCGCCCGGTGGTGGTGCTGACCGGTGAGCAGGCGCCGGACGCGCAGCTGATGGAGCTGTCGAGCGTCCCGGCGGGCATCGCGGCGGAGGCGCACGCGTACCTGGCGCACGGCGGCCCGGCGAACCTGGCGGAGCTGGGCGCGTTCCTGTCGGACACGGTGCTGCTGACCGGGCACGGTTTCGCTCCCCCGGCGTCGGCGCCGTCCTGGGGCCCGCTGGAGCGCGAGGCGCGCACCGCCGAGGGCCCGGTCGTCGCGGTGCTGTACTACCGGGCGCACCACATGAGCGGCAACACGGCGTTCGTCGAGACGCTCTGCCGGGCGGTCGAGGACCGGGGCGCGCAGGCGCGGGCGTACTTCTGCGCCTCGCTGCGCGGGGCGGAGCCGGAGCTGCTGGCGGAGCTGGGCGCGGCGGACGTGATCGTGACGACCGTGCTGGCGGCGGGCGGCACCCGGCCCGCGGACGCGCAGGCGGGCGGCGACGAGGAGGCGTGGGACGCGGGGGCGTTGGCGGCGCTGGACCGGCCGATCCTGCAGGCGCTGTGCCTGACCTGGTCGCGGGCCCAGTGGGAGGGCAGCGACGACGGCCTCTCCCCGCTGGACACGGCGACCCAGGTGGCCGTCCCGGAGTTCGACGGTCGGCTGATCACGGTGCCGTTCTCGTTCAAGGAGGTCGACGCGGACGGGCTGACGGTGTACGCGGCGGACCCGGAGCGGGCGGCGCGGGTCGCGGGCATCGCGGTGCGGCACGCCCGGCTGCGGCACACCCCGGCGTCCGAGCGGCGTCTGGCGCTGGTGCTGTCCGCGTACCCGACCAAGCACGCCCGGGTGGGCAACGCGGTGGGCCTGGACACCCCGGCGTCGGCGATCCGGCTGCTGGAACGGCTGCGCGCGGAGGGCATGGACCTGGGCGACGGCCTGCCGGGTTTCCACACCGGAACGGAGCGGGGCCACGAGGGCGACGCGCTGATCCACGCGCTGATCGAGGCGGGCGGCTACGACCAGGCCTGGCTGACCGAGGAGCAGTTGGCCCGCAACCCGGTGCGCATCCCGGCGGCCGACTACCGCCGCTGGTACGCCACCCTGCCGGCGGCGCTGCGCGAGCGGGTGGAGGAGCACTGGGGCCCGGCGCCGGGCGAGCTGTACGTGGACCGTTCGCAGAACCCGGACGGCGACCTCGTCCTGGCGGCGATCCGCTCCGGCAACCTGCTGGTGCTGGTCCAGCCGCCGCGCGGGTTCGGCGAGAACCCGGTGGCGATCTACCACGACCCCGACCTGCCGCCCAGCCACCACTACCTGGCGGCGTACCGGTGGATCGCGGCGGACCGCGCGGACGGCGGTTTCGGCGCGCACGCGGTGGTGCACCTGGGCAAGCACGGCAACCTGGAGTGGCTGCCGGGCAAGACGGCGGCGCTGTCCGCCGAGTGCGGCCCGGACGCGGCGCTGGGCGACCTGCCGCTGGTCTACCCGTTCCTGGTGAACGACCCGGGCGAGGGCACCCAGGCCAAGCGCCGGGCGCACGCGACGCTGGTCGACCACCTGGTGCCGCCGATGGCGCGCGCCGACTCCTACGGCGACATCGCCCGGCTGGAGCAACTCCTCGACGAGCACTCGAACATCGCGGCGATGGATCCGGCGAAGCTGCCCGCGATCCGGGCGCAGATCTGGACGCTGATCCAGGCCGCGAAGCTGGACCACGACCTGGGGTTGGCGGAGCGGCCGGAGGACGACGGCTTCGACGACTTCCTGCTGCACGTGGACGGCTGGCTGTGCGAGGTGAAGGACGCGCAGATCCGCGACGGCCTGCACGTGCTGGGGCAGGCGCCCAGCGGCACCGACCGGGTCAACCTGGTGCTGTCGATCCTGCGGGCCCGGCAGATCTGGGGCGGGGTGAGCGCCCTGCCGGGCCTGCGCGAGGCGCTGGGGCTGGACGAGGCGGCGCTGACGCTGGGGGCGACGGACGCGGCCGAGGCGAAGGCCCGTTCGCTGGTCGAGGCGATGGAGGCGGAGGACTGGAACCCGGCCGCGGTCGCCAAGGTCGCCGAGGGGCTGCCGCCCGCGGTCGCCGACGTGCTGACCTTCGCCGCGACCCAGCTGGTGCCCCGACTGGCCTCCACCACCGACGAGTTGGACGCGGTGCTGCACGCCCTGCGGGGCGGTTTCGTCCCGGCCGGCCCGTCCGGCTCCCCGCTGCGCGGGCTGGTGAACGTCCTTCCCACCGGCCGGAACTTCTACTCGGTGGACCCGAAGGCCGTACCCTCCCGCCTCGCCTGGGAGACCGGCCAGGCGCTGGCCGCCTCCCTCGTCGAGCGCTACCGGGCCGACAACGACGGCCAGTTCCCGCCGTCCGTCGGCCTCTCCCTCTGGGGCACCTCGGCGATGCGCACCGCGGGCGACGACATCGCCGAGGCGCTGGCGCTGCTGGGCGTGCGCCCGGTGTGGGACGACGCCTCGCGCCGGGTGACCGGCCTGGAGCCCGTCCCCGTGGGCGAGTTGGGCCGTCCGCGGATCGACGTGACGCTGCGGATCTCGGGCTTCTTCCGGGACGCCTTCCCGCACGTGGTGGCGCTGCTGGACGACGCGGTACGCCTGGCGGCCCGCCAGGAGGAGCCCGCGGAGCAGAACTTCGTCCGGGCCCACGTGCAGGCCGACCTGGCCGAGCACGGGGACGAACGCCGGGCCACGGTGCGGGTGTTCGGCTCCCGCCCGGGCACGTACGGGGCGGGCCTGCTGCAGCTGATCGACAGCCGGGACTGGCGCACCGACGCGGACCTGGCCGAGGTGTACACGGTGTGGGGCGGCTACGCGTACGGGCGGGGTCTGGACGGGCGGCCCGCGCGCGAGGAGATGGAGAGCGCGTACCGGCGGATCACGGTGGCGGCGAAGAACACCGACACCCGCGAGCACGACATCGCCGACTCGGACGACTACTTCCAGTACCACGGCGGCATGGTGGCCACCGTGCGGGCGCTGACCGGCTCCAGCCCGGCCGCGTACATCGGCGACTCGACCCGCCCGGAGACGGTGCGCACCCGCACCCTGACCGAGGAGGCGGCCCGGGTCTTCCGCGCCCGGGTGGTCAACCCGCGCTGGCTGGAGGCGATGCGGCGGCACGGCTACAAGGGCGCGTTCGAGATGGCCGCGACCGTCGACTACCTGTTCGGCTACGACGCGACCACCGGCGTGGTCGCGGACTGGATGTACGAGAAGCTGACCGAGGAGTACGTGCTCGACCCGGTCAACCGCGAGTTCTTCGCCGAGGCCAACCCGTGGGCCCTGCACGGCATCGCGGAACGCCTGCTGGAGGCCGCCGGGCGCGGCCTGTGGGCGGAGCCGGACGCGGCGCTGCTGGACGAGCTGCGGCAGGTGCTGCTGGAGACGGAGGGCGACCTGGAGGGCGAGTGACGGCGGCCGGGCGGCCCCCGGCCGGAGGGCGGTGGCCGCCCGGGGCGGGTCGCGGCGGCCGGGGCGAGTGACCGCGCGGGATCCGGGCAGGCTTGGGGGGACCTTGACATGCCGGTGATCGAATAGGGGTGCCTTCCGGCACCACCGGACGGACAATCTGCCCATGAACCTGCGAACCGCCCTCACCCGACCCGCCCGCTACGGCGCGCTGGCCTCCGGCGCGCTGCCCGTGCTGACCTTCCCCGGCGCGGGCCTGGCCTGGCTGGCCTGGGCGGCGCTGGTGCCGGGGCTGCTGCTGATGCGCGCGGCGGACGGGGCGCGCGAGGCGGCGGTGCGCGGCTGGTGGTTCGGCGCGGGGTTCATCCTCACGGGGATGTACTGGCTCATCCCGTCGATCGGCCCGGGACTGCCGGTGCTGGCGGTGCTGTTCGGCGCGCTGCAGGCGCCGCTGGGCCTGGCGGCGTGGTGGCTGCTGGGCGGCGAGCCGTCGCCGCGGCGTTCGGCGGCGGCGCTGGTGGTGCTGCCCGCGGTGTGGGTGTGCGCCGAGTACGCCCGTTCCTGGGGTGCGCTGGGCGGGCCGTGGGCGGTGCTGGGCGCGACCCAGTGGGAGCATCCGGCGGTGCTCGGCCTGGCGTCGATCGGCGGGGTGTGGCTGGTCAGTTGGGCGCTGGTCGCGGTGAACGCGGCGCTGCTGGTGGTGCTGTGCGCGCGCGGCCTGCGGGTGCGCGCGCTGGCGGCGGCGACGGCGCTGGCGGCGCTGCTGGCGGGTCCGGCGGCGTTCTCGGCGCTGGCGGCCCCGGCGACGGCCGGTTCGGCGGCGGTGGCGCTGGTGCAGGCGGGGTCGACGCCGGACGAGCAGGCCCGGCTGGAGGCGAACGTGCGGATCACCCGGGCGCTGGCGGGCCGCCCGGTGGACCTGGTGGTGTGGGGCGAGAGTTCGACCACCGAGGACCTGGACCGGCAGCGGGCGACGGTGGACCGGCTGGCGGCGCTGTCGCGCTCCACGGGGGCGCAGCTGCTGGTCGGCGAGGACGCCCGGAAGGCGGACGGCAGGATCTCCAAGGACGCGGTGCTGGTGGACGGTTCGGGCGTGCTGGCGCGCTACCGGAAGATCCGGCTGGTGCCGTTCGGCGAGTACATCCCGCTGCGTCCGCTGCTGGGCTGGATCGCCGGGGTGAGCGCGGCGGCGGGCGAGAACCGGGTGCCGGGGAGTTCGGTGCACCTGCTGCCGGTGGTCGGACGGGACGGGCGGCCGCTGCCGGTGGGGGCGCTGATCTGCTTCGAGTCGGCGTTCCCCGACATGTCGCGCACCGCGGCCCGGCAGGGCGCCGAGCTGATCGTCTACCAGTCGGCGACGTCGACGTTCCAGTCGACCTGGGCCCCGGCGCAGCACGCCTCGCTGGGGGCGCTGCGGGCCGCGGAGAGCGGCCGCCCGGTGGTGCAGGCGGCGCTGACGGGCGAGTCGGTGGCGTACGACGCGCAGGGGCGGCGGCTGGCCCGGCTGGGCACGGACGCGTCGGGGTCGGTGACGGTGCAGGTGGCGCTGGCCGATCCGGCGGCCCGCACCTGGTACGTGCGGCTGGGCGACTGGGTGCCGCTGACGGCGCTGGCGGTGGTGCTGGCGGCGGTCGCGGCCGCGGCCGGGCCGGTGCTGCGCGAGCGCGGCCGCCCGGGGCCGCCGCCGTCGGCGACGCCCACCGGCCTGCCGTCGGCCCGGGTGTGAACTCCCGTGCGCGACGGGACCGGTGGGGCCGATGGGGTCGCCGCGCCCGCCGCGCTCACTCCTTCTCCTCCACCGCGTGGATGCCGAAGAGCGCGCCCTGCGGGTCGTGCAGGACGGCCAGCCGGGGCCCGTCGGGGACGTCGGTGGGCGGGAGGGTGACGGTGGCGCCGAGCAGGGCGGCGCGTTCGGCGCCGAGGTCGACGTCGGCGACCACGAAGTACGGCATCCAGTAGGGCGCGACCTCGGCCGGGAACTGGTCGGACATGTCCATCATGCCGCCGAAGTCGCGTCCGCCCAGGCCGAACCGGGTGTACATCTCGCCCGCGTTGACGCTCCAGCCGAACACCCGGGCGTAGAACGCGGCGGCCGACTGCGGTTCGCGGGTGGCGAGTTCGACCCAGCCGAGGGAGCCGGGCGCGTCGCGCAGGTCGACGCCGCGCAGGGCGGCGGGCTGCCAGGTGGAGAAGACCGCGCCGGTGGGGTCGGCGGCGACGGCGAACCGGCCCCAGTCCAGGGCGTCCGTCGGCGGGACGATCAGCGTGCCGTCGGCGTCGGCGATCTCGTCGGCGGCGGCGTCGGTGTCGGGGGTGTGGAAGCCGATCGTCCAGGCGGTGGGCTGTTCGGGCCGCATCAAGGCGCTGAGTCCGGCGACGAGTCGGTCGCCGAGGTGGAGCCCGGTGTAGCCCATGGCCCTCTCGTCGGGGACGACTTCGGCGCGCCAGCCGAAGAGTTCGTGGTAGAAGGCCTTGGCGGCGGCCGGGTCCTTGGTGGCGAGTTCGACCCAGCAGGGTGCGCCGGGGCTCGGTTCGGTGCTGGTCACGGTCGGCTCATCTCCAGGATCAGTTTGCCTCGGACGTGTCCGCCCTCCACCGCGGCCATCGCCTCGGCGGCGCGTTCCAGCGGGTAGCGGGCGCTGATGTGCGGGTCGAGGGTTCCGGCGGCGACGAGTTCGGCGAGGGCGGCGAGCGGGGCGGCGGTGCCGTCGCGCTCGACGTAGGCGCCGCCGAGTTCGGCGGCGGTGGCCGGGTCGGCGGTGGAGACCAGCCGGCCGGGGGCGCGCAGGGCCCCGGCGACCTCCCGGACGGCGTCCCCGCCGATCAGGTCGAGCACGGCGTCCACGCCCTCGGGGGCGACGCCGCGCAGCCGGTCGGCGACCCCGGGGCCGTAGCGGACGGGGGTCGCGCCGAGCGAGCGGGCGTACTCGGCGCCGCCCTCCCCGGCGGTGCCCAGCACCTCCAGGCCGCGGCCGCGGGCGAGCTGCGCGGCGACGGTCCCGACGCCCCCGGTGACGCCGACGACCAGCAGGGTGTCCCCGCGCCGCAGGCCGAGGGCGGCGAGCTGGTCGAGCGCGTCGTGGGCGGTGGCGGCGGCGACGGGCAGCGTGGCGGCCTCGGCGAAGCCGACGGTGCGGGGCTTGTGCGCGGTGGCGCGGGCGGGGAGCAGCGCCTCCTCGGCGAAGGCGCCGCCGGGGGCGGTGCCGAAGACCTCGTCGCCGATCCGGAAGCCCGGCACGTCCTCGCCGACGGCGGTCACCACTCCGGCCGCCTCGCTGCCCATGACCAGCGGCGGGACGGCGTCGGTGCCGAACCAGCCCTGCCGCCTCTTCCAGTCCGCGGGGTTGACCCCGGCGGCCACCACCCTGATCCGCAGCGTGCCGGGCCCGGGGACGGGCGCCGGCCGGTCCAGGAACGCCTGCTGCTCCGGTCCGCCGTACGCGACGAACCCGAATGCCTTCGCCATCCGGTCCCTCCTCCTGCTGTCGCCCCCTCCCGTCCCTCCCACCTTGCCGGGGTACCGGCGAGTAGCCCGGGGGGCGGTGGGCCGAACGGGAGGGGGCGCCGTCCGGGAGGCAGCCCGCCCCTGCCCGCGGTGCGGCCTTCACCGTCGTCGGCCGGGCGGGCGGTTCACGGCACGAGGACGATGCGTCCGGGCAGGCCGCCCTCGGCGAGTCGCGCGTGGGCCTCGGCTGCGGCGGTCAAGGGGTAGGTCCCGGCGACGCGGGTGAGGAGCACGCCCTGGTCGGCCAGGCGGGCCAGGTCGGCGAGGAGGGCCGCGTCGGACCGGACGCTGACGGCCTCGACACGGATGCCGCGCTCGGAGGCGGGTTCGCTGCCGGGCCACACGCCGCCGTAGACGCCGCCGTCGCGGACAGCGGCGAGCGCGGCGGCACCCAGCCTCGCGGTGTCCAGGACGCCGTCGAAGGACGCCGGCTCGGCGGCCTCGCCGCGGGCCAGGAAGTGATCGGCGCCGCGGGCGCGGACGAACTCTTCGCAGGCCGCGTCGGCGACCCCGGTGACCTTCAGGCCCCGCTGGTGGGCCAGCTCCACCGCGTGGGCGCCCACCCCGCCGTTCGCTCCGACGACCAGCAGGCTCTGCCCCGGAGCCAGGTCGAGCAGGTCGAGCAGCTGGGAGGCGGTCGTGGCGTTCAACGGCAGTGTGGCGGCGTGGACGTCGTCGAGGGAGACGGGAGCGGGGGCGAGGATGTCGGCGGCCACCACGATGTGCTCCGCGTGGGTGCCCAGCGGCTTGTGGTGCCCGGTCACCACCGCGAAGACGCGCTCGCCCGGCTTCCAGTCGACGCCGGGTCCGACGGCGTCGACGACCCCGGCCACGTCGAAACCGAGCCCGACGGGGCCCTGGCCGCCGAAGGCGCCGGAGCGCATGGCGAGGTCCACCGGGTTGACCGCGGCGGCCTTCACCTCGACGCGCACCTGCCCCTCGCCCGGAACGGGCAGCGGGTGCTCGGTGATCTCGACTGCCTCGGGGCCTCCGAAGCGGGAAACGGTCGCGGCGCGCATGGTCATGGTCCTCCTCCAGGAGCGGGCGGGTGCCGCCCGGGCGTTGATTAGGGGTGACGTCCGGTCTCGCGGGGCCGTCGGCGCCGCCCCCGCGGGGTCCGCGCCGGGGCGGTGTCACGGCGTCCCGCTGCTCACCGATCGGTCGTTACGTACGATTGGTGCGTAACCCCATGCTGCGTCAGCACGGAGGGGCCCACAAAAGGCACACGCGTGTGCGGAGCCGGAAGAGCAGGTGCGCCATGCAGGTCGACCGGAAGACCGAGCGGACCGCCGCGCTGCCGGGGCCGTGCGCCCGCTGGCCGGCCGAGCAGGGCGAGACGATCCGGCAGATCGTGGACCGGGCCGGCGACAAGTGGACCGTGCTCGTCATCGGCACCCTGCAGCACGGCCCCCTGCGCTACACCGACCTGCAGAACGCCGTCACCGGCATCTCCCAGCGCATGCTCACCCACACCCTGCGCCAGCTCCAGCGCGACGGCCTGGTCACCCGCACCGCGTACCCCGAAGTGCCCCCGCGCGTCGAGTACGCCCTCACCGACCTGGGCACCACCCTCCTCGACGCCGTCACCGCCCTCGTCGACTGGGCGGGCACCCACCACGACGAAATCCAGGACAACCGCGCCCGCTACGACGGCGAGGCCGCCGTCGACTGACGCGCGACGCCCCGCACCGGTCGTCCCCTCGCACCGGGGGGCGCTCCATCCGTACTTGCACACGCGGGCATTCTCGATCTGCGGAGATAGTGGACCGCAGGTTCGCCGCGGGGTTCTCCTCGACGGGTACCGCCACTGACGACCGTTCCCCCTGGAGGACGCCGTGCTCGCTGCTCGTCTGCGCACCTGGGACACCGCTCCCGCCCTGGAAGAGACCGACCCCCCGGGACCGGCACCGGACGGTGAGGTGGTCGTCAAGGTCGAGGCCGCCGCCGTCACCCACCTCGACCTCACCGTCATGACCGGAACCTTCGTCCACCGGCCCGCCCTGCCGTTCACCCCCGGCACCGCGGGCGTCGGCACCGTCGTCGCAGGCGGCGCCGCGCTGCTCGGACGCCGGGTCCTGGTGCGCGGCGGCGGCATCGGCCTGGAGCGGAACGGCACCTGGGCCGAACAGGTCGCCGTGCCGGTCGGCGCGGTCCGCGGAGTCCCCGAGGAGACGGACGCCGCACTCGCGGCCACCTGCTACTCCCCCATGACCACCGCGTGGGCCGCCGTCGGAGCAGTGGGCCGGATCGGGCAGGGGGAGCGGGTCCTGGTCACCGGGGCCGCCGGCGCCGTCGGCTCGCTGTGCGTGCAACTGGCCGCCCGGGCCGGCGCCCACGTCGTCGCCGTGGTCCGGGACGACGACGCGGCCCGCGCCGTCCCCGACGCCGCGCACGAGATCCTGGTCGGCCCGGCACCGGAGGCGGCCGCGATCGGGGAGGACGCCGACGCCCTGCTCGACACCGTCGGCGGGGACGCCCTCCCCGGCCTCCTCCGGGCCGTCCGACCGGGCGGACGGGCGGTCCTGATCGGCTACGTGGCCGGCACCGCCCTGCGCCTCGACCTGCCCACCCTGCTCTCCCGGGACATCGCGCTGCTCCCGGTCAACATGGTCCGCCGCCACGTGCCCGCCCCGGTGTTCGACGCGCTCCTGGAGGACCTCACCAGCGGTCGGCTCACCCTCCGCACCGCCACCCTGCCCTTCGCAGAAGCGGCGCGCGCCGTCACGGTCCGCCGGAAAGGCGGACTACGGGGAACACTCGCCGTGCTGATGTGAGCGGCAAAAGCTCACCGCACTGCCGGTGCCGGACGAAGTGACCGCCCGCAAGGCGGCCGCCACCGAAGCGACCGCGGTGGCCGCTCGACGTCCGGAACACCCCGACGTCAGGTCGACGACGCGCCGCGCCCCGGTAAGGCGCCGCTCGACCTCCGCGCCGAGGTCGAACACACCCGGCACACTCCCGCCCCGGCCCCCTGGTCGGCTGGCGACGGACCGTCGCGGGTCAGCCGCCCAGGCCCGGGATCCAGACCAGGCGCAGGACGTCGATCGTGCGCTCGTCGGCGTTGACGAACAGCTCCGCGGTGACGGCCGGGGCGAGGACGACGCTGCGCAGGTCGCCCCAGGCGTCGACCGGGGTGCCGGCCCGGTCGTCGAGGAGGACGAGGGCGGCGGTGACCAGCGCGAACAGGTCGTCGTCGGCCTTCGAGATCGCGATCATCGTCTGGGCGGGCTGGTCCTGCAGCCAGACCTGCCAGCCGTTCACGTCGCCGTCCCGGTCCGCCGCCCGCGGGTGCGGGCCGGTCCGCTCCCGCGGCCGCCGCGCCGCACCTGCCGTGCTCCGGGTTCCGCCGTCGCGGTCATCCCCTCGCCTCCCCTCGCGTCCCGACCGACCGTACCCCCTCCCCAGCCGATCCGTCCGCTCGCTCCCCGGGGGGAGGCCGGTGCCCGGGCTGCTGTCGTGACGCCAGTTCGACGGTGCCGGGCGGCAGTTCGGGGTGCCCCGGGCCGACAGCGTTCCGCCGGGTCAGTACCGTGGCGGTCACCACGAGCGCAGTCGGCCAGGACGACGCCGGGCAGGACCGAACGGGAGGGCACCGTGCTGCACCACCTCATCACGCAGGACGCCGACCTGCGCATGGTTCCCACCGACCGGGCCGAACTGGCCGCCGCGGTCGACCGGCTGCACGCGGAGCTGTCCGCGGGGGCCGACCCCGATCGGGCCCGGGTCCTGGCCCGGTGGATCGGCATCGGCCACCTCGGACTGGGGAACCACGACGAGGCCCGCGCGTTCCTGCGGCGCGCCCACGAACTGGCCGTCGCCGCCGGGGACGCCCGGGCCGTCGTCGCCACCGGCGTCAACTCCGGCGACGCCCACCGCTACGCCGGGGACCTCGAGGCCGCGGACGCGTGCTACCGCAGCGCCCTGGACACCGCGCGGAGCGCCTGCCCGGAACTCCTCGACTTCGCGCTCCAGCACTTCGGCAAGCACCTCGCGGAGCGCGGCGACCTCCCCGGCGCCCGCGCACACCTGCAGGAAGCCCTGCGGCTGCGGACCGCCAAGGGGGACGCCGAACTGATCGGGTCGACCCGGGACGCGCTCGACCTGGTCGAGTCGCTGCTGCGGGCCGCCGGGGAGTGAGGGCCGGGGCCGCGCCGCCGGTCAGCGGTGCGGGCGCGGACGCGGACGCGGGCGCAGCAGGGCGGCGGTCTCGGCGCGGCGGTTCCAGGCGATGACGGCCAGCGGGACCATGAAGAGGAACGGGGTGCCCGCGTTCTCGCCGTGCATGGCGGTGAGTTGGACGGCGAACGCGCAGCCCAGGAAGGCGATCAGCGCCGTCGCGGCCGGGCCGGCCAGGCGGGGCAGCAGCAGGCCGATCGCGCCGGAGAGTTCCACCAGGCCGGTGAGGTACATGAACCAGTCGCCCGCGCCGATCGCGTCGAAGACCGTGGTGGCGCTCGGGAGCGCGAGCAGCTTGGGCAGGGCGCTGGCCAGGGCGAAGAACAGCGCCATCAGGATCCGCAGCGTCCGGACCGTCCGGCGGAGGGCCTTCCCGGGCGCAGCGGCGGAAGCGGCGGAAGCGGCGGAAGCGGCGGCGGTGGTGGCGGTGGCGGCGGTGGAAGTAGCGGTGGTGGAAGTAGCGGTGGTGGTGGTGTTGGGCATCTCAGGTCTCCCCGGTGGGCTGTCGTTGCTCTCACCGCCTTCGACGGCCGCCGCCCCGGGAACTCATCGGTGCCCGGAGGGGAAATTCCTCCGCCCGCGCGGTCAGGGCACCGGGGGGACGTCCCACCAGCGGTCGGCGGTGGCGCGGGCGAGTTCGGCGTCGTACCGGCGGGCGTCGAAGCGGAAGTCGGGCAGGCGGGGCTCGTCGCCCGGGGTCTCCCAGTCGGACCAGACCACGAGGCCGTCGTGGCGGCGGACGGACGCGGCGAGGTAGCCGCAGCAGTCGCCGGTGCACTCGGGTTCGCCGAGCAGGACGCGGCGGGCCTCGGCGCCCGCCCGGAGCGGGCCCTCGCCGGTGGCGGGCAGCAGGAGCGGGGCGTACCCGCCGAAGCCGCCGGGGCCCGTCGTGTCGGCCACCAGGTCCGCCCCGTCGACCCGGACCCGCACCTCGGCGGTGCAGCGTTCGGACCGCAGCACGTCGATCCGCAGGTGGTTGAACACCCGGCCGTCCTGAGGTCGGTGGGCCCTTGGGAAGGGGTACTCTCGGGCGGCGTCCGGTCGCTCGGGGTGGCCGGGCAGGCACGGGGTGTCGGGGGCGGCGCGGGCCGGGACGGGCGGCTGGTGGACGGCTGGTTGGGCCACCGGCTGGCGGTCCTCTCCGACCGGGTCCGCTGGTGCTGCGGCGCGGAGGGAACCGCCGGGCTGCTGGCCCTGCGCGCCCTCCTGCGCCGCGAGTTGGCCGAGCACCCGGTCGAAGTCGCCTGGACGCACGGCGACTTCACCCCCGGCAACCTGCTGTTCCGCTCCCCCGCCCGCCCCGGCCCGCCGCTGGACGACGATCCGCCCGTCGCCGAGTCGTCCGTCACCGGCCTGGTCGACTGGGCGGACGCGACGGCCGACGGCCCGGCCGTGGTCGACCGGGCGTCGTTCGCGCTCGCCCTGGGCGGGCTGCTGGAGGGCCGTTCCTGGGGCGAGCAGGTGGTGGCGGCCCTGCGCACCGGCGCCCTGCGCCGCCCCGAGGTCGGCGAACTCCCGCTCTCCGGAGCCCTGTTGGCCTGGTTCTGGCACGTCTCGGGCAACCTGGAGAAGTCCCGACGCTTCGCCCGCAACCGGCACTGGCTCCGCGAGGTCCTCGTCCCCGTACTGCGCGAACTCGCCGCTCCGTGACGCCCCGTGGCACTCCGGGCGGGCTCAGGGCGGGCTCAGGGCGCGCTCAGGGCAGCGGGGTACCGCCGGTGGCGTTGACGATGTCGCCGGTGATGTATCCGGCCTCCGGCGAGGCGAGGAAGACGTAGGCGGGCGCCATTTCGGCGGGCTGGGCGGGGCGGCCCAGCGGTGACTGCTTTCCGAACCCGGCCACCTTGTCGGCGTCCATCGTCGCGGGGATGAGCGGCGTCCAGATCGGGCCCGGGGCGACCGCGTTGACCCGGATCCCCTCGGGGGCGAGCTGCTGCGCGAGTCCTTGGGTGAACGTGACGATGGCGCCCTTGGTGGCCGCGTAGTCCAGCAGGTGCGGGCTGGGCTTGTAGCCCTGCACGGACGTGGTGTTGATGATCGACGATCCCGGCCCCAGGTGCGGCAGCGCCGCCCGGCACAGCCAGAACATCGCGTAGAGGTTGGTCTTCACCACCCGGTCGAACTGCTCGGTGGTGATGGCGGCCAGCCCGTCCGGCTGGGACATCTGGTAGGCGGCGTTGTTGACGAGCACGTCGAGGCCGCCGAGCTCGTCGACGCAGCGGGCCACCAGGTCGGTGCAGAACCGCTCCTCCCGCACGTCGCCCGCCACGGCCAGGGCGCGCCGCCCGGCGCTCCGGACCAGCCGGACGGTCTCCCGGGCGTCCTCCTCCTCCGCGGGGAGGTGGCAGAACGCCACGTCGGCACCCTCCCGGGCGAACGCGAGCGCGACGGCCCGGCCGATGCCGGAGTCCGCGCCGGTGACGAGCGCGACCCGGTCCGTCAGCCGTCCGGTGCCGCGGTAGGTGTCCTCGCCGTAGTCCGGCTCCGGGTCCATCTCGGCGCTGCGTCCGGGGTGGGGCTGCTGCTGCTCGGCGAAGTCGGGCTTCGGGTACTGCTCGGTGGGGTCGTTCGGGGTGAACTGGTCACGGGTCATCGGTCGTCCTCCCAACGGGCTGCTCCGGGGCCGCTCCGACCGCCCCGGGCCGGGTACGGGCCGGGTACGGGCGCCTCCGTGGCGCCGGTCGGCGCGCAGACCCCTCGCGACTGCCCGGGCCGGAGCCGGCGAAACCTCTCCCACCTGCGCCGGGGTGCGGCGGGCCGGATGGGTTCACCAGGCGTCGTGGGTCTGTCGCGGGACGGCCGGGGTGCGGCCGGTGGCCACCCGCAGGAGGGCCTCCAGGATGCCGGTGCTCTCCGCCGCGGACAGCGCGGCGGTACGCGGCAGGCCGTCGGGGGTGCAGGCGATCTCCAGGAGGACCCGGGCGGCGTCGGCCAGCGCGGCCGCGGCACGCTCCGCGCGTTCGACCGGGTCGGGGTCGGGGCCGATCGGCAGCCCGAGCGCCTCGGCGGTGTGGCGCCGCTCGCGGCGTGCCTCGTAGGCGCGCTGTCGGCAGGACTGGCCGCAGTACTTGGGGCGGGCCCCCCGTTTCCCCGCCGCGGGGACGGGCTTGCCGCACCAGACGCACGGGGGCGTGTCCGGGCGGTCGTCCGTCCCGGGGACGGGGGCGGTCCTGCGGGCGGGACGGGTGTCGGGGGCGGTGGCATCGTCCATGCCCTGATCCAACGCCTGCGGCCCGGCACCGGAGGAGGGCGCGGAACCGGTTCACCTGAACGGGGGGCGGGGCACGTGACGGCCGCGGTCGGCCGAGGGTCCGTCTTCAAACCCCCGTCGCAGCCCTGCGGCGTCTGGTGCGTGCTCTCGGCGTGCCGGGTGGAAGGCCTCGTACTGGATGTACTTGGCCTTTCGCCCGGTGCGGCGAGAGGGCGTGCCGAGGGGGCACCTCCCAGCCCCCCTTGGGGCTGGGGGAGTCGTGGGGCAGGCGGGGGTTTGAAGACGGACCCTAGGGCCCGCACGCGTTCCCAGTGCTGCCGGACGCCGCCCCGGGCGACGCGGAGCCGGGCGGCGGCGGTGCCGGGCCCTCGTCGTGCGATCGTGCGCCCGCGGCGGAGCGACTGCCAACCGCCTTCGCGACGACCTGTCCGTTTTTGCCCCACCGTGCGGACGCCGTCTCCCGCCCCGTTACGGCCTTCCGTCCACCGCCGGGCGCGCGACCCCGTCGCGTCGCGTCCGAAACTGCCAAGCAGTGCGTACGCACCCACCGAGGTCCGCGCCGCGCCCTGACGGGCCGTCGGGGCGGGGGCGTCTCTCCGTTGCCCGCGCTCGCCCCCGTCCCATGGAGAGGTTTCAGCTCTCGTACCCGAGCCCGGGCTCGGGCGCCGCTTCGAGGTCGGCCTCGGCGATCCGCCGGGCGATCTCGGCGGGACGGACGGGGCGGCCGAAGTGCCAGCCCTGGGCGAGGTCGCAGCCCATCAGGCGCAGGCGTTCGGCGTCGGCGCGGCTCTCCACGCCCTCGGCGGTGACCGACAGCCCCAGGGTGTGGGCGAGCGAGACCAGTCCGCTGACGATCCGCCAGCCGAGGTGGGCGTCCTTGGCGGGGTCGTGCAGGTCCCCGACGAAGGAACCGGCGATCTTGAGGTTGGAGACCGGCAGGTCGCGCAGGTAGGCGAGGTTGGACCAGCCGGTGCCGAAGTCGTCGACGGAGAGCGAGACGCCCATGTCGACCAGCGCGTGGAGGGCCTTGAGCGCCTCGTCCTCGGGGCCGACCACGGTCGACTCGGTGATCTCCAGCTGCAGCATGGACGGGTCGAGCCCGGTGCTGCGCAGGGTGCGTTCGACGTCGCCGACCAGTCCGGCGCTGCGGGCCTGCCGCACGGCCAGGTTGACGCTCACCCGGGGTGCCCGGTCGCCGAACCGGGCGACCCAGTCGGCGGCCTGTTCGCAGGCCTGTTCCAGCACCCAGCGGCCGAGCGGCATGATCAGCCCGGTCTCCTCGGCGACGCCGACGAACTCCTCCGGACCGAGCACCCCGAGCTGCGGGTGCCGCCAGCGCACCAGTGCCTCGACGCCGGCCATCGCGCCGGAGGCGAGGTCGACCATCGGCTGGTAGTCGATGAAGAACTCGCCGCGGTCCAGCGCGGCGGGCATCCGCACCGACACCGCGTAGCGACTGACGGCGCGCGCGTTCTCCTTGGGGTCGAAGAGCGTCCAGCGTCCGCGACCGGCCTCCTTGGCGCGGTACAGCGTGAGGTCGGCGGCCCGGACGGCGGCGCCGGGCGTGGTGGTGGCGATGCGCCGCTCCAGCACGCCGACGCTGGCGCCGACGGCTAGCCGGTGGTCGCCGATGACGACGGGCTTGGCGAGTGCGGCGAGGACGGTCTTGGCGGCGGCGACGGCCTCCTGCTCGCCGCGGCAGTTCTCCAGCAGCACCACGAACTCGTCGCCGCCGAGCCGGGCCACCATGTGGCCGAGCGGGCTGAGCGCGTTCTCCAGGCGGCGGGCCACCACGGTCAGCAGCTGGTCGCCCATGTCGTGGCCGAGGCTGTCGTTGACGACCTTGAAGCCGTCCAGGTCGACGTAGCACAGGCCGAAGCGGACGTCCGGCTCCGGCTCCTCGAAGATCTTCTCCAGCCGTTCGAAGAACGCGGCCCGGTTGGGCAGGCCGGTCAGCGGGTCGTGGGTGGCCTGGTGACGCAGCCGCTCCTGCAGGCGGTAGCGGTCGGTGACGTCCTCCAACATGGCGACCTGGTAGAGCGGGACGCCGTCGTCGTCGCGGATCAGCGAGACGGTCAGGTGGGTCCAGACCACTTCGCCGTCGCGGCGGTAGTACGGCTTGTCGAACTGGAAGTACTCGCGCTTGCCGCTGATCAGCTCCTCGTACGCCTCCCACACGCCGGGGGTGTCCTCGGGGTGGACCAGGTCGTTGACCCGCACGCCCTGCATGTCCTCGGGGCCGGCGCCGAAGATCTCGCCGAGGGCCCGGTTGACGGCCAGGATGTTGCCGTCGGTGTCGCCGAGGCCGATGCCGATCGCCGCGGATTCGAACAGGGCGCGGAAGCGGGCCTCGGAGACCCGCAGGGCCTTCTCGACCTCCTGCCGGGCGGTGTCGGCGGCGAGCCGGATCGCCTCCTGCTCGCGCAGCGTGCGTTCGCGCAGGGCCGCGGCCCAACCGGCCGCGAAGGCGCCGCTGAGCTCCGGTCCGCGCTCGTCGGGGACGGCCTGACGCTGGATCAACTGCACGGCATCGGCGAGCAGTTGCGGGTCGGTGAACTGGCTGTCGATGAGCAGCGCACCGGCCTGCCCGGCCAGTTCGGGGCGGAACGGGTGCTCGCGGGCGGCGCGCAGCAGCAGGTCGGCGGTGCGGGCGATCAGCGGGTTCAGCACGCCGGGACGCACCGCGGCACCGTGCCCGGTGCGCAGCATGGCGGACCAGGCGGTGCGGAAGTCGGCGGTCGCGGCCTCCTCGGTCTGCACGTCCTGCGCCGCCTCCGCGCCGGGCAGGCCGTCGCGGCCCGGCGCACCGTCGTTGCCCGGCGGGCCGGGCAGGCCTGCCGACTCGTTCACGACAGACGTCCGACTCCGGCCATCCCGGCCATCCGCTCGGGGTGCGGGCCGACCGAGTCCGCGTCGTCGGGGCGCCATTCGGGCAGGTAGACGACGCCGGGTTCGACCAGTTCGTAGCCCTCGAAGAAGGCGGTGATCTGTTCGCGGTTGCGCATGGTGAGCGGGGTCGGGGTGGAGCGGTACAGGCTCTGGTGGGAGCCGGCCTGGTCGGGGCGGCCCTCCAGGGAGGCGTGCGAGAGGATCAGGATGCTGCCGCTGGGCAGGGCCTCGCGGAGCTTGGCGAGGATCTTGGCGGGCTCGTCGGCGTCGGTGACGAAGTGCAGGACGGCGTTGAGGATGATCGCGACGGGTTCGCCGGGGGCGAGCAGTTCCTCGACCTCGGGGCGGGCGAGCAGGTCGTCGATGTTGCGCAGGTCGGCGTCGACGACCTGGCAGAGCGGGTCGTCGGCCAGGATGAGGCGGCTGTGCGCGACCGCGACGGGGTCCATGTCGACGTAGACGACGCGCGCGTCGGGTCGGCGCTCGCGGGCCACCTCGTGGACGGCGCCGAAGGTGGGGATGCCGGAGCCGATGTCCAGGTAGCGGCTGATGCCCTCCTCCGCGGCGAACTGGGTGGCGCGGCGCAGGAAGGCCCGGTTCGCCCGCATGATCATGGGCAGGTCCGGCCAGAGTTCGATCGCCTTGCGCGCCATCTGCCGGTCGACCTCGAAGTTGTGCGATCCGCCGAGGTAGTAGTCGTAGACCCGGGCGGCGTTCGGCTTGTCGAGGTCGGTCCCTGCGGGCACCCAGTTCGGACGCGCCATGACGGCACTCCCTCCGACGTGGCAGTCGAAAATGGCAATAGGACATAAAGATCTTCCTATATTTGTGATGCGCATCGCAAGCGGCGGCATCCGAACGGCGGCGCGTCCCGCCTGGCGGATCACCCCGGCCGGACGACCGACCGCGCGAGGGGCCGCGACCTCGGCGAGCCCCGGGTGCCGGAGTCGCGCCGACGCACCCCGGACGGCGAGGTCGCGCCGGCCGGCCTGATGCCGCACCGCGACCGGGCCCCGGCCACGCGTCCCGCCGGGCGTGCGCACCCACGGCGCGGACGGCACTACCGTCTCCGGATCCACCGTCCGGCCCGGGGGGCGCGGTCCGCCGGAGACCGAGGCCCGTCGGCTGCCCGGGCACCTCGGCTCGACGCCCGTCCGGTGCGGCGACGCGGCCGTCGGGCAGCCCAGGCTCGACGTCTGCAACGAGGTGGTGGACGCCCTCGACCTGGCGCTGCGGTCGGGCACCCCGATGGAGCGGCGGGTGGGGAGCCTGCTGCGCACGCCGCTCGGTTCACCGGCCGCGCGCCGGCTCGAGCCCGACGGGGGACCGTGGGAGGCGCGCCGCGGGGCTTTCGTCCGCTCCCGTGGGGCAACGGGGTTGGACGCGGCGACGCTGTCCGTCGCCACCGCCGGTCTCCTGCCGCCGGACGACCCGCGAGTGGTGCGCGCCGTGGCGGCCGCCCAGGAGGACCTGGACCACGGCGGGCTGGTGCGTCGCCACCTGCGCCCGCCGGGGCGGCGGACGGCCCGTCCGGTTCCGAAGGGGCTTTCCTGGCCCGCTCGTTCCGGTCGGCGGACGCGCCGGAACTGCTGGGCCGCCGCGGCGAGGCGTGCGAACTGTCCCTCAGGGCAGCTTCGTTGGCCGGTGCCCCGGGCCCGCCCGGCGAGCGGTGGGATCCGGTGGGCGGCCACCGGCCGGGCGGCACCCCGCAGGCGTTCACCCTTGTCGCCCCGACCAACACCGCGTCCCGGCCGGGCGGTTGGCGTTCGTCGCGGAAAACGGCAGCCGCCCACCTGCAGACCCTGCTGGTGGGCGGCGCCTCTGTTGTGGTGGTGCGTTGCGGCTCTCCCCGCGTCAGTCGGGTGGGGTCGCTACCTGCTGCGTGCTACCGGCTGCCTGGTGTCAGCTGGTGGCGGTGCAGGTCAGGGTCGGGACGGCGTTGCTGCCCGAGTAGTTGGCGCCGAAGCCGAAGCTGGTGGAGCCGTTGGCGGCGACGGTGCCGTTGTAGCCGGCGTTGTTGACGGTCACGGACTGGCCGGACTGGCTCACGGTGCCGTTCCACAGGTTGGTGATCTGCTGGTTGCCACCGTAGGTCCAGGTGACCTTCCAGGACTTGATCGCGGTGTTGCCCGCGGTCACGGTGACGTCGGCGTTGAAGCCGGCGCCCCAGTCGCTGCTGACCTTGTAGGTGGCGGTGCAGCCGGAGCCGGTGTTGCCGCTGCCGGCCTGGGTGGTGGCGGTGACGGCCGCGGCGGCGGAGAGGTTGCCGGCCGCGTCCTTGGCCTTCACGGTGTACGAGTACGCGGTGGAGGCGGTCAGGCCCGAGTCGGTGTACGAGGTGTTGCTGGTGGACCCGACCAGGGTGCCGCCGCGGTACACGTTGTAACCGGTCACGCCGACGTTGTCGGTGGAGGCGCCCCAGGTCAGCGTGGCGCTGCTGGAGGTGGTGGTGGCCGCCAGGTTGGTCGGGGCGGTCGGGGCGGTGGTGTCGGCGGTGCCGCCGGAGGCCGTGGTGGCGCTGAGCGCCGCGGAGGCCGCGGAGAGGTTGCCGGCCGCGTCCTTCGCCTTGACCGTGTACGAGTACGCGGTGGCGGCGGTCAGGCCCGTGTCGGTGTACGAGGTGGTGGCGGTGGACCCGACCAGGGTGCCGCCGCGGTACACGTTGTAACCGGTCACGCCGACGTTGTCGGTGGAGGCGGTCCAGGTCAGCGAGACGCTGCTGGAGGTGGTGGTGGCCGCCAGGTTGGTCGGGGCGGTCGGGGCGGTGGTGTCGGCGGTGCTGGTGCCGAGCGCCGGGTAGGCGTTCTTCAGCAGCTCCTGGAACTGGGCCGAGAACCAGTGGCCCGCGAGCGGGGCGTTCGGCAGCGCGCCCGACATGTTGTTGTTGTTGCGCGCGTTGCCGGTGTAGGTCGGGTCGCACATGGCGTCGAAGCCCTTGCCCTCGTCGTTCGCGACGGCCGAGCTGGCGCCGTCCGACTCACCCGGGGGCTTCACCCACACGTACGCGGCGATGCCGTCCTCGGGGGCGGCCTTCGGGCGCTCGCCGAGGCCCGCGCCGGACTGGTTGCACCAGTTGCCGGTCTGGAAGCGGCGGTCGATGCGGCCGCCGTCGACGTACGCGTCCACGGTGGTCTTCGGGCCCGGGCCGGCCGGACGGTTCGCGCCGCCCCAGCCGTTGCGGGAGGTGTCGATGATCATGCCGATGTTCGAGTTGAACCCGGACGCGATCGCCTTGGTGCGCCACGCCTTCGCGAAGGACGCCTCGTCGACGTACTGGTTCCAGTCCACCCACTTCGACTGGCGGACGGAGGTGCCGTTCACCGTGTCGGCGACGGTGAAGTTGGGCTCGTGCAGCGCGCCGTAGTTGGCGGTGTTGACGACGAAGCCCTGGACGTTGTTGAGCGTCGAGCCGGACGCGGTGGCGGCCTGCTTGATGACGTCGATGGCCGGCTGCATGTTGGAGTCCCAGCCGAGCCAGCCGTGGTGGCCCGCGTCCACGTAGTTGTAGACGTTCGGGATCGCGCCCAGCTTGGCCAGCGCGTAACCGACGCCCTTGACGTAGTTGCCGTTGGCCTTCATGGTTTCGCAGTTGGCCGTCGAGGTGGCGGTGCCGCCCGCGTTGGTCGTCAGGTTCGGCAGCGAGTCGAGCTCGACCGTGGTGACGATCCGCAGGTTCGCGTAGGCCGGGTCGGCCAGGATCGCGGCGATCGGGTCGATGAACTCGCTCTGGTAGCGCGGCAGGTCGGTGGGGCCGAGCTCGCCGTTCGAGGCAAGGGCGGCGCAGTCGCGGCCCGGCAGGTCGTAGATGACGACCTGGAACACGTACGGCTTGCCCGCGGCCTGCTGCACCGCGGCGTTCAGGTGGTCGCGCAGGCCCATGCCGCCGTTGACGCCGTTGATGGCGGCGATGCGGTCCAGCCAGACGAAGGTGGGCTGGTTGGCGATGGCCGAACCGCCCGGCTCGGCGGCGGCGTGGGAGGACCACTCGGGGTTCACGTAGACCCCGGCGCCGACGAAGGGGTTGTCGACACGGGTCGCCGCGTGGGCGGCGGTGGTCGTCATGGCAAGGGGGATCACGGTTGCGGCGCTGAGCACCGCGGCCGCTGCCGCCGTCCGGAGGCGACGCGTCAGATTTGCCGACACGGTAAGGGAGTCCTTTCGGGTGGGGGACGGACTCGATGAAAACGCCCCAACTAATGGGAGCGCTCCCATACTTGGCCCGGGCTGAGGCGAACTCAGCTCGGGGACAACCGATATGAAGCCATGACCTCGAACTCCCGTCAAGAAGTTCGACAGAACCCGTGGGAGCGCTCCCGCCGACCGGGGATGGGTGCCGCCCGCCGGGGTTCGGCCACCCCGCCCCCGCTCCGCACCGGCACTCTCCCCCCGTACCCCCGGCGCCCCAACAGCCGCCGCCCGCACCACTGTTCACCCCTGAACCGGGGACGGTTCGCCGACGATCCACCGACGCCCCCGCCGACCGCGCACCACCCCCGCCGGGCCCGCTCCGGGCCCGCGCCGCACCTCCCGGCCGGGCCGCCGTGGCCGGATCCGCCCCCCTGCGGCCGGGCGGGCGCACCCCGCCCGCGACCGGCGGGAACCGTGGGGCGCGGCACGGGGTGCCGCGCGGGCCGGTGCACGGCGCCCGGGGCCGCCGGACGCCCCCGCCCCGCCCCGCCGCCGCCCCCCACCTGCACCTTCGCCCCGCCCGTCCGCCCCGCCCCCGTACCACCCCGGCCGCCGCCCCGCCGGACCGGACGAACCGCCCCGTGCCGGAGCCGTTCTGCTGCGAAACTTTCACGGTCCGCCGCGCCACGGGGCGGATTCCGGCCCGGTCGAGCCCTGCGCGCGCCGTCCACCGGGCACGGACGCGGCCCCGTGGCAGGCTGTCCGCGACCCGCAGGAGGAGCCCGTGCCCGCCCGACCCCGCTTCGACGACGACCAGCGCCGCGCCCGGCTCGCCCGCCGCCACCGGCTCGCCCCCGGCACCGGGGCCGACCGGGCCGAGCAGGTGGTGGACGACCTGGTCGCCGTGCACGCCACCGACCCCGCCACGGTGTTCCTCGCCGTCGCCGCCCGACTCGCCGCCCCGGGCACCGCCGACACCGAGCGCGCCCTGTACACCGACGGCACCGTGCTGCGCCGCCACGGCATGCGCAAGACCCTGTTCGCCGTCCCCGCCGACCTGGCCCCGGCGCTGTACGCCTCCACCACCGCGAAGGCCGCCGCGGCCGAACGCGCGCGCCTGCTCAAGGACTTCGCCGCCTCCGGCCGCGACGCCGCCTGGACCGCGGCCGCGGAGCGCGCCGTGCTCGACGCCCTCGCCGCCGCCCTCGACACCTCGCCGGACGGCCTGACGGGAAGTCAGCTGGGCGAATTGGTGCCGCAGTTGCGCGAAACCATCGACTACGGGGTCGGCACCTCCTACCAGGCCGCCCAGCCCGTCAGCATGCGGCTGCTGCGGCTGCTCGGCATGGAGGGGGCGATGGTCCGCCGCCGCCCGCTGGGCGGCTGGACCAGCAGCCGGCACCGCTGGGTTCCGGGCCCGCCCGTTCCCGCCGCCCCGAAGCCCGCCGAACGCGCGGCCGCCCAGGCCGAGTTGGCCGCCCGCTGGCTCGCCTCCTACGGCCCCGCCACCGAGGACGACCTGGTCTGGTGGACCGGCTGGGGCGTCCGCGAGGTGCGCACCGCGCTGGCCGCCTGCGCGGCCGCCGAGGTCGAACTCGTCGACGGCAGCACCGGGTTCGTCCTGCCCGACGACCTCGCCCCGGAGTCCGCCCCGGCCCCCTGGGCGGCCCTGCTGCCCGCCCTCGACCCCACCGCCATGGGCTGGAAGCACCGCGACTGGTACCTCTCCCCCGAGCACCGCCCCGAACTGGTCGACCGCTCCGGCAACCTCGGCCCGACCGTCTGGTGGAACGGCCGCGTCATCGGCGGCTGGGCCCAACGCCCCGACGGCGAAGTGGCCGTCGAACTCCTCACCGACCCCGGCCCCGAGGCCCGCCGGGCGGTCGCCGCCCGGGCCGCCACCCTCCGCACCATCCTCGCCGACGTCCGCGTCACCCCGCGCTTCCGCACCCCGCTGGAGCGCCGCCTGACCGCCTGACCGCTGACCACCCGGCCGTCTGACCGTCTGACCGCTGACCGCCCGCCCCGCCCGCCCCGCCGGTCCGACGGCGGGCCCGGGGCGCGATGGGCCTAGCCTGGGGCGGTGACGTCCACCTCGTCGATCCTCGACCAGTTCGACCTCTGCGCGGACCGGGCGGAGTTCCCCGACCTGGCCAACGGCTACTACTACCCGGTCGCCGAGCGGCTCCACCTGTTCGGCGACCGCACCCGCTGGGCCGTGGTCGCCGAACTGCTGGGCCACGCCCCGCGCGGCGGCAACCTCTTCGACGTGGTGCACCGCTTCGGCAACTGCCTGACGCACGGCGAGCCCGGGTTCGGCGAGTTCCTGGAGCGGGTGGACAACATGGCGGAGCTCGACCCCGACCGGACCGGCCGCTACCCGGGCGGCGCCCCGGTGGTCGTCCGCGGCACCGCCCTGACCGTCCCCGCCGCACCGGGCACCCCCTGGCAGGACGTCTTCCGGCAGCTCGCCCCGGCGCACCGTTCGCTCCTGCTCGCCGACCCGGCGGAACTGCGCGCCGGCCTCCCCGCCGACCTGCCGGTGCTGCTCCGGCTCGACGAGTGGAACCAGCCGGAGGACCTCGGGGGCGTCATGCCCAGCGAGCACGAGACCTTCCGACTGATCGCCGAGGTGCTGGTCTCCGGCGACCCGTCCCGCTACCGGCCCACGCTGGCCCCGAACACCCACTGGTCCCACTGGCCGGAGGCCGGAACGCTGTAGGCCGCCCCTCCCCGGCGGCTACCGCGGCGCGGCGGTCGTCGTAGCGGCCGTCGCGGCGGGCTCCTCGGCCGGGGTGGTGGGGGTCGGGACGAGGGTGAGCTGCATCAGGAGGGTGTCGATCCAGCGGCCGTGCTTGTGGCCGACGGCGGCGAGGCGGCCCGCGTCGGTGAAGCCGAGGCGGCGGTGCAGGGCGGTGGAGGCGTCGTTGCCGGGGCTGGCGATGACGGCGACGAGCTGGCGCAGCTCGGTGCGTGCGCAGGCGTCGACCAGGGCGCGGAGCAGGGCGGTGCCGTGGCCGCGGCCGAGGTGCTGCGGGGAGAGGTAGACGGAGTTCTCGGCGGTGTGGCGGTAGGCGGGCTTGGGACGCCAGGGCGCGGCGTAGGCGTAGCCGACGACCTGCCCGGAGACCTCGGCGACCAGGAAGGGCAGGCCGCGGCCGGTGAGGTCGGCCAGTCGCTCGTGCCAGTGCTCGACGGGGGGCGGGGTCTCTTCGAAGGTGCTGACGGTGTGTCGGACGTAGTGGGTGTAGATCCCGGCCACGTCTTCCAGGTCGGCGGGGGTGGCCGGGCGGATCAGGCGGCGGTCGTCGACGGTCACGGGGACGAGTCTAGGGTTCGGCCGGGCCCCCGTCGGAGCGCGGGTCACACCGGGTACGAGTACGGGTCCGGGTCGGTGGCGCCGGCCGAGCGGAGCGGTCGTCCGAGCTCCCCGGTGACTCGCGCCGGAACCGTCCGGACCACCGAGATGCGGCCCGCCGCAGGTCGGTCACGGTGCCGCCCGTCGTCCGGCCGCGGGGTTGTCGTTCCGACAACGCGTCGCGGCGGCTGTCGCCTCCGTGGCACGATCCGGGGCATGCGCCTGCCCACTGACGGAGTCACCCCGATCCCGCGGCTCGTGATGGTCGACGACTTCGGGGAGGACGACGGCTACTTCTGCGAGCTGACCGATCCGCTGTTCCTCGCGCCGGGTGACCGGGTCCGGTTCGACGGCATGAGGATGGACCTCGTCGTGACCCGGGCCGACGGCGGGATCCTCTCCCCGGCCGGCACGTGGGGCGTTCGCTGCGGCCGCGACCGCTCGCGACGCTGAGACGGCGGCCCGCACGCGGTCCTGGAGCTGCGGCGCCCGGGTGGACCGCCGGGCGGGCGCGTTCACGGACGTGCCGCCGGGCCCTGCGTGCGCCTGTTCGCGGGCGCCGGGCCGGAGTTGCCCGGCCACGAGCCGCGGCCGCCGGGTGCCCGCGTCCCGCACGTGCACAAGTCCCGCGTCGGGAGCGCGGGTTGACGCCTCACAGCGCGTCGAGCGCGGCGGCCGGTCGGGCGCCCGCCGCCGCGGAGCCGTGCAGCAGGGCGGCGAGGTCGTGGTGCCCGGCGGGTTCGGCGGTCGGGTCGGCGGCGGTGATCCGGTCGAGCCGGAAGCCGCGTCCGGCCCGGCGGGTGCGGCACCAGGCGATCAGGTACCAGTGGCCGCCCGCGGTGAGCAGCCCGGCGGGTTCGACCAGCCGTTCGCTCTCCCGTCCGGCGGCGTCGGCGTAGCGCAGGCGCAGCACGGTGCCCTCGGCGAGGGCGTGTTCGACGGCGGACCGGGCGGCGGCGGTGGGCTCGGGGGCGGGGAGGGTGACGATCCGGCGGGCGAGGTCGCGGGCGGTGGTGGCGGCGGGTTCGGGCAGGACGGCGGCGAGTTTCTGGGCGGCGGTGCGGGCCGCGGCGGCGTACGGGGTGCCGTGGCCGGTGGCGGCGAGGGCGACGGTGAGGGCGGCGGCCTCCTGTTCGGTGAACCGGACGGGCGGGAGGGTGGTGCGGGGGTCGATGGACCAGCCGCCGCCCCGTCCGGTGGTGGCGCGGACGGGGAGGCCGGCGGCGGTCAGGGCCTGGAGGTCGCGTTGGACGGTGCGGGTGGCGACCTCGAACCTGGCGGCGAGGCGGGCGACGGTCAGCGGTCGGGGCGCGGCGGCGCGCAACTCCTCGACCAGGGCGTACAGTCGGGCCGTTCGGTTCACCCGGGGGACCTTACCGGCCCGCGGCGGTGAGGAACTCGGCCTCGCGTCGGCGTTCGCGGGTGGTGACGGTGAGCGGGTAGAGCGTGAAGCCGTGCATCGCGCCCGCGACGACGTCGAGGCGGGCGGTGCCCCCGGCGTCCTGCCAGCGGCGGGCGAGCAGGACGGAGTCGTCCAGCAGCGGGTCCTCGGTGCCGACCACGAGGCGGGCGGGCGGCAGGCCGGTGAGGTCGGCGTACAGCGGGGAGAGCGCGGGGTCGCGGCGCTCGACGGGGCCGGTGCCGGGGCTGTACATCTCGTAACTTCCTTGCAGGCTGCGGGTGTTGCTGAGGAGTGGGCGGTCGCCGAAGTCGCGCTGGCTGGGGGTCATGGCGAGGTCGTAGGGGCCGAAGGCGAGGTGGGCGGCGCGGTAGGCGCCGGGGAGGCCGCCGTCGCGCAGGCGCAGCAGGGTGAGGACGGCGAGGTGGGCTCCGGCGGATTCTCCGGCGATCAGCAGGCGGCGGGTGCCGAACTCGGCCTCGGCGTGCTCGGCGAGCCAGCGGGCGGCGGCTTCGCAGTCGTCCGGTCCGGCGGGGTGGGGGTGTTCGGGGGCGAGGCGGTAGTCGACGCTGACGACGGCGAGGCGGGTCCGGCGGGCGAGTTCCCAGAGCCGTTCGTCCTGCCCGTCGGCGGAGCCGAACGCCCAGCCGCCGCCGTGCAGGTGCAGCAGGACGCCTTCGGGCGCGCCGGGGTCGAGGACGCGGACCCCGACGCCGCCCGGGAGGCGGCGGTCGCGGGCCTGCGGGAGGCGGCGGGGCGGGGTGTCGCCGCCGAGGCGGTTGCGGCGCAGCAGGGCGAGGGTGGCGGCGTCGAGCGGGCCCCGGCGGGCGGGGCGGCTGCTCGCGGCCCGTTCGAAGGCCCGGTTGAAGGCGAGCGTCTCGTCGAGGCGGTCGAGGTCGACCAGGTGGGCGCGCAGCGGGTGCGCGTCGTAGGCGCCGGGGCCGGTGGTGGAGGGCGTGGCGGGGTCGCCGGTGGCGGGGTGCGTCATGGCCCAGACGGTGGCAGGGGGCGGCGACAGCCCCGTGTCACCCTTTCGCCGTGACCCCGGTCACACCGCGCACGAGTCCCGGTCACACCGCGCGCGGGCCCTCGCGGGGCGGGGTCCGTCCCGCGCCGGAGCCCGCGGCGGCCTAGCGTGGGTGGGAGCGGCGGCGGAGGGAGCACCCGGTGTTCGAGCGGTTCTCGCGGGCGGGGACGGGCAGTGCGAAGTGGGCGCGGGCGGGGGCGGGGCGGATCGCCATGGGGGTGGCCGACATGGACCTGCCGGGGCCGCCCGCGGTGGGGGCGGCGCTGCGGGCGCGGGCGGGGCACCCGGCGTTCGGGTACCCGGTGGCGGAGGCCGCGGACCGGGCGCTGGTGGCCGACTGGTACCGGCGGCGGCACGGGGTGGAGGTGGATCCGCGCTGGGTGATGCTGCTGCCGTTCGCGCCGGGCACGGCGGTGCGGCTGCTGGTGGAGGCGGTGCGCCCGCTGCCGGGCCCGGCGGTGTTCGTGACGCCGGAGTGGGGCGGTTTCGCCCGGGTCTGCCGGGCCGCGGGGGTGGCGACCCGGGAGCTGCCGCTGCTGGAGACCGGCGACCCGGCCGACCCGTACCGGCTGCCGCTGGCCGAGGTGGCCGCGTCCCGCCCGGGCCTGGTGCTGCTGAGCAGCCCGCACAACCCGTCCGGGCGGATCTGGTCGGCCGCCGACGTCCGGGCGCTGGCCGCGGCGGCCGGGCCGGGGCTGCTGATCTCGGACGAGGTGCACGGCGACCTGCGGCACCCGGACGCGGGGGCGGAGCAGCCGGTCGCGGTGGCGGTGACCGGCGGGGCGGCGAACGTGGTGACGCTGAACTCGGTGGGCAAGACCTTCAACGTCTCGGGCCTGCCGAGCTGCTTCGCCCTGGTGCCGGACGCGGGGCTGCGGGAGCGGCTGACGGCGGTGATGGCGGGCTTCGGGCTGTGGGAGGGGGGCCTGCTGGGCGCGGTCGCGCAGCGGGCGGCGCTGGCCGAGGGCGGGCCGTGGCTGGACGCCGCGCTGGCGCACCTGGTGCGGGCCCGGGAGCTGGCGACGGCCGCGCTGGGCGGTGCGGTGCTGGCCCGCCCGCAGGCCTCGTACCTGCTGTGGCTGGACGGGGCGGGGCTGGGCACCCGGGAGGAGCTGCTCACCCGCTGTCACGTCGAGCTGGCGGACGGGGCCGATTTCGGAGCGGCCGGTTCCGGGCGGCTGCGGCTGAATTTCGCCCTGCCGCTGGACCGCCTGCGCACCGCGCTCACCCGCCTGAACTGCGAAATGTCGGTTCGGGCGGCACCGAGGTTTGCCCCGGAGCAGACTGAGCAGGAACAACCGGGCTCAAGTCGCGAACCGAGGGATGGTGAAACCCGGTGACATCCGTACGTCCGCAGCAGGCCGCACCGGCCCCCGACCCGATACACAGCGTCACGCTTCGGGCGGAGTTGACCGAGGCGTCGGCCGAACGCCACCTGGGGGCCATCTGCTTCAAGATCGGGCCCCCGGCGTTGGTCGGGGTGGAGGCGGAGTGGTTCGTCCACGACACCCGATGTCCCGGCGCACCGGTGGATCCCGACCGGGTGGCGGCCGCACTGGCGGCGCTGCCCGAGGCGGCCGACGGCCCGGTGTTCCCGGCGGGCTCGCGGCTGACGTACGAACCCGGTGGGCAGGTCGAGCTCAGCTCCCCGCCCGCCGCCGATCCGGCCGACTGCGCGGCCGGGCTGAGCACCGACCAGGCGGTGCTGCGGGCGGCGCTGGCCGCCGAGGGGCTGCGGCTGACCGGCAGCGGCACCGACCCGATGGACCGCGAGCGGCGGATGCAGGCCACCCATCCGCGCTACCGGGCGATGCAGCGGTACTTCGACCGCGGCGGCCCGTGGGGCCGGATCATGATGACCGGCACCGCCTCCGTGCAGGTCTGCGTGGACGCCGGGACGGCGGCCGACTACGCCGAACGCTGGCGCCTGGTGCACGAGTTGGGGCCGGTGCTGGTCGGCGCGTTCGCCAACTCGCCGCTGCTGGAGGGGCGTCCGACCGGCTGGAAGTCGACCCGGCAGCTGGTCTGGTCCCGGATGGACCCCTCCCGCACGCTGGCCCCGCCGCCGACCGCCGACCCGCGCACCGCCTGGGCGCGGTACGTGCTGGACGCCGCGCTGCTGTGCGTGCGCCGCCCGGACGGGCTGCCCTGGGACGCCCCGGCCGGGCTGACCTTCCGCGGCTGGCTGCGCGACGGCGGCGAGCGGCCCGCCACGCTGGCCGACCTGGAGTACCACCGCACCACGCTGTTCCCGCCGGTGCGGCCGCGCGGCCACCTGGAGCTGCGGATGATGGACGCCCAACCCGGCGAGGGCTGGCGGGTGCCGCTGGCCCTGGTCAGCGCGCTGCTGGACGACCCGCGGGCCGCCGACGAGGTCCGCGCCGCCCTGGAGCGGCTGGGCCACGCGGGCAGCCGCGCCCCGCGCTCGGGCCTGTGGCGGCGCGCCGCCGCGCTCGGCATGGCCGACCCGGACCTGCGCCGCGCCGCCCTGCTGTGCTTCGCCGCGGCCGAGCGCTCGCTGGCCCGCCGGGGCAGTGAACTGCGCCCCGCCCTCGTCGAGTTCGCCGAACGCTACCCGGCCCGCGGCCGCTGCCCGGCCGACGACCAGCTGGCCGCGCTGCGCGGCGGCGCCGCCCCCGTCCTGCTGGAGGACGCCCCGTGCTGACCGCCACCGCTCCCGCTCCCGCCCGGCAGGAGGAACGCCACCCGCCGGGCGCCGAACTCCCCTTCCCCCCGCTGGAGGTGGCCGCGTGCTGAACGCCGACCGGACCGACCCCGCGCTGCTGCGCGAGCTGATCGCCGCCGAGCTGCTGACCGCCCGGGAGCGCACCGCGCTCCTCACCGAGGCCGTCGACGACGCCGAACTCGTGGCCCAGCACTCCCCGTTGATGTCGCCCCTGGTGTGGGACCTGGCGCACATCGGCAACCAGGAGGAGCTGTGGCTGCTGCGCAACATCGGCGGCCGCGACCCGATGCACCCGGAGATCGACCCGCTGTACGACGCGTTCGAGCACCCGCGGGCCGAGCGGCCCCGGCTGCCGCTGCTGCCGCCCGCCGAGGCCCGCGCCTACGCGCACGAGGTCCGCGGCCGGGTGCTGGACCTGCTGGCCGCCTCACCGCTGGAGGGCGCGCCGCTGCTGGACGCCGGGTTCGCGTTCGGGATGATCGCCCAGCACGAGCAGCAGCACGACGAGACCATGCTGATCACCCACCAACTGCGCAGCGGCCCGGCCGTGCTGGACTCCCCGCCGCCGCCCGCCGCCACCGGCGGCCCGCTGCCCGCCGAAGTGCTGGTCCCCGCCGGGCCGTTCACCATGGGCACCGACACCGAGCCGTGGGCGCTGGACAACGAGCGCCCCGCCCACCAGGTCGACCTGCCCGCGTTCTGGCTGGACACCACGCCGGTCTCCAACGGCGCCTACCGGCGCTTCGTCGCCGACGGCGGCTACCACGACCCGCGCTGGTGGACGCCCGCGGGCTGGGCGCACCGGATGTCCGCGGGGCTGGAGGCGCCGCTGTTCTGGCAGCGCGACGGCGGCCAGTGGCTGCGCCGCCGCTTCGGCCACCTGGAGCCGGTGCCGGACGAGGAGCCGGTGCTGCACGTGAGCTGGTACGAGGCCGACGCGTACGCCCGCTGGGCGGGGCGGCGGCTGCCGACCGAGGCCGAGTGGGAGAAGGCGGCCCGGCACGACCCGGCCTCCGGCCGCTCCCGGCGCTTCCCGTGGGGCGACGCGGCGCCCGGCCCCGAGCACGCCAACCTGGGCCAGCGGCACCTGCGCCCGGCCCCGGTCGGCGCCTACCCCGAGGGCGAAGCACCCTGCGGGGCACGGCAGTTGATCGGTGACGTGTGGGAGTGGACGTCCAGCGACTTCACCGGCTACCCGGGGTTCACGGCCTGGCCGTACCCGGAGTACTCGGAGGTGTTCTTCGGCCCCGAGTACAAGGTGCTGCGCGGCGGCTCGTTCGCGGTCGCGCCGGTCGCCTGCCGGGGCACCTTCCGCAACTGGGACTACCCGGTGCGGCGGCAGATCTTCGCCGGCTTCCGCACCGCCCGCGACGCCGAGCCCCGGACGGCCGAGCCCCGGACGGGGGGCTGAGCCCGGTGTGCCGCCACTTCGCCTACCTGGGGCGGCCGGTGCCGATCCGCTCGGTCCTGCTCGACCCGCCGCACGGGCTGCTGCGCCAGTCCTGGGCGCCCCGGCTGCAGCGCTACGGCACCGTCAACGCGGACGGCTACGGGGTCGGCTGGTACGCCGCCGGGGACGAGCGCCCGGCCCGCTACCGGCGGGAGGGGCCGATCTGGGCCGACGGCGACCTGGCCGACCTGGCCCGGGTGGTGGCCTCGCACGCGGTGCTGGGCGCCGTCCGCTCCGCCACCGCGGGCTGCGCGGCCGGGGCGCAGGCCGCCGCCCCGTTCGCCGCCGGGCGCTGGCTGTTCAGCCACAACGGCGCCCTGCCGGGCTGGCCGGCCGCCTTCGCCCCGCTGGCCGAACTGCTGCCCGCCGCCGAGCTGTTGGAGCTGGAGGCGCGCACCGACTCGGCGCTGCTGTGGGCGCTGGTGCTGAACCGGCTGCGCGCGGGCGTCAAACTCGGCGAGGCGCTCTCCGACGTGTGCCTGCTGGCCGGCGAACTGGCCGATGCCCGGATCAACCTGCTGGCCACCGACGGGAGTTCGATCGCCGCCACGGTCTGGGGCGACACCCTGTTCCAGCACCGGGGCGCGGACGGCTCCGTGCTGGTCGCCTCCGAACCCTTCGACGACGGACCCGGCTGGTCCGAAGTCCCCGACCGCACCCTGCTGGTGGCCGATCCGGCCGGCAGCGTGCTGACCCCGCTGGCCCCCATCGGCCCGCGCACCCGAGAGGACGCCCCCCGATGACCGGATACCGGCTCACCCGCCTGCTGCCCCCCGACCACCTGCACCACGCGCTGCGCGCCGACGTCCGCGACGGGCTGACCGGCGAGCCCAAGCGGCTGCCCCCGAAGTGGTTCTACGACGCCCGCGGCTCCGAGCTGTTCGAGGAGATCACCCGGCTGCCCGAGTACTACCCCACCCGGGCCGAGCGCGAGATCCTCACCGACCGCGCCGCCGACATCGCCACCGCCACCCGGGCCCGCACCCTCGTCGAACTCGGCTCCGGCTCCTCGGAGAAGACCCGCCTGCTGCTGGACGCGCTGCGCGCCGCGGGCACCCTGGAGCGCTACGTCCCGGTGGACGTCAGCGAGAGCGCCCTCGAATCGGCCGCGCAGGCCCTGACCGCCGACTACCCGGGGCTCGAGGTCGCCGCCGTGCTCTCCGACTTCACCCAGAGCCTCGGCCTGCCCGACGGCGGCGGCCCCCGCCTGGTGGTGTTCCTCGGCGGCACCCTCGGCAACCTGCTGCCCGCCGAGCGCACCGCCTTCCTGACCGGCCTGCGGGCCCAACTCCTGCCCGGCGACTGGCTGCTGCTCGGCACCGACCTGGTCAAGGACCCCGCCGTGCTGGTCGCCGCCTACGACGACGCCGCGGGCGTCACCGCCGCCTTCAACCGCAACCTGCTGGCGGTCCTCAACCGCGAACTGAACGCCGACTTCGAACCGGAGCAGTTCGACCACGTCGCCCTCTGGGACGCCGAGCACGAATGGATCGAGATGCGGCTGCGCTCCCGGCGCGCCCAGACCGTCAAGATCGCCGATCTCGGCCTCCCCGTGCACTTCGAGGCGGGCGAGGAGCTGTACACCGAGGTCTCCGCGAAGTTCCGCCGCGAACGCGTCGAACGCGAACTCTTCGCCGCGGGCCTGCGCCTGGCCGACTGGTGGACGGACGGGGAGGGCCGCTTCGGACTCTCGCTCTCCCGCCCCTTCGAGGACGGCTCCGACTAGTGCCGCGTCAGGCAACCTTTGCCGCCAAGGAGCGGCGTCCGGTGCGTTCTCTCGGCGTGCCGACCGGAAGCCCTCGTACTGGGTGTACTTGGGTTTTCGGCCGGTGCGGCGAGAGGGCGTGCCGGGCGTCGCGACGGGCGAAGGTTGCCTGACGCGGCACTAGGCCGTGTCTCATAATTGATCTTGTGGTGGGTCGTGGAGAGATAACGGATGCTGCGTGGGCTCGGATTGAGCCGTTGCTGCCGCAGCAAGAT